>NZ_RBHX01000001.1:1531777-1838132 GCF_003626735.1 Microbacterium sp. CGR2 | reverse complement strand
TGAGACCAAAGATCAACTCAACGCCGTCGTGGATGACCTCGCCGGCGAACTCCCCGAAGGAGCGCAGGCGGCCCTCGGCGGTGACCTCTTCGCCACGTCGATCCCCGGCGTCACCATCACCGAAGCCGTCGGGCTCCTGATCGCGCTCCTGGTGCTCATCGTCACCTTCCGTTCCTTCGTCGTGGCAGGTCTTCCCCTGCTCACAGCGATCCTCGGTGTCGGAATCTCGATGGCCGGCATCTTCACGGCGACCGCGTTCGCCACGGTGTCCTCCACGACTCCCCTGCTCGCCCTCATGCTGGGACTCGCCGTCGGCATCGACTACGCGCTGTTCATCATGGCCAGACATCAGGACCAGGTGCGCGAGGGCGTCGACCCCGAGGAATCCGCCGCCCGCGCCGTCGGTACTGCCGGTTCCGCCGTCGTCTTCGCCGGGATCACCGTGCTCATCGCGCTGATCGGGCTCGGTTTCGCCGGCATCCCCTTCCTCACCACCATGGGCATCGCCGCCTCCGTGGCCGTCGCCATCGCCGTCGCCATCGCCGTGACGCTCACCCCCGCCCTTCTGGGCTTCATGAAGGGCAGGGTCGCGGGTCGACCTCCGCGGGCCCGCGCGCCGAAGAAGGGCGCCACCTCGGTGAGGCCCCGGGTGAAGGGCAGCGCCCGATGGGTCAACGGCGTCACCCGGCATCCCGTCCTCGTCTCGCTCGCTGTCGTGCTGGGTCTCGGGATCGTGGCCGTCCCGGCCCTCAGCCTCAACCTCGCGCTCCCCAATGCCGGAGTGCTGCCGGAAGACTCCGAGGCACGCCAGAGCTACGACCTCGTCGGCGAGGAGTTCGGCCCAGGCTTCAACGGCCCGCTGATCCTCACCGGCACCATCGTCACCTCGACCGATCCGCTCGGAGTGATGGAAGACCTGGGCGACGCCGTGGCGGAGATCGACGGCGTCGAGGAAGTGGCACTGGCGGTGCCCAACGAGACGGCCGACACCGGCATCGTGCAGATCATCCCGGAGACGGCGCCCGACGACCCCGCGACCGCCGACCTCGTCCGCGAACTCCGGTCGCACCATGACGAGTGGCTCGACGAGTTCGGCATCGACCTCAAGGTCACCGGTTTCACGGCCGTGGCCATCGACATCTCCGATCAGCTCGGAAACGCGCTGCTCCCCTTCGGCATCTTCGTGATCGGGCTGTCGCTCATCCTGCTGACGATCGTGTTCCGCTCGATCTGGGTTCCGGTCACCGCGGCGCTCGGCTACCTGCTGTCGATCGTGGCCGCCTTCGGTATCGTCGGCGCGGTGTTCGAGTGGGGCTGGTTCGCCGATCTGCTGCACGTCGCGAAGGTCGGACCGATCATCAGCTTCATGCCGATCGTGCTCATGGGCGTGCTGTTCGGGCTGGCCATGGACTACCAGGTGTTCCTCGTCTCCCGCATGCGCGAGGACTTCGTGCACGACCCCGACTCGAAGAGCCCGGACCGTGCCACACGCCGGGCAGCCGCGCTCCGCGCCATCCGCAGCGGCTTCACCGGATCGGCGAAGGTCGTCACCGCCGCCGGTCTCATCATGTTCGCGGTGTTCGTCGCGTTCGTCCCCGAGGGTGATTCCTCGCTGAAGCCGATCGCGCTCGGCCTCGCCGCCGGAATCGCGATCGACGCCTTCCTCGTTCGCATGACGCTGATCCCCGCGCTGATGGCGATCCTCGGCGAACGCGCCTGGGAGATCCCGACCTGGCTGGAGAAGATCCTCCCGCGGGTCGACATCGAGGGCGAGGCGGTCGAACGCGAGCGTCACCTGGCCGACTGGCCCGGCGATGGATCCGTGGTGGCGGCCGACGAACTCGTGATCAGCGCGGATGCGCCGGTCGTCGAGGGACTGTCGGTGCGGCTGGCGTCCGGCGCCGCCGTCATCGCGACCGGTGGCGACTCCCACACCCGTCGAGCTCTCGCTCTCACGATCGCCGGACGCATCGCTCCGACCGACGGGCGCCTGCGCGTGGCCGGCCATCTCCTGCCCGGACGCGCCGCATGGGTGCGTTCGCACGTCGGCTGCGTCCTGGTCGACGATGCGGATGCCGCGCTCGGCGATCTCGCCGAAGCACTGCGCGGCACGTCGGAGGTCGTCGTGATCGACGGGCTCGATCGTCTCTCCGGAAGCCAGCGGGATCAGGCGACGGCGATGCTGCGGGATGCTGTGTCCTCTCGCCCGCTCGCCGTTTTCGCGACCGCATCCGATGCCGCATCGGCACGCACCACTCTCGCGGAGGCCGGCTGGCCGACCGCAGACACTCTCGACTCGCGCGCTCCGCGCCGACCCGCCGCAGAATCGACCGAGGTGACCGCATGACCCTCCCCATCGAGCGCGCCCGCTCTCGCAAGCCCATCACCTGGCTGACCGTCCTCGGCGTACTGCTGCTGCCGGCCGCGGTCGGCGGCATCCTCGTCGCCGCACTGCACAACCCCACCGAGCGCCTCGAATCGATGACCGCGGCCATCGTCAACCTCGATGAGCCGGTGACCATCGACGATCAGGTGACGCCGCTCGGACGCCAGCTGGCCTCCGGATTGGTCGAAGGGTCGGACGAGCTCGACTCCAATCTCGCCTGGGTCATCTCCAACGAAGAGGATGCCGCCGACGGCCTCGCCGACGGCTCCTACCAGGCCGTCATCACGATCCCGGAGGAGTTCTCGGCCGCGGCGACCTCTGCGGGTCAGGCGATCGCCGACGGGGAGGGCGAAGCGGAGAAGGCCACCATCATGGTGACCACTCCCGAAGACGGACTCGTGGCGGACGATCTCATCACCGGCCAGATCGCCGATGTCGCCGCCTCGACCATGGGCACGATGCTCACCGAAGCGACCACCGAGAACGTCCTCGTCGGCTTCACGACCATCGGCGACCAGATCGGTGAGGCTGCCGACGGCGCCGCACAGCTCGCGACCGGTGCGCGGGATGCTGCCACCGGTGCAGCCGAGATCCCCGAGGGCGCCACGCAGCTGGCCTCCGGCGCCGGGGAACTGGGCACCGGGGCGTCGTCGCTGGCGTCGGGCCTCGACACGATCGCCGGCGGCACGCGTGAGGCCGCTGCGGGGGCCGGGGAGATCGGATCAGGGCTCACCAGCGGAGCGTCGACCCTTCAGCAGAGCGTCGGCGGCGTGAACCAGCTCGTCGGCACCGTGCAGCAGGGCTCTGCCTCGGCCCGGACCGCCGCAGATCAGACCGCCGCACTGGCACAGCAGCTCGGCGCCATGGCAGCTTCGTGCAACACCGCCACCACCGACCCCGCACTCTGCGAACAGGTTACCGCTGCCGCCGCGAAGGCGGGAGACGCCGCGACGTCCGCCGGCACGGCATCGGGAATCCTCAACAACGACCAGGTGTCCTCCGGGCTCGCCGCGATTCCCGGCACTTTCACGACCATCGCCTCGAGCATGACCCAGGCCGGTGCCGGAGCCACAGAGCTCTCGGGTGGCCTGAACCAGCTCGCGAGCGAGGGCATCGACCAGTCGGCGGCCGGCGCTCGGGCCCTGGCCTCGGGAGCGACCCAGCTCTCCGACGGCGCCACCCAGCTGGCGACCGGGACCACAGAACTCGCCACCGGCCTGGACACCCTCGCGACCGGTACCGGTGACCTCGCAGGCGGTCTGCGCACGGCATCCGACTCGCTCCCCTCGTTCAGCGAAGACGAGTCGACGTCGCTGGCCTCCGTCATCGCCGACCCCGTCTCGACGAACTCGCAGGCAGGCACCATCTTCGGTCCGACCGCGATCCCGCTGCTCGCCGCCGCGGTGCTGTGGTTCGGCGGGTTGGCCTCGTACATCGTGATGCGGGCGCATACCGCGCGCACGCTCACCTCGCGACGCTCCTCGGCCGCGCTGACGCTCCGGGCGTTCGCGCCGGCCGCCCTGATCGGGGCGGGCCAGGGTCTCCTGGTCGCGCTGGTCGTGCAGATCATCGCCAAGTACGACGCGCCGGCCTGGTGGGCGTTCGCCGGGACGGCCATTCTCGCGGGCATCGTGTTCGCCGCGGTGAATCAGGCACTCGTCGCACTGCTGGGCGGTGTCGGACGCTGGGTCGCTGCGCTCGTCGGCGTCCTCGGCGTCGCGACCGGCCTGATCTCGACCGTGCCCGACTGGCTTGCTGACATCGGCGCAGCCCTGCCGACAGCCCCGGCCTTCGCCGGACTCATCGAGGCGAACGGTTCCGCCGTCGCGGCGCTGGTCGTCTGGGGTGTGCTGTCGCTCGTGGCCACGACACTCGCGGTGACTCTGCGACGCACGACCTCCGCGAAGGCGGTACTCGCCACGGCGTAGCCGCGTAACGGTGACGCTGCGGTGGGCTATCGCCGCGGCACGGCCACCGCGTACGCTCGCGTCATGCGCCGCCCGTTCATGCAGGACCCCGCTCAGATCGACGCGCTGACGGGGCAGCAGTACCTGGTGCTGCGTCCGACGACCGCCGTGGCTTCGCTGTATCGGGAGGTTCAGGACGCCAGCCTCGCCCGTCTCGGCGCCGGTGTCCCGCATCCGCACACCGAGCACGTCACGCTCCGCGGATTCGTCGAGCCGGAACGCCGCGAGAAGCTGGGTGCGCTGCTGGCCGAGTGGGCGGCCCAGCAGCATCCGATCACCGTGTCAGCAGAAGCGATCGACTCGTTCCCCGCGCCGTGGCAGATCCTCGTCGTGCGGCTGGCGCGCACGCCGTCGCTCGTCGCGGCCTACGCCAGCCTGACGACAGCCCTGGAACGGACGGATCTCCGCCGCCTCGAAGAGCGCACCCTCGATGACTGGACCTTCCACCTCTCCGTCGTCTACGACAGTTCGCTCGCGGCCGCGGAATGGGCGGCCTTCGAACGTGCCGCGTGCTGCGCGGTGGCGCTCCCGCCCACCGAGGTCATCGACGAGGTGGAACTGGTCTGGTATCAGGACGGCGTCGAGCACGCCGAGGTGCTGCCGCTGGGCACCCGCGCCTGACATCGAGGATGCCGCCGGGGACTCAGTTCAGGCCGGAGTAAGCGTGCAGGCCCTTGAAGAACACGTTCACGATGGTGAAGTTGAAGATCACGGCCGAGAAGCCCACGATCGCGAGCCAGGCCGACGGGTTACCGCGCCATCCGCGTGTGGCACGGGCGTGGATGTACCCCGCGTAGATGACCCAGATCACGAACGTCCAGGTCTCTTTGACGTCGAAGCCCCAGAAGCGGCTCCACGCGTAGTACGCCCAGATGGACCCGGCGATAAGGGTGAACGTCCAGAGGATGAATCCGATGATGGTGAACCGGTAGGCCAGGCTCTCGAGACGCTCGGCGGTGGGGAACGTGCGGAGGAACCCCTGGCCGGTCTTCGCCGCGTTCTCGCCGATCAGGCGCTCACGGCGCGACTGCATGAGCTGGATCACCGACAGGGCGAAGGCGAGGGCGAAGAACGCCGTCGCGAGAGAGGCGACGAAGACGTGGATGACCAGCCACACGCTCTTCAGCGGATCCATCAGCGGCGAGACCTCGACGTAGAAGTTCGTCGCGGCGAGTCCGAGGAGGACGACGACCAGACCCGTGATGAAGGTGCCGAGGAAGCGCAGGTCGATGCGCGTGAGCACGATCAGGAAGACCGCGACGATGAGCAGCGTGCCCGTCATCGCGAACTCGTACAGGTTGGCCCACGGGACACGGCCGGCCGCGAATCCGCGGGTGAGCGTCGCGGCCAGATGGAAGGCGAACGCCAGCACGGTGAGCGACGTGCCGACCCGCGCCATCACGAAGCGTTGCGGCTTCGCACCCGCGCCGGCGGCGTCGACGGCAGACGCGCCGCGCGTCCCGCCGCGGGCGCCGACGAAGGCAGGCTCCTGGACGATCTTCGCATCGACCGTGGCCTGCGAGCGCTGCGCGAGATCGAACGCGTAGGCCACGAACGCCGCCGCATAGATCGCGATCGCCGTCCACAGCAGGATGGGCGAGATCTCCGTGAGCTCGGGCATGGTGTCAGTCTACTTTCGGGGTTTCGGATGCCGTCGGCTGTGGTGCTGCGGCAGAATCGGCGGCTTCGTCGGCGGTGCGTGCGGTGGTGTCGCCCGCCGCGTCGAGCAACCGCGTGTGCCCGGTGACGAGGTCGTCCAGGGCGCCCGCGAGGGTCGGGTCTTCACCGCGGGCGAGGGCGGCGTACTCGAGTGACACGGCACCGTCATCGGCGGTCGCCTTCACCCAGACGCGGCGACGGGGGACGAACAGGGCGATCATCAGTCCCCCGAGCGCGAGCAGCGCGAACGCGAGAACCCACGGACCCGAGTCGTCGCGGTGGATCTGCAGGGAGGCGAACCGCTTCACCGACTCCGAGGCGTCGGCGGCGCCCTCCGGAGACTCATCGTCGAAGGTGACCGTGCCGAGGCCGTTCGGCAGGTCGGCGGTCTCGCCCGGGGTGAGTTCGATGGACTCGACGTCGGTGGTCCGCCCGGTCAGCTTGGTCATGCCCGTCGTGTCGAGCACGTAGACCGACCGCGGCACACCGTCGTCGATTCCGAGGTCGCCCGTGTAGACGTCGAGCGTCAACGTGGGGTTCGTGAGGTCGCCGAACGCCGAGAAGAAGGCACCGGATTCGAGCACACCGGTCGTGGGGTAGAAGAATCCGACGAGACCGACCTGCTCCGCGAGCCCGTCCGGGATCTTCAGGACGCCGAGCGAAGTCATGTTGTTGTCCTGCGGGAGGAACGGTGTGCTGTTGGTGAAGACCACGTCGCCGTCGGCGTCGCGCACCGTGACGGTCGGCGCGTAACCGTTGCCGAGCAGGAACACGTCGTCGTCGGCCACGGCGAGGGGCTCGTTCACCTTCACCGCACCCGTGCGCTCGTCGCCGTTCTCCTGCACCGTGACGTTGGCGGAGAAGTCGCCGGCTTGACCGGACCCCGGTTCGCCGAACGGCTGATACGACACGTCGAAGGAGTCGAGGCGCATCGAATAGGGCGCGAGAGCGTCATCGCCGACGAAACGCCCGCGGTTCATCGAGTCGTAGTCGACGAGCGTGTTCGCGAACGTCTCCCCCTCGACCAGCACACGCTGGCCCGTGTAGGAGAACCCGCCACCGATGCCGACGGTGATCAGCACACCCACGAGCGCCAGGTGGAAGAGCAGGTTGCCGGTCTCGCGCCAGTAGCCGCGCTCGGCCGACACCGAGAACGCCCGACCACGGTCGTAGCGCTCGACGCGATACCCGAGGGCCTTCAGCTGCTTCGTCGCGACATCGATCGATGCGGATGCCGCAGCTTCAGCATCCTGCACGGCCGACGGATTCGCCGGCTCCCGCACCACGGCGCGATAGTCCTCGAGTCGCTGCAGTCGCGCGGGAGTGCGCGGCGGCCGTGCGCGCAGCGCCTTGGCGTGATGTTTGATGCGTGGGATGACACAGCCGACGAGCGAGGCGAACAGCAGCAGGTAGATCGCCGAGAACCACGGCGACAGGTACACGTCGAACAGTTTGAGCGCGTCGAGCACCGGGAAGAGGTCGGGGTTGTCGCGCTCCCACTGGGTGACGCCGTTCGGGTCGGCCATCCGTTGCGGGAAGATCGACCCCGGGATGGCCGCGATCGCGAGCACGAGCAGCAGGACCAGCGCGGTCCGCATCGACGTGAGCTGACGCCACCCCCATCGCAGCCATCCCACGAGGCCGAGGCGCGGCTGAGTGATCGAGTCGTCGCCGTCGACGTGGTCGGACGGGCGGAGGGGGTCGCTGGCGTCGCTGTTCACAGCATCCTTGTTGGTCGTGGCATCGGTCTTCGTCGCGGGATCGTCAGAGCGGGAGGATGACACTGCCCATCACCGCCGTCAGCCGAGACATGATCTCAGTCCACAATCCGGTCACCATGAGGATGCCGACAACGATGAGCAGCACGCCACCGATGACGTTCACGACGCGGATGTGGCGGCGCAGGAACCCGATCGTCTTCGTCGCCCATCCGAAGCCGAGCGCGACGAGCAGGAACGGGACGCCCAGGCCGAGGGAGTAGGCGAGGCCGAGTGCGCCGGCGCGCACCGGGTCGCCGGAGTTGAAAGAGAGGGCGAAGATCGCGGTGAGCGTCGGCCCGAGGCAGGGCGCCCACCCGATGCCCAGGGCGACACCCAGCAACGGAGCGCCGATGATGCCGTACTTCGAGTCGACGTGGAAGCGGAACTCGCGCTGCGCGAAGCCGAACAGGCCGAGGAACACGAGGCCCATCAGGATGATGACGACACCGAGGATGCGCGTGATCAGCTCACCCCACTGGATGAGGAACACGCTCGCGGCACCGCCCAGAGCGGTCAGGGCGACGAAGACGACGCTGAACCCGAGGATGAACAGCAGCACCCCCAGCACGAGCCTGCCACGCGCGGGCGTATCGGTCCCGGACGACGATGCTCCGTCTCGCTGCGCTCGTGGGGCAGCCGAGCCACCGCGCGGCGTCACCGCACCGCCGATGAAGCCGAGATACCCCGGGACGAGCGGCAGCACGCACGGAGAGAGGAACGACACCAGACCCGCGAGCATGGCGACGGGGATCGCGAGCCAGAGGGCGCCGGATCCGATGATCGCTTCGGGGTTCACAGCGCTTCGGCGATCATGAGGACTCCGCGAGAGCGTCCTTGACGAGCGTCGACAGGATCGACGTTCCGTCGATGGGCCCGATGATGCGAGCGGCGACGCGCCCCTGCTTGTCGAGGACGAGCGTGGTGGGCGTGGCGGCGATCGGGGTCACCTCGGCGAACGCGAGCTTCGCTTCGGCCGTGTTCACGTCGATCAGGCTGGGGTAGGTGACGCCCCAGTCCTTGCTGGATGTGATCGCGGTGTCGGCCTGGTCGCGCGTGTTGATGCCGATGAACGAGACGCCCTCGCCCTCGTACTCCTGCCAGACGTCTTCGAGCGCGTCCGCTTCGAGTCGGCACGGAGCACAGCCGGCGTACCAGAAGTTGACGACGGTGACCTGCCCCGCGATGTCAGCGCTGTCGAACGTCTCGCCGGTCTCGGTGACACCGCCGAACTCGACCGGCTCCCCGCGGTCGGATTCGGCGATCTCGACGATCGCCCCATCAGCGGCCACGTAGCCGGTGTTCTCCCCGTTGAGGAACGATTCGCTGACCGGATCGGACGCGCAGGCGCTCAGACCGATGGCGAGTACTGCGGCGAGCGCGGCGACGCCCGCGCGTCGGGAACGGCGGGTGCGGGTGCGGCGGTCGCTGCGAGTCGGGTGCCCTGCGACGGGCTCGGGGACCAGGCTGGCAAGTGGCACGATCCCCAGTTTACGTGCGGATTCCTATGCGTCGGCCGGACGATCCGGCCTGTCAGACCGCCCCGACGTCGACGGCACTGCCGGTCGCGGCGGGCTCGGCGTAGGCGACTTCGCGCCACACATCGCCGACGCGTTCGAAGGACGTCACACTGGACAGCGCGCACCGCCGAGTGCGGGGGTCGTGCTGCAACGGCAGGCCTGCGACGCGGAGGTGTGTGATCCAGATCGGGGCCTGGTGCGAGACCATCACCACGTCGCCGTGGTCGGCGGCATCCCATGCTTCGTCCATGATGCCGAGCATCCGCTGCGCGACCGATGCATAGGGTTCCCCCCAACTCGGCAGAGACGGTTGCCGCAGGTGCCACCAGTTCAGCGGGTTCATGAGTGAGCGGCGCATCTGCGTCCCCTCGAAGACGTTGGTCGGCTCGATCACCCGGATGTCGATCTCCGGAACGAGGTCGAATCGGGCGGCGAACGGCTCAGCCGACTCCTGCGCGCGCTCCAGGGGCGAGGCGTACAGCTCGGTCACGACGCGGTCGAGACCCGCCACATGGTCCGCAGCGGCCTGCGCCATCCCCCGCCCGGCCTTGCTCAGGTGGTAGCCGGGGAGGCGACCGTAGAGCACCCGCTTCGGGTTGTGCACTTCACCATGACGGACGAGATGGAGTCGGGAGGCCGCCACGTCACGCCTCGCGGTACCGGGCGTCGCCGAATCCGATGATCAGGTAGCCGATGTACGGGAAGAGGACGAGCAGGAAGAAGGAGAAGAATCCGCCCTTGCCGAAGCGCTCCCCCAACTTGAACGCCACGATGATGCCGAAGACGAAGTTGACGACCGGGATCAGATAGAGCAGGGCGAACCAGCCGCTCATGCCGCTGATCCGCACGAGGACGACCAGGTTCACGAGCGGGATGAGCGCGAGGATGCCGGGGTAGCCGGCCTTCGTGAACACCTTCCACAGGGAGACCGCGACGAGGATGTAGAAGACGAGGGCGACGACGCCGAGGGTTCCGGAGAAGATCTGGGAGAAGAGGTCGGGGATGCCGTTGGCTTCCGCGTGGACCAGAGCGGTGTTCATGGGCGCCTTTCGTTCGAGGCGATCATACTGAGCCTTCGCGGCCGACGGGGAACGGGGCCGAGGAGCCACGCACGGCCCCCGTAGAATGGGCGGGTTCACCATTCCCCAGATCAGAAGGAATCCTCCGTGCTTCGCACCCACTCGGCAGGCTCACTGCGAGCCGAGCACATCGGTCAGACCGTCACCCTCACCGGGTGGGTCGATCGCCGTCGTGACCACGGAGGAGTCGCATTCATCGATCTGCGGGATGCGTCGGGCATCGCCCAGGTCGTCATCCGCGACGAGGAGATCGCCCACCCGTTGCGCAACGAGTTCGTCCTGAAGGTGACCGGGGAAGTGTCGCAGCGCCCCGAGGGAAACGCGAACCCGAACCTTCCCACCGGCGAGATCGAGCTCATCGCGACCGACGTCGAGGTGCTCAACGAGTCCGCTCCCCTGCCGTTCCAGGTGTCCACGGCCCTCGCCGACACCGAGACCGTCGGCGAGGAAGCGCGTCTCAAGTACCGCTACCTCGACCTCCGCCGGCCGGCCCAGGCGTCCGCTCTCCGGTTGCGCTCGAACGTCTACAAGGCGATCCGCGACGTGCTGCACTCCGAGGACTTCACCGAGGTGGAGACTCCCACGCTCACCCGCTCGACTCCGGAAGGCGCCCGCGACTTCCTCGTGCCCGCGCGCCTGAGCCCCGGCAGCTGGTACGCCCTGCCGCAGTCGCCGCAGCTGTTCAAGCAGCTGCTGATGGTCGGCGGCGTCGAGAAGTACTTCCAGATCGCCCGCTGCTACCGTGACGAAGACTTCCGCGCTGACCGCCAGCCGGAGTTCACCCAGCTCGACATCGAGATGAGCTTCGTCGACCAGGAAGACGTCATCACGCTGATGGAGTCGCTCATCCAGGCGATGTGGTCGACGATCGGGGTCGAGGTCGCTCTGCCGCTGCCGCGTATGACCTACGCCGAGGCGATGGCCAAATACGGTTCCGACAAGCCCGACCTGCGCTTCGGTCTCGAACTCGTGGAGGCGACCGAATACTTCGCTGAGACACCGTTCCGCGTCTTCCAGGCCGAGTACGTCGGCGCTGTGCGGATGCCGGGTGGTGCGAGCCAGCCGCGCAAGCAGCTCGACGCGTGGCAGGACTGGGCGAAGCAGCGCGGCGCCCGTGGGCTCGCGTATGTGCTCTTCAACGAAGACGGATCGCTCGGTGGCCCCGTAGCGAAGAACCTGTCCGACAGCGAGCAGGCGGGTCTGGCGGAGTTCGTCGGCGCGGAACCGGGTGACTGCGTGTTCTTCGCCGCCGGCTCCACCAAGGAGAGCCGCGCGCTCCTCGGTGCCGCACGCGTGGAGATCGGCCGTCGCCTCGACTACCTGAACCCGGACGACTTCGCGTTCACCTGGGTGGTCGACGCCCCGATGTTCGAGCCTGCGGCGGATGCCGTGGCCTCCGGTGACGTCGCCGTCGGCGCCGGCGCCTGGACCGCCGTGCATCACGCGTTCACCGGCCCGAAGCCCGAGTTCCAGGACACGTTCGACACCGACCCGGGTTCCGCGCTCGCCTACGCGTACGACATCGTCTGCAACGGCTCAGAGCTCGGCGGCGGCTCGATCCGCATCCATCGGGAAGACGTGCAGAAGCGCGTGTTCGAGGTCATGGGCATCAGTGAGGAGCAGGCGGACGAGCAGTTCGGCTTCCTACTCGAGGCGTTCAAGTTCGGCGCCCCGCCCCACGGCGGCATCGCGCTCGGCATGGACCGCGTGCTGCAGCACCTGTCGAAGACCGAGTCGATCCGCGAGGTCATCGCGTTCCCGAAGTCGGGCAACGGCTTCGACCCGCTGACCGCAGCTCCGGCACCGATCACCCCGGCCCAGCGCGCCGAGGCCGGCGTCGACTTCGAGCCCGACGACGAGGCCTGACGCGGTCGAGGCGTTTCGTCTCGTTGCTCGCTCGATGACCGGGGGGCTTCACCCACCGGTCGTTGAGCGAGCGCCAGCGAGACGAAACGCCTCACCCCGCAAGACCGGCGAACGCCGGGACGATGTTCTCGTTCCAGACGTCGACGCCGAGCTTGCCGATCAGCGCGATCACGACGACGAGGAACACCACACGGATGAACGTCGTCCCCCGCGCGATCGCCATGCGCGACCCCAGGTAGCTGCCTGCGACGTTCGCGACCGCCAGGATTCCACCGAGGAGCCAGAGCACGGCACCGTGCGGGATGAACAGCATCAGCGCGCCGGCATTGGTGGCGAGATTGACGATCTTGGCCTTCGCACTCGCCTGCAGGAAGTCGTACCCGAGCAGGGCGACCAGCGTGATCACGAGGAAGGTGCCCGTGCCGGGACCGATCATCCCGTCGTAGAAGCCGATGGCGAGGCCCGAGACGCCGGCCATGATGTGGTGTTTGTGCCCGTGGAAGCGCAGCTGCGTGGCGGCACCCATCTGCGGCTTGAACGCCGTGAACAGGGCGACGGCCAGCAGCGCCACCACGATGATGGGCTTGAAGGCGGCCGGCGGGAGGATGATCGCGACCGCCGCTCCACCGAATGACCCGATGAACGCGACGGCGGCCATCGGAATCGCGGTGCGGATGTCGGGCTTCGCGCGGCGGTAGTACGTGACGCTGCTGGTGGCTGTGCCGAAGACGGAGGCGAGCTTGTTGGTCGCCAGTGCCTGCACCGGCGACATCCCCGGAATCAGCAGCAGGGCGGGAAGCTGCAGCAGTCCCCCGCCACCGACGACCGCGTCGATCCAGCCGGCACAGAAAGCGGCGATGATGACGAGGATCAGCACGCCCCACGTGAGCTGCTCGAGTCCGAGGAGAGCGCCGATATCCATCGTTTCAGGATGCCAGACTGGGGACATGCTCGACGCCCTCGCCCTCCCGCATGTCCTCGAGTCCAGGGCGGGAAACGCCACCCTGCGTCGCGCGGTGACCGAAGATGCGGATGCCATCATCACTCTGCTGTCCGACGACCCGATCAGTGCGGCGCGGGGCGACGTGGCATCCGAATCCGATCGCCCGGCCTACGCGGCGGCGCTCCGGGAGATCCTTGCCGATCCCGCCAACGATCTGCTTGTCGTCGAGCTCGACGACTCGATCGTCGGCACACTGCAGCTCACCTCGATCCCTGGCATGGCTCGCCGCGGCGCACGCCGCCTGCTGGTCGAGGCGGTGCGTGTGCGCAGCGACCTGCGCTCGTCGGGGATCGGCTCCGCCACGATGCGCTGGGTCTCCGACATCGCTGCGCCGACACTCGGGGTCGCGATGGTGCAGCTCACGTCCGATGCGAAGCGCGTCGACGCCCACCGGTTCTACGAGCGGCTCGGCTACGTCGGCTCGCACAGGGGTTTCAAGTACAACGTCCCGCAGGGCTGAATCGACGGCACCAGCGACCCGAGCCGAGGCGCCACCGCCCGGTCACCCCGTGTTCACTCGGCGCAGGATCACCGGTAACCCGCCGCCAATAGTGTCCACTCGCACCCCGGCGACCCGCCGGACACGAGAGGACACTCATGGCTCGCATCACCCGCCGCGCTCGCATCGGCGCAGGCATCTCCCTGGCCACCGCCGCCGTACTCGCGCTCACCTCCTGCGCAGGCGCGACCGACGCTCCGGCTTCCGGAAGCGACGCGGTCGACGCCGCGGACGCCACTTCCGTCGCCGACTTCGGCTCGTTCGCCGACCTCGAGGCTGCGGCGAAGGCCGAAGGACAGCTCAACGTCATCGCCCTTCCGCGCGACTGGGCGAACTACGGCGAGATCCTCGATCTCTTCGCGGAGAAGTACCCCGAGATCACGATCAACGAGGCGTCACCCGATGTCTCCAGCGCCGAAGAGATCCAGGCGGCGAAGACGAACGAAGGATTGGACACAGCTCCCGACGTGTTCGACCTCGGGCTCACGGTCGCCCTGCAGAACACCGACGTCTTCGCCCCCTACAAGGTCGAGACCTGGGACGACATCCCCGACGCCCTCAAGGAGTCGACCGGCCTGTTCGTCGGCGACTACGGGGGGTACATGTCCATCGGCTACGACTCCTCGAAGTTCGACGCCCCCGAATCCCTCGACGACCTGCTGGGCGCCGATTACAAGGGCGCTGTGGCGATCAACGGCGACCCGACGCAGGCGGGCGCGGCGTTCGCAGCCGTCGGCCTCGCGACCGTCCAGTCCGACGGCACGCTCGACGACTTTCAGCCGGGCATCGACTTCTTCACCGACCTGCAGAAGGCCGGCAACATGCTCAAGGTCGACGTCACCACCGCGACCGTCACGAGCGGTGAGACGCCCGTCGTCTTCGACTGGGACTACTTGAACGCCGCGCACACGGCCGACAACGAGAACTGGGAGGTCGTCGTGCTCGACGGCACCGGTTACGCCGGGTACTACAACCAAGCGATCAACAAGGACGCTCCCAACCCGGCGGCCGCTCGCCTGTGGCAGGAGTTCCTCTACAGCGACGACGTGCAGAACCTCTGGCTGAAGGGCGGCGCACGGCCGGCACGGATGGAGGCCATGACCGAGGCCGGAACGATCGACGCCGACCTCGCAGCGGCGCTCCCCGAGGTGCCCGCAGACACGGTCGTGCCGACCGAGGCGCAGAGCGAGAACGCCGGCACGCTGCTCGGCGAGAAGTGGGCCGCGGCCGTCCAGTGACGACCCTCGCCCCCGCGGGGGCGGATGCTGCGGCATCCGCCCCCGTCACACCCGCCGGGCCCTCGCACGACGCGAGGCCCCGGCGGTCCGCTCCCGCCTGGGCCTGGCTGGGACTCGTGCCGTTCGCCGCCTACGTCGTCCTGTTCCTGGCGGTACCGACAGTGCTCGCGATCGGTTCCGGCTTCTTCACGAAGGACGGCGTCTTCACCTGGGGGAATGTGTCGGCGCTCGGTGATCCCGTCGTGCTGACCACCTTCGCGAACTCCGCCGGCCTGTCGCTGCTGACGGCCGTCGTCGGAGCCGTCGTCGGAGCTCTCGTCTGCTACGCCCTGCTGGGCATGAACCCCGAGGGCGCGACCCGCTCGAGCGTCGATGCCGCGGCCGGAGTGCTGGCACAGTTCGGTGGCGTCATGCTGGCCTTCGCGTTCATCGCGACGATCGGCATCCAGGGCGTCGTCACCCTCTTCCTCCAGGACACCTTCGGGTTCAACATCTTCGCGGACGGCACGTGGCTGTATGAACTCCCCGGCCTGATCCTGCCGTACATCTACTTCCAGGTCCCGCTGATGGTGATCACCTTCATGCCCGCGCTGGCCGCACTCAAGCCGCAGTGGTCCGAAGCGACCCTCACCCTCGGGGGAACCCGCATGAGCTTCTGGCTGCGTGTCGGCATCCCGGTGCTCGCCCCCTCGTTCCTCGCCAGCGCGCTGCTGCTGTTCGCCAACGCGTTCTCCTCGTACGCGACGGCCGCGGCCCTCGCGAGCCAGGGCGCACAGATCGTGCCGCTGCAGATCCGGGCGGCGCTCACCAGCGAGACCGTGCTCGGACGCGAGAATCTCGCCGGAGCACTCGCGCTCGGGATGATCATCGTCGTCGCGGCAGTGATGGCCCTGTACTCCCTCGTGCAGCGACGAGCCGCGAGGTGGCAGTCGTGAACCGCCTCGGCCCTGCCCCCGCGACCCGGTGGATCATCGGCATCGTCGTCGGTGCGTTCTTCCTCATCCCGTTGGTGTCGACGTTCCTCTTCACCCTGCGCGATCCGTCCGGCGGGATGTCGTTCGCTCGCTGGACGGCGCTCTTCGACCCCGCCGCATCCGCCGCGATCAGACCGATCTGGCTCGGGCTCGGCAACTCGTTGATCCTGGCGGTCATCACCGTCGCGATCGTGCTGCTCCTGCTCGCTCCGACCATGATCCTGGTCAACCTGCGGTTCCCGAAGCTCAAGTCGATGTTCGAGTTCGTGGTGCTGCTGCCCATCTCGATCCCCGCGATCGTGCTGGTCGTCGGTCTCGCGCCGATCTACCTGCAGATCGGACGCGCTCTCGGTACCGGAACGTGGACGCTCGCCTTCGCCTACGGCATCACCGTGCTGCCGTTCGCCTTCCGGTCCATCCAGGCCTCGATCGACGCGGCCGACCTGCGCACCCTCGCCGAGGCGGCCCGCTCGCTCGGCGCGAGCTGGCCGGCCGTCGTCCTGAAAGTGCTCGCTCCGAACCTCCGCCAAGGCCTGCTGGCCGCATCCCTCATCTCGATCGCGGTGGTGCTGGGCGAGTTCACGATCGCTTCGCTGCTGAACCGTCAGGTCTTCCAGACCGCCATGGTCGTCGTGCAGAAGCAGGACCCGTACGCTCCCGCGATCTTCACCCTGTTGGCGCTGCTGTTCGTCTTCCTGCTGCTCCTCATCATCGGCCGCGTCGCTCGCGGCACCGGAAAGGCCCGCTCATGACCGCCGACCACGTCCTCCCCCGCACCAAGGACAACCTGCTGCTCGCCGAAGCCGGTGAGGGCACCCGGGTCGAGCTGCAGGGCATCGTGAAGAGCTATGCCGGCACACGCGTTCTGCACGGCGTGGACCTCGACATCGCTCCCGGCGAGTTCGTGTCGCTGCTCGGCCCCTCCGGCTGCGGGAAGACGACCCTGCTCCGGGTGCTCGCCGGGCTCGAAGGGGCCGACGAGGGTGCGGTGCTGCTGGGAGGTGGGGATGTCTCACGCGTGCCCACGAACAAGCGCGACATCGGCATGGTCTTCCAGTCGTATTCGCTGTTCCCGCACCTGCGAGTCGTGGACAACACTGCGTTCGGCCTCCGCCGACGAGGGGCAGGAAGAGCGGATGCCGCGAAGCGGGCCCTCGACGCCCTGGCGCTCGTCGGTCTCGCCGACTTCGCGGATCGGTTCCCCCATCAGCTCTCCGGCGGTCAGCAGCAACGCGTAGCGCTCGCGCGAGCTCTCGTCACCGAGCCCAAGGTGCTGCTGTTGGACGAGCCGCTGTCGGCCCTGGACGCCAAGGTGCGCGTGCAGCTGCGTGACGAGATCCGCCGCATCCAACTGCGGCTCGGCATCACCACGGTCTTCGTGACGCACGACCAGGAGGAGGCGCTCGCCGTCTCCGACCGGATCGCGGTGATGAACGCGGGACGCATCGAGCAGATCGGTTCCCCCGAGCAGTTGTACACGACGCCGTCGACCGCAGGTGTCGCCGCCTTCGTCGGTCTGTCGAGCGTCGTCTCCGGCGTCGCCGACGGCGATCACGTGTTCGTCTGGGGGCAGGCCCTGCCACTTCAGGGTCCGGCAGACGGCCCGGTCGACGTCTATCTCCGACCGGAGAACGTGTACTTCGCCTCCGATGCGGATGCCGCCGCCGACGCGGTGGTCGAGGAGAGCACGTTCCTGGGCAGCATGCGGCGGACATTGGTGCGCACCGAATCCGGGGAGCTGGTCCGAGTGCAGCATGCCCCCGGCATCCATCCCGCTTTCGGCGAACGGGTGCGCATCGCCGTCGCGCCGGAGCCCGTCGCCGTGCATCCGCGCGGCTGAGCGGCGGGCTCATTCGCCCGCACCGGTCGTCGAGCGAGAAGCGCAGCGACGAGACGACGCTCGACGACCGAGGTGGTCCCGGTTACAGCACGCGGGAGAGGAAGTCCTTCGTGCGCTGATGCTGCGGGTTGCCGATCACTTCGCGCGGGTCGCCCTCTTCGACGATGTGTCCGCCGTCCATGAAGATCAGCCGCGACCCGACCTCACGGGCGAAGCCCATCTCGTGGGTCACCACCAACATCGTCATGCCTTCGTCGGCGAGCTGCCGCATGACCTGCAGCACCTCTCCCACGAGTTCGGGGTCGAGGGCCGAGGTCGGCTCGTCGAACAGCATCATGTCGGGGTTCATGCAGAGTGCACGCGCGATGGCCACGCGCTGCTGCTGCCCACCGGAGAGGTGTCCGGGGAAGGCGTCCGCCTTCTCGGCGAGACCGACCCGCTCGAGCATGGCGTGTGCGACCTTCTCGGACTCCCCCTTGGACCGCTTCTTCACCCGCTGCTGAGCGATGGTCAGGTTGCCGAGCACGTTGAGGTGCGGGAAGAGGTTGAAGCTCTGGAACACCATGCCGATTCGCGTGCGCACCCGGTCGATGTCGACGTCGGGATCGGTGATGTCGATGCCCTCGATCAGCACCTTGCCGCCGGTCGGCTCCTCCAACAGGTTCACGGAACGCAGCAGTGTCGACTTGCCCGAGCCCGACGGACCGATGACACAGACGACCTCACCGGCCGTGACCGTGAGGTCGATGCCCTTGAGCACCTCGTTGTCCCCGAAGCTCTTCACCAGCCCCTGCAGGTCGATCGCGGGGGCGTGCACATCAATCAGGTCGGTGCTCATCGCTGCCTCGCCATCCGTCGTTCCAGCCACGCACTGAAGCGTGTGAGGGGGATCGTCACGATCAGGTACAGGACCGCCGCCATGATGAGCGGTGTCGCGTTCGAGGTCTGCGTGGTCGCGTCACGGGCGAAGTTGGTGAGCTCTTTCGACCAGATCAACGTGCCCGCGACGAACAGCAACGACGTGTCCTTCAGCAGAAGCACGAACTCGTTGGTCAGCGGCGGGATGATGATGCGGAAACCCTGCGGCACGACGATCCAGAAGGTCGTCTTCATCGGCGACATCCCGAGGGAGCGCGCCGCCTCGGTCTGCCCCTTGGGGACCGCCTGGATACCCGCACGGATGGTCTCGGCCATGTAGGCCGACGCCACCAGGATCAGACCGATCAGCCCCAGCACCACGGGTCCGCCGAGGTCTCGGCCCGAGACGCCGAGGGCGATCGGCAGCACGTACGCCACGCCGAAGATGGTGAGGATCGCAGGAAGCCCGCGGAAGAGTTCGATCCAGGCTGTGGCGATCCAGCGAAACGGGCCGATGCTCGACAGCTTCAACAGCGCCAGGATGACGCCGAGCACCAGACCGGCCGCGAAGGCCACGGCCGTGAACCACAGCGTGTTGACGAGAGCGGTCGTGATGATCGCGGGGAACATCTGGGCCGCGACTTCGGGGTTGAAGAACAGCGGACCGATCTTCGCCCAGTCCGTGGTGACCGCCGCCCAGACGACGATCGCGATCAGCACCGCGTAGACGATGTACCGATAGAGCTTGCTCTTCGTGGTGCGCCTCAACGCCATTGTCAAGGACTCCCTGTCCTGCTGCGCTCGCCGATTACTTCGCGGTGAAGTAGGTGTCGTAGATCGTCTTGTAGTCGCCGCTGTCCTTCAGCTCTGCGAGGGCACCGTTGACTGCTTCGAGCAGTTCGTCGCGCTCGCCCTTCGCGAAGGCGAAGCCGTAGGACTCACCGGTCTCGTACTCCTCGACGATCGCGTAGGCGTCATCGGCCTTCTCGTGCTCGAGGTTCACCGGCTGGTCCTGGAGGATCGCGTCGATCAGGCCCGACTGCATCGCCGGCCACAGCTCCCCGTCGGAGGGGTACTGCACGATCTCCGCGCCCTCGGCGTTCTCGTTGGCGTAAGCCTCACCCGTCGTGCCCTGCTGCACTCCGACGGCCTTGCCGTCGAGGTCGTCGATGGACTCGATGCCGGAGTCGGTGCCCACCAGCAGCGACTGCAGCGAGTCGTAGTACGGGTCCGAGAAGTCGATGTTGGCCTTGCGCTCTTCGGTGATCGTCATCGCCGACGCACCGATGTCGCACTGTCCCGACGCGAGTGTCGTGCCGGACTGCAGAGCCTCGAACGCGACATCCTGCACAGCGAGCTTCAGGTCGAGCTTCTTGGCGATCGCGTCGAGCAGGTCGATGTCGAAGCCGGTGTAGCCGGTGCCGTTGTCGCCACCCTCGAACTCGAACGGTGCGTAGGGGATGTCGGAGCAGACCGTGAGCGTGCCGTCTTCGATCAGACCGTAGTCTTCGCCCGCTGCCGGAGCGCCTGCGTCGGTGTCGTCGGAACCTCCGGTCGCGCAGCCGGAGAGTGCGAGGGTGGCCGTCGCCGCGAGGGCAAGGCCGGCGAAGAGATTGCGACGAGGCATGTCGGCTCCAGTGTGACGAGGGCGTTGCTGCCCACGGACGGGTAGGAGTTCATCTAAACATGCGCTCGCTCGCGACGACCAACCCGACATGTTTCGGGCTGATCACATTTGTGTTGCAACCTGCCGTTAACTCGGGGGCGCTATCCTCATGGCCGAAACACACGAGAGTGTGCCCTCCGACGCAAGGAGACCAGAGATGGCGAAGAAGACCACAGCGCATCGCAACGCGGAGGCGGCCGTCGATGCTGCCAAGGATGCGGCGAAAGACGCCAAGAAGCTGATCAAGTCGCTTCCGAAGAAGGACGCGAAGAAGCTCAAGCCACTCGTCGAGGATGCCAAGGACGCCGCCAAGGTGTCGAAGAAGAAGATCGCCGACCGCCCGAAGAAGGTCACGAAGTCCGCGGCGGCCGCGACGGAGCGCCTGCAGGACGCGACGGCGCGTCTGCAGACGCCGAAGAAGGCGAAGAAGTCGGATTCGTCGAAGAAGGATGCTCCGAAGAAGGACGCCCGCATGACGGACGCCCGGAAGAAGGCGGCCCCGACGAAAGCGGCCCCGACGAAAGCGGCCCCGACGAAAGCGGCGCCGACGAAAGCGACGCCGACGAAGGCGACCCCGGCCCCCGTCGCTGCGCCGTCGCCCGTCACCTCGCCGGTGCCGGCCACCGCCCCGGTGCCGCCCACCGCCCCGGTGCCGCCCACCACCCCGGTCACCCCCGTCCGCGCTGTACCGCCGGTCGAAGACCTCTCCGGTCTGACCGTGGTCGAACTGCGGGCCCGCGCCCGCATGGCCGGGCGCACCGGCTACTCCCGACTCTCGAAGGCCGCGCTGATCGACTTCCTTGAGCGCTGACGGACAGGGCGCGCTGGACCGCACCGCCGCGGCACCACCGCCTCGCACGCTCATCGACATCCTCCGAGACACCGCAGCGCAGCATCCGGACGCCTCCGCGATCGAGGACGCCGACGGAGCGGTGAGTTACGCCGAGCTGCTCGCCCACGTCTGGCGGACAGCGGCGTTGCTCCGCGAACACGGCGTGCAGCAGGGCGATCGTGTCGGCATCCGGCTCGCGTCGGGCAGACGCGAGCTGTACATCGCGATCCTGGGCACGATGGCTGCCGGTGCCGCGTACGTGCCGGTCGACACCGATGACCCGCAAGAGCGCGCCGACCTGGTCTTCCGCGAGGCCCGCATCGCCGGCAGCATCACGGGCAACGGCGTCTATCGTTCGTCTGGCGGTCCCGCCGCCCCGGAGGCCGGGTCCCGGTCTGTCGCGCTCTTCCGCAGCGGCACGCCGCACCCGAGCACCGCTGCGGCCCCCACGATCGCTCCGCCGACCATCGACGACGACGCCTGGGTCATCTTCACCTCGGGCTCGACCGGAGTGCCGAAGGGCGTGGCCGTCTCGCAGCGCTCGGCAGCGGCGTTCGTCGACGCCGAGGCGAAGATCTTCCTGCAGGATGCTCCCCTGGGACCCGGCGACCGCGTGCTCGCGGGCCTGTCGGTCGCCTTCGACGCCTCGTGCGAGGAGATGTGGCTCGCGTGGCGTCACGGTGCATGCCTCGTGCCCGCGCCCCGTGCGCTCGTGCGCTCCGGCGAAGACCTCGGCCCGTGGCTGCTCGGCCACGGCATCACCGTCGTGTCGACCGTCCCGACCCTCGCCGCGCTCTGGCCGCAGGACGCGATCGAGAACGTGCGCCTGCTGATCTTCGGCGGAGAGGCCTGCCCGCCCGAGCTCGTGGCCCGGCTCGCGTCCGACGGCCGAGAGGTCTGGAACACCTACGGCCCGACCGAGGCAACCGTGGTCGCCTGCGCCTCCCGCATGGACGGCCGAGGCCCGGTACGCATCGGGCTGCCTCTCGACGGCTGGTCCCTCGCCGTCGTCGACGCCCTCGGCGAGCGCGTCGCCGAGGGCGAGACCGGCGAGCTGATCATCGGCGGCGTCGGTCTGGCCCGCTACCTCGACCCGCAGAAGGATGCGGAGAAGTACGCGGCGATGCCCTCGCTCGGCTGGGATCGCGCCTACCGCTCTGGCGACCTCGTGCGGCTCGAGTCGGCGGGGCTGATCTTCCAGGGCCGCGCCGATGACCAGGTGAAGATCGGTGGACGGCGCATCGAACTCGGCGAAGTGGAAGCGGCGTTGCAATCACTCACCGCCGTGTCGGCGGCGACCGTGGTGGTGCAGAAGACCGAGACCGGGATGCCGTTGCTCGTCGGCTACGTCGTTCCCGACCAGGGGTTCGACCGCCACACGGCACGCACCGAACTCTCCGAGACTCTTCCCGCACCGCTCATCCCCCTGCTCGCGATCGTCGACGATCTGCCGGTGCGCACCTCCGGCAAGGTCGACAAGGCCGCCCTGCCCTGGCCACTCGAATCCCCCGACGCCGGAGACTCCACCCTGTCCGGCACGGCGGCGTGGCTCGCCGAGCAGTGGTTCGCGGTCCTCGGCATCCGGCCCGCAGATGAGGACGCCGACTTCTTCCAACTCGGCGGCGGTTCACTCGCCGCGGCCCAGCTCGTCTCCCGCCTGCGCACCCGCGCACCCGAATTCACGATGACCGACGTGTACGACCTGCCGCGCCTGCGTCAGATGGCGGATGCCGTCGAGGACGAAGCGCAGGACGAGCAGGAGGACCGCGTCTTCAGCCAACCGCGACCGACGCCGCGGCGGATGCAGTGGGTGCAGACGATCGCCGGACTCCCGCTGTTCGTCTTCACCGGCATCCGTTGGTTGCTCTTCGTCCTCGCCGCGAGCTGGCTGCTGCGGCTCGCTCCCGGTTTCGAGTTCCTCCCCGATGTGTCGGGCTGGATCATCGTCGGCGGCCTGCTGCTCTTCGCCACACCGGTGGGCAAGATGACGATCGCAGCGGTGGCCGCCCGGCTCCTGCTCGCCGGCGTGCGTCCCGGGGACCACCCTCGCGGAGGCGCGGTGCACCTGCGCCTGTGGCTGGCCGAGCAGATCGCCCAACAGGTCGACCCGGTCGGCCTCGCCGGTGCGCCGTGGGTCGTGTACTACGCCCGGGCGCTCGGTGCCCGCATCCACAAAGACGTCGATCTACACACGGTTCCGCCCATCACCGGCATGCTCGACATCGGGGCCGGGGCATCGGTGGAACCCGAAGTCGACCTGACGGGTTATTGGATCGACGGCGACACCGTGCGCATCGGCGGAATCCGCATCGGGGCGGACGCCACGATCGGGGCGCGCAGCACCCTCGCCCCCGGTACCAAGATCGGTCGCGGCGCCGAGATCGCACCGGGGTCGGCTGTGTTCGGCCGAGTGCGCGCCAACCAGCGCTGGGCCGGATCACCGGCGGCACGCATCGGCGGCGCATCACAGCCCTTCGCCCGTACGCGTCCGCCGAGCAGAAGACGGTGGCTCCTCGCCTTCGCAGCGTCGTCCGCCGTTCTCGGGATCCTGCCGCTCCTGGCGTTCGCGAGCGGAGGCGCCGTCCTCGCGACGGGAATGCGCGGGGCAGACTCCCTGCTCGACGCGATCCCCGGCATGCTGGCGATGCTCGCACCCGCCGTGCTGCTCGCCGGAGCCCTCTTCGCGATCCTGGTGCTGGCGCTCGTCCGCCTCCTCGGCATCGGGCTGGCCGAGGGGATCCACCCCGTACGGTCGAGAGTCGCGTGGCAGGCCTGGACGACCGAGCGCCTGCTCGACTCGGCGCGCACGTTCCTGTTTCCGCTGTACTCCAGCATCCTCACGCCCCTGTGGCTACGCGCGCTGGGAGCCGACGTCGGACGCGATGTCGAGGCCTCGACCGTGCTCCTCATCCCGAAGCTCACGACGATCGCCGACGGTGCGTTCCTCGCCGACGACACGATGGTGGCGACGTACGAGCTGCAGGGCGGCTGGATGCGACTGGCACGGGCACGCATCGGCAAGCGTGCGTTCCTCGGCAACTCCGGCCTGGCCGCCGGCGGACACAACGTCCCGCGCGACGGGCTCGTGGCCGTGCTGTCGGTCGCTCCCCTCAAAGCCAAAGCCGGATCGTCGTGGATGGGTTCACCCGCCACGCGCCTTCGACGTGTGGTCAACGACGCCGACCTCGAGCGCACCTATCGTCCACGCCCAGGGCTGCGCGTCGCCCGGGCGCTGTGGGAGGCATGTCGCATCATCCCGGTGCTCGTCACCTGCGCGATCGGACTCGCGGTGATGATGACGCTCGCCGCCATCGTCGACACCGCGGGAGTGGCGTGGGCCATCGCCCTCTCGCCCGCGGTGATGCTCATCGCCGGCGCCGCTGCCGCAGCGATCACCACGGCAGCCAAGTGGCTCATCGTGGGGCCCATCCGTCCGGGTGAGCATCCCCTGTGGTCGAGTTTCGTCTGGCGCACCGAGGTGTCGGACACCTTCACCGAGATGGTCGCCGCCCCCTGGTTCGCCAACGCGGCATCGGGCACTCCCGCGCTCGCCATCTGGCTCCGCACCCTCGGAGCGAAGATCGGTCGCGGTGTGTGGACGGACAGCTACTGGCTGCCCGAACCCGACCTCGTGACCCTCGGGGACGGCGCCACGGTCAACCGCGGTTGTGTGGTTCAGACCCATCTGTTCCATGATCGTGTGATGAGCATCGACGCAGTGACCCTCGAGAACGGTGCGACGCTGGGACCCCACAGCGTGATCCTCCCTGCCGCCACGATCGGAGCGGATGCCACAGTGGGCCCGGCATCTCTTGTCATGCGCGGCGAGTTCGTCCCCGTGGGCAGCCGCTGGAGCGGAAACCCGATCGGCCCCTGGCGAGCCGTGAAGGTGCGTTCGTACCAGGCGTCCGACGCATGACCGCCGACGTCTACACCCCGCACAGCGGCGACGACCGCTTCGGGGTGCTGCACTACGACCTGGAACTCGACTACCGCCTGCCGACCAACCGCCTCATCGGCACCGCCGTGCTTCACGTGCGTCTGCACGAGGAGACGAAACAGGTGTCGCTCGATCTCGTCGGGTTGAAGGCGACGAAGGTGCGGGTCAGCGGAGACCGCGACGCGACGTACCGGCAGGACCAGCGTCGGGTGAAGGTGCTTTTCGGGGAGACGCGGGCTGCGGGCGAGGAGTTCACGATCACGGTGAACTACGCAGGACTCCCGGCGCCACGACGCAGCCGCTGGGGAATGATCGGCTGGGAGGAACTCGAGGATGGCGCACTCGTCGCCTCCCAGCCCACCGGAGCGCCCACCTGGTTCCCCTGCAATGACATCCCCGCCGACCGGGCGACCTATCGGATGGAGTTCACGACCGACCCCGGCTACACCGTGGTGAGCGGTGGAAAGGCGACGCGTTCCACCCAGCGCGGCCGCATCCGATGGACCTTCACGCAGCCCGTCCTCACCGCGACATACCTGATGACCGTGCAGATCGGTCGATACGCCGACGATCATGTCGCCCTCGGCGAAACGCCGGGGCGTCTGTACTACCCCCGCGAACTCGCTTCGCGGGTGCGCAGCGACTTCGCCCCGCTCGCCGACATGATGCGCGCGTTCGTCGACGCCTTCGGGCCGTACCCGCAGGAGTCCTACAAGATCGTCGTCACGCCGGACGACCTCGAGATCCCGCTCGAAGCTCAGGGCATGGCCATCTTCGGAGCGAACCACGTCGACGGCGCCGGCGGGTTCGATCGATTGATCGCCCATGAACTCGCCCACCAGTGGTTCGGGAACAGCGTAGGGGTCGCCCGTTGGCAGGACATCTGGCTCAACGAGGGCTTCGCGTGCTACGCGGAGTGGCTCTGGTCCGAGGCATCCGGCGGCCCATCCGCGCACGCCCACGCCCTGTCGCATCACGCGCGTCTCGATGTTCTTCCCCAAAACCTTCTGCTGGCCGATCCCGGTCCCGTGTACATGTTCGACGACCGGGTGTACAAGCGCGGCGCGTTGGCCCTGCATGCGCTCCGACTGAGTGCGGGACCCGACTTGTTCTTCACGTTCACGCGCGAATGGGCGTCGAGGTTCGCCGGCCTCTCGGTGACGACCGACGACTTCCTCGGCCTGGTCGAGGAAGTCGTCGGAACAGAAGGGCGGGCACTCATGCGCTCCTGGCTCGACGAACTGTCACTGCCGCGATTCCCGGATGCCGTCGAGGTCAGCCCCGCGCGACGCTGAGGGTGAAGCCGACCGGCCCCGGCAACGTCGTGACCTGCAGTCGCGACACGGCTCCAGGAAGGACGACCGACCACAGGCGCTGGTCCGATGTCTGCGGCTCCTCTTGCATCCGCACCGCACTCGGATCGATGGCGATGCCGCGCCCGTCAGCCTTGATCGCCGCCTCTATGCGCGTCCATGCGGCGAGGGTCGGCACAGCCGCCGGGGCGAACAGACGACCGAGCTCGGCGACACGGCCAGCGGCATGGTTCGGTTCGACGTCGATCCCGAGCGCAGCAGTCCCCCGGGCCGCGGCGACCGCGACCAGATCCTCTGCGTGACCGACGCTCACCACGAAACCCGGAGTCTTCGGCGCGGCGTGATCCTCTCCGCAGCGTTCGCAGCGACTGTCGAGGCGGATGTCCGCACCGCCGCCGAGCCGGCTCACGACATCACGGATCAGGGCACGTCCGGCCAGGAACGCCGCGGCGCGGTCTTCGCTGAGCTGTCGCGATCGAGCGAGCTGACGCTCACCCATCTGCGCGAGGTCGGCAGCGGTGAAATCGCGCATGTCCGACACGCGGGCCCAGAGGATCGTGACGTCGCGCCAGGTCGCCTCACCCATGCCGTCGCGAGGCGATCGCGCAGCCCCGATCGTCAGACTTCGAAGTCGACGGCGGCACGCGAGGCGACCACCGAACGGATGAAGGCCGCGACCTCTTCGTGCGCGGGGTGCACCTGATACTCCTCGATCGCCGCGATCGAATCGAAGTCGGCGACCAGGGTCACGTCCCAGTTCTGCCCGTGATACGCCGCGTTCGCTCCCGCGGAGATCGACTTCAGCTGCGGCACCACGTCGTGGAGGGCGTTGAGCCTGCGCGCCACCTCAGCACCGTGCGCTGCGCGCTCTGCGGCATCCTCTGCGGCGAGTTTCCACATCACGACGTGACGGATGGTCATCGCGCGGACTCCTTCTGATCGTCGAGCGCATCGCGGTTCACCGCATCTTCGAGAGCCTGCCGGAACCGGTCGGGCGTGAGCCTCCAGTGCGCGTGGAACTCGCCGTCGATCAGAACGACCGGAATCTTCTCCCACCACAGCTCATAGAGAGCGGGATCATCGTTGATCGAGGCCTCGACGATCTGGATGTCTTCTGCGGCAGCATCGGGAAGCTCGGCGACGACCGCATCGATCACGTCCGACGCGACAGCGCAGAGATGGCAGTCGGGCTTGCCGATCAGCGTGATGGTGGTCACGCCGAAGGCACCTCCACCGCGCGACCCTGGGCGATCCATTCGCCGGTGCCGCCCTCGACGTTGGTCACGTCGAAGCCGCGACCCTCGAGCGCTTCGACCACGCGCGCCGACCGTCCGCCCATCTGGCAGATCACGTCGAACGCTTCGGCCGGGAGGTCGTCGAGGCGGTCGCCGATCTCGGACATCGGGATGTTGACGGCGCCGGGCACGTGCCCCGCGGCGAACTCGGACGCCTCACGCACGTCGACCAGAGGCCTGTTCGACCGTTCGGCGAGTTCGGTGACGGTGATCGACTTCATGGCGTCCTCTCGAGAGTTCAAAGATGCGGGCGGAGACACAAAGCGCCCGTCCGAAGACAGGCGCTCGTGTCTGACCGCTTTACTTCTTGTTGCGGCGCTGGTGACGAGTCTTGCGAAGCAGCTTGCGGTGCTTCTTCTTCGCCATGCGCTTGCGGCGCTTCTTGATGACAGAACCCACGGAAACCTCACTAAGTCAGGGGCTGGGCGTCGCGCAAAATCGGACACCCGGGTACGGGCACGGAAAAAATGCCTCGGATCAGTCTAGCAAACCCGAGCACTCCGACTGTGCGGGGTCATTCCGGGACGTTCTCGGTGACCAGGAAGCGCCAGACGAGAGCGTGTCCGAGAGCGACCAGGGCGATCAGCAGCAGGGCTTCGACCTGGATGCCGGTGAGGCCGAGCGGCGCTGCCAGTTGCGGGGCGACGCCCATCACGGCGATCGCGGCGTAGATCACGACGGTTCCCGCCTGGGCCCAACGGACGGAGCCGGGCGTGCCGTCGCCGCGGGCCTGCACGACCAGGCGCAGCATCGAGACGCCGCCGACGAGGGCGATGACGACGAAGGACAACCGCCACAGGATCGGATTGTCCGTGCCGCCGACCTGGGCGAACAGACCCATCAGCGCCGGGAGCAGGAACGAGAGGTAGATCCCGCCGATGGTGCGGCGCATCGCAGGATCAGCGCTCCAGTCGCGCCGGGCTCTGACGACGTTCCACCACAGTCCGGTGAGGGTGAAGCACGTGGTGGAGAAGAGGGCATAGAAGGTACCGACGTCCACGGCGCTCTCCTCGAGCTTCAGCCGACGTCGGCGATGGGGCGTTGCAGGGCGTCGGCGACGGCCGACTCGGGCACGCGATAGCTTCGACCGAACCGGATGGCGGGCAGCTCGCCGGCGTGGACGAGTCGATAGACGGTCATCTTCGACACGCGCATCAACTCGGCGACTTCGGCCACTGTGAGGAACCGGACGTCAGGTACTTCGGGCATCCCACGTACCCCTTTCTCGATGTGCACACTCTAAGGGTTAGCTGGGACGCCTGTAAACCCATGTGGCTCGTGTGGTCAGTGGGACCGGTGACCTTCACGAAGGCGCATCACCCGGACTTCTTCACCTTCGCCAGCCGAACCCGCGCTTCGCGCAGGGCCTGCCGCTCGATCTTGTGCGCCATCCGCAGCGCCTTCTCGGCCTCGCGCACCGCCTTCTGCGCTTCTTTGAGCCGTCGGTCCCCCGCGAGTTCGGCCGGGTCGAGGTCGATCCACTCGGTCGCGCTCTCGTGCGATTCGTCGCGGCCGAGCGAGGCCATGTACGACTCGACACCGTCGAGCAGCCGCTCCACTCCGAACCGGAACGGGTCGGCCGGTGAGAGGAAGACATCCTCCTCGATCGCACGACGCAGAGCGGGGAACTCGTCTGCAGTGATCACGCGTTCGTAGAGGCTCGCTTCGCGGATCGAGACCTCCTCGGGGGTCAGGCCCGTCCCTCGGGACTGCTCCGTATAACCCGCCTGCACGATCCCGCACCAGCGGGCCTGTCCGGTGACGGCGAGCCCCACGGCGACTCGCTCCTCCGCCGTCAACGGCGTGCCCTCGAGGGAGGCGAGCAAGGCGTCGAGCCATGCCGAGCTGTTGGGTGTGATCGGCGACCCGGTGATGGGCAGCGACAGCATCCAGGGGTGCCGCAGGAAGAGCAGCACCTGCTCCTGATACAGAGCGATGAGCCGCTCACGCCAGCCCTCCACAGCGCGGTGGCTCTCCGGCGGAAGACCGGTCGCATACTCCTGCATCAGCAGCAGCAGATCGTCTTTGGCGCTCACGTAGCGGTAGAGCGACATCGGCGTGAAGCCCAGCTTCGCCGCCACAGCGGCCATCGACACAGCTCCGATGCCGTCGGCGTCCGCCAGCTCGACGGCTGCGTCGACGATCTTCTCGACGCTCATCTCGCGCTTCGGCCCGCGCTGCGGGTCGGCCGCCACCCCCCAGGCGAGTGCGATTCCTCGGGGGAGTTCCGGCGGCTCGATGTCGGTGTCGGTCATCCGCTCATCCTACTTCTGTTTATTCAGTAAACAGTGTGTTACCGTCATACACAGTTGCTTCGGTCATACACAGTTTGTGACATACACAGAGAGGAAGATGATGGACACCGCCATCGATGTACAGGGACTCCGGAAGGCATTCCGAGGAAAGAACGTGGTCGACGGTCTCGACTTCGCCGTCGCCCGAGGAGAAGTCTTCGCGCTGCTCGGGCCGAACGGCGCGGGCAAGACGACGACGATCAACATCCTCACCACGCTCATCGGCGCCGACGCCGGCTCCGCGCGGGTCGCGGGGTGGGACGTGCGCACGCAGAGCGTCGAAGTGCAACGCCGCATCAGCCTCACCGGCCAGTCCGCTGCCGTCGACGACGCCCTGACCGCCACCGAGAACGTCGTCATGTTCGCCCGACTCTCCGGCCTCGGGCGCACCGCCGCGAAGCGACGTGCGGCCGAGCTCATCGCGCAGTTCGACCTGACGGATGCCGCCCGCCGGGTGGTCCGCACTTTCTCCGGCGGCATGCGTCGACGCCTCGACCTCGCTCTGAGCTTCGTCGTGACGCCCGAGGTGCTCTTCCTCGACGAACCCACCACCGGTCTCGACACCCGCAGCCGACGAGACCTCTGGGACATCATTCACGCTCTCGCCGGCGCCGGCACCACCGTCTTCCTCACCACGCAGTACCTGGAGGAAGCCGACCAGCTGGCAGACCGGATCGCCGTGCTGCACGACGGCGGGATCGCCGCTCTCGGCACGCCGGCCGAGTTGAAGGCACGCATCGGCGGCGACACCGTCGAACTCCACGACAGCCGTGGACAGCTCCGCCGTGAGATTCCCACAGACGGGTCGGTCGCCGATCTTCGCCGCGCACTCGACCAGCTCGACGAGGAAGGGGAAGACGGCACCGTCACGTTGCGCCGCCCCACCCTCGACGACGTCTTCCTCGCCGTCACCGCATCCGTTCCCGCGACGAAGGAGCTCGCATGAACACCGCCACCGCCGCGCCACGCGCCACGCGCCACGGCATCCGTCCCGCCCTCCCCCGCACCGCGCCCCCGTCTCGGCGGCTTCACCGCCGAAGCGGTCTTCGTCGGCCGCAGTCTTCGTCATTCCCTGCGCGACGGCGAATCGCTCCTGATGGCGATCCTGCTGCCGGTGATGCTCATGCTGATGTTCACCTGGGTGTTCGGCGGTGCGATCGATCCGTCCGGCGCCTACGTCGACTACGTGGTGCCCGGCATCATCCTCACCTGCGCCGGCTTCGGGGCATCGTCCACGGCCGTCTACGTCGCCAACGACCTGCGCACCGGCATCATCGACCGCTTCCGCACCATGCCGCTGCGTGCCGGTGCGGTCCTCACCGGCCACGTGGTCGCCAGCCTGCTGCGGAACCTCGTCGCGACGGCGATCGTCATCGGCGTGGGCGTGCTGGTCGGATTCCGCCCGACCGCGACCGCATGGGAGTGGATCGCGCTGGCCGGCCTGATCGCGCTGTACATCCTCGCGATCACCTACCTGTTCGCCGCGATCGGACTGGCTGCGGGCAGCCCTGAGGGAGCCAACGGCTACGGCTTCATCCTGCTCTTCCTGCCGTATCTGTCCAGTGCGTTCGTTCCGGTGGACAGCATGCCCGCATGGCTGCAGCCCGTCGCCGCGCACCAGCCGATCACGCCGATCGTCGAGACGATCCGCGGTCTGCTGACGGACGCTCCTCTGGAGACCGAGCCGTGGTGGGCGATCGGCTGGTGCCTGGTCATCCTGCTGATCGCCGTGACCTGGGGCGCGTGGCTGTTCCGCAGGAAGTCCGGTCGCCGCTGACGGGACGGCAGCATGCCTGCCCGCTCGAGGCTCGGGGTCTGGCTGTCAGGCGCCGAGCCTCTTGAGCGCGGTGGCGACGACATGCTTGGCGGATGCCGCAGCACGACCCACGACCTCGGCTGCGTGCGCTGCGCTGTCGGTCAGCGGGAGACCCGGGTAGTCGATGTCAGGCGCCTGGTCGCCGAACGGGTCGACGAGGAAAGGGACGAGCCAATCGTCGACGACCTCGAGCGGGTCGACCGAGAGGCTGTAGAAACGGCGCTGTCCGTCTTCGCGGACGGTCACCAGCTCCGCGTCCCGGAGAACCTTGAGGTGCTTGGAGACCGTCGGCTGGCTGATGCCGAGGTCGGCGACGATGTGACTCACGCTCGTGCCGGACTCTCCTTCGGATGTGCGTCGCAACAGGAGTTGGAGGATATCGCGCCTCGTACCGTCTGCGATCACGTCGAAGATGTCCGTCATGAAGATCAGGGTAGTCTCCCCCGGCACGGAGTACCATGACGAAGGCTCGGCGAAAGGCGCCGTGCGATCGCCGCGAGCGGCGGGCAACGGACGAAGGGGGACTGCGATGTCGAGCTCCGTTTCGGCGTCGTCTCCCGCAGAGCGTCTGCAGCGTTCCGTCATGTGGGCCAAGCATCTGGTGACGTCATCGCCCTCGCGGTTCGCGATCGTCATCTTCGCGCTCCTCATCCTCGTCTTCACAGTGCTGTTGTCGCTGCCGATCGCCTCCGCGGACCGCACGGTGACGAGGTTGAGCGACGCCCTCTTCACCGCGGTCTCCACCATCTGCGTGACCGGACTCGCCACCGTCGACATGGCCACGCACTGGTCCGCCTTCGGCCACGTGGTGATCTTCATCGGCGTGAACATCGGCGGGATGGGCGTGCTGACGCTGGCATCGCTCATGGGTCTCGCGATCTCGAAGCGACTCGGGCTGCGCGCCAAACTCATCGCCGCCGGCGACACGAACCCGCTTCGCGCGCACGGCGGGGTCGTGAACGAGAGTCAGACCGTGCGTCTCGGCGAAGTCGGTCAACTGCTGCGCACGGTGGCGCTGTCCACTCTCGTCATCGAAGGCGTCCTCGCCGTCCTGCTGTACCCCGGTCTCGTCATGGCCGGGATCGACCCGCTCACCGCCCTCTGGGAAGCCCCCTTCTACTCGGCGATGGCCTTCACCAACACCGGCTTCACCCCGAACGTGGGTGGCGTGGCGGTGTTCGCCGACGACTACTTCGTGCTGACGCTGCTGATGATCGGCGTGTTCCTCGGCAGCATCGGATTTCCGGTCATCTACACCCTGGCCAAGCACGTGTGGCACGTCCGCAAATGGTCGCTGCACACCAAGCTGACCCTCATCACCACCGTGTTGCTGTTCGTGCTCGGTGCCGCGGTCTTCCTCATCCTCGAATACAACAACCCGAAGACGTTCGGCTCGATGGACGCGGTCGACACCACGTTCCAGGCCTTCTTCCTCTCGGCCATGACCCGATCCGGCGGATTCTCCGTCATCGACATCAGCGATCTGAACGGTTCCTCGCTGGTTGCCGGGTCGATGCTCATGTTCGTCGGTGGCGGCTCAGCCTCGACAGCAGGCGGCATCAAGGTCACCACGCTCGCCATCCTCGCCATCGCCGTGTGGTCCGAGGCGAAGGGACGCCAATCCGTCGAGGCGTTCGGCCGCCGCATCCCCAGCGACGTGCAGCGTGTCGCTCTCAGCGTCGTCGCCTGGGGAGCGACCATCGTGGCGCTGTCCACGATCGTGATCGCGCAGATCACCAAAGCCGACATCAGCCATGTGCTCTTCGACGTGATCTCCGCCTTCGGCACGGTCGGCCTCTCGACCGGGCTCACCGAGTCGCTCCCCGACTCGGCTTCGTACGTCCTCGCGGCGACCATCTTCATGGGCCGCGTTGGTACAGTGACACTCGCCGCGGCAGTCGCCGCGACATCGCGATCGCAGTATTACTCGCTGCCCGTGGAAAGGCCGATCGTTGGTTGAAGTTCTCCGGGGCGACGCGCCCGTCCTCGTCATCGGTCTCGGCCGGTTCGGAGCAGCCTGCGCCGGCGAGCTCGACCGTCTCGACCGCGAGGTCCTCGCGATCGACGGCAACCTCGAACTCGTGCAGAAGTGGTCGGACCGGGTCACCCACACCGTTCAGGCGGACGCGAAGAACATCGACGCCCTGCGACAGATCGGTGCGCAGGACTTCCAGGTCGCCGTCGTCGCCGTCGGATCGTCGATCGAAGCATCGGTGCTGATCACCGCCAACCTGGTCGACCTCAAGGTCCCGCAGATCTGGGCGAAAGCCGTCTCGCAATCCCACGGCAAGATCCTCGCCCGGGTCGGCGCCAACCACGTCATCTACCCGGAACGCGAAGCCGGCGAGCGCGTCGCCCACCTGGTGAGCGGCCGCATGCTCGACTTCATCCGTTTCGACGACGACTTCGTCCTGGCCAAGATGTACCCGCCGAAGTTCATCCGCGGCGTCGGACTCAACGAGTCCGGCGTGCGCTCGAAGTACAAGGTGACGGTCGTCGGTGTGAAAAGCCCCGGAAAGCCGTTCCGCTACGCCGAGGCGAACACGATCGTCACCAACCACGACCTCATCATCGTGTCCGGGACGAACAGCGACATCGAGCGCTTCGCCGCCCTCGACCGCTGACCGCCCCACACGCTCCGACTCCCCCGCAGGGCGGATGTCGGGGCACCCGTCGTCGTGATGGGATGGGAGCCATGACCGACCCCACCGCGGCCCCGCCCGTTCTCGCCCTTCGCGGCCTTCGCAAACAATTCGGGCCGAAGGTCGCCGTCGACAATCTCTTTCTCGACGTGCCGGCCGGCTCGATGCTCGGGCTGCTCGGCCCGAACGGTGCCGGTAAGACCACGACTCTGGCCATGACGACGGGCCTGCTGCGGCCGGATGCCGGCACCGCGTGGGTGCTCGGCGCGGACGTGTGGCAGAACCCCGCGGAAGCGAAGGCGCGGATGGGTGTGCTCCCCGACGGCATCCGCATGCTCGACCGTCTCACCGGCGCCGAACTGCTGCGCTACACCGGCCTGCTTCGGGGCATGGACGAATCGGATGTGGTGACCCGAACGGGTGAGCTTCTCGCCGCGCTCGGTCTCACCGACGCCCGCGACAGGCTGGTCGTCGACTACTCGGCGGGTATGCGCAAGAAGATCGGCCTCGCCTGCGCGCTGATCCACGCACCCCGCCTGCTCATCCTCGACGAACCCCTGGAAGCTGTCGATCCCGTGTCCGGAGAGACGATCCGTCAGATCCTGCGCGCCTTCGTCGACGGCGGCGGCACCGTGGTCCTGTCGAGCCATGTCATGGAGCTGGTGGAGTCGATGTGCGATCGAGTCGCGATCGTCGCGGAGGGCCGGCTGCTCGCACACGGCACACTCGACGAGGTGCGCGACGGCCTGACGCTGCAGCAGCGGTTCCTCACCCTCGTGGGTGCCCACGACCTCGGGACGGAGACGCTCGCGTGGTTGCGCTCCTCGTAAGCCTCCGGTGGCGCCAGCTGCGCCATCAGCTGTCCCGCAATCCGTGGATGATCGTGACCCTGGTCATCACCGGAATGATCGCGCTCGGGTTTCTCGCCGGGCTGACGGCGGGGCTCGTGGCTCTGCGCTTCGCCGCTCCCGACGCCGCAGTCGTCGCGCTCGTGCTCACGGGTACGGTGATCGTCCTCGGCTGGTGGATCGGCTCGATCCTCGTCAGCGCCGACGACTCGCTCGCCCCCGAGCGATTCGCCCTGCTGCCGGTGACTGCGCGCACACTGCTGCCGGGCTTTGCCGTCGCCGGCGCGACCACCATCGGCGGCATCGGCACGACCGTCGCACTGTTGCTCATGCTCCTCGGCTGGTCGGTGAGCCTGTCCGCGCTCCTCACTGCGCTGATCATGATCCCCGTAGCGGTCCTCACCTGTGTGCTCGGTGCCCGCGTCGTGAGCGGGGTGCTCGCCGGATGGCTGGCGCGGCGCAGTACCCGCGACCTGGTGGTGACCCTCGGCGTGGTGCTCGCGGCCTCATCCGGTCTCCTGCTGAATCTCGGAATCGGCGCCCTCGGCAACGTCACCGACCTCGGCGGAGGCTTCGCCCTGATCGCCGACATCGCCGCCTGGACGCCGGTCGGCGCCGTGTTCGGCGTGCCCGCATCGGTCGCACAGGGCGATCTCTCCACCGCAGCGCTCCGCCTGCTCATCGCCCTGGCGACGGTCGGAGTCTTGTGGTTCGCGGCGCAGCGTCTGCTGGCCGCACGCCTTGTCTCCCCGATCCAGAGCAGCGGCGGCGGACGAGTGCGCTCGGGGGGCGTGCTCGATCGCCTGCTGCCGGCAAGCCCCGCGGGCGCGATCGCCGCACGCTCGCTGCGCTACTTCCGGCGGGACCCACGACAAGTGGTGAACATCGTGATGCTGCTGCTGTTCCCGGCGATCTTCGTCGGGCTCGCGCTCATGAACGGCCTGCAGGACGCCTCGACCGGCTTCGGCCCGGGCATGGTTCTGATCCCCACGGTCAACGCCCTCCTCACCGGCACCATCGTGCAGATGGCGATCGCGTACGACAACGACGCGATCGCGGCGCACGCCATCGCCGGCGTGAGCGGTGCCGCGGACCGCGCTGGGCGCCTGCTCGGGTTCGGAGTGATCGCGTTGCCCGTGACGGTCGCTCTGTGTGTGATCACGTGCCTGCTCGCGGGTCGCCCCGATCTGATACCGGCGAGTATCGGCGCAGCCCTCGGACTGACAGCGATCGCCGCGGGTGCCGGCGCCTGGGTCGGCAGCTTCCTTCCCGGTCGGGCCCCGGCACCCGAGGCGAACCCCTTCGGCCGTGGCTCATCGGGTGGGGTGCAATCACTGCTCGCGATGATCATCGTGGGGCCGGTCACGCTGGTCCTCGGCGCCCCCGCGCTCGGGTTCGCCATCGCGGCGATCTGGAATCCTGCACTCGGCTGGGTGAGCCTCGTCTGCGGGATCGTGCTGGGCGCGCTCGCGCTGTGGGGCGGGACGGTGCTGGGCGGGCGCATCCTCGATCGCCGCTGGCCCGAGGTTCTCGCCGACGTGTCCAGCGAAGGCTGAGCGCGCTCGGCGCTTCGCTCACCCGCCGGCGGCGAGTTCCTTCGACCGGGCGAGCGCTGCGGCCGCGGCATCCGCGAAAGTGCGATCGAGATGTGCGTCCTGCAGGACGGCGATGGCGCGCTCGGTCGTGCCGTTCGGACTGGTCACGCCTCGGCGGAGGTCGGCGGGGCCAACTTCCGACGCATCCAGCAGGGCGGCCGCGCCGATGAACGTGTGCTCGGCCATGAGACGTGCGTCCGCATCTCGGAAGCCCATCCCGACGGCCGCCTTGGTGAACTCCTCAATGAGCAGGTACACATAGGCCGGCCCGGAGCCCGAGATGGTGCCGAGCGCATCGATCTGCGTTTCCGGCACCTCGACGACGGCCCCCACCGTCTCGAACAGACGGCGGACGAGCGCGAGATCGCCGGGGGTCGCCGCAGCTCCGACAGCGAGGCCCGTCACGCCTTTGCGGACCGTCGACGGGGTGTTCGGCATGGAGCGGATGACGCGCGCGTCGGCACCGAGGACCTCGGCGAATGTCTGCAGCGTCACCCCGGCCGCGAGGCTCACGATGATCGAATCGTCGGCGAGGTGCGGCGCGATCTCCCGGAGCAGGTCCGGCACCATGCCGGGCTTCACCCCGACGAGGACGATGCGTGCGCCGGCGACGGCATCCGCATTGCCCTGCGGTTTCTCGGACAGCGCGATGCTGGTCACGCCGTCGACCTGGGCAAGCGTCTGGGCCTTCTCCGCGGTGCGATTGGTCGCGGTGATGCCGCCGTCGATCAGGATGCCTGACGCGACCACACCTCGAAGGATCGCACCTCCCATCGAACCGGCACCGAGAAAAGCAAGCGAAGGAAGCGAGTCAGCCATGTCGTCATCCTACGGCGGGCTCTCCGACATCCATCGGCGCGCAGTTCTAGACTCTTGCCATGAGTGCATCCGGAGGAAACAAAGCCATCGTCGCGGCGTTCCTGGCGAACCTGGGCATCGCCCTCGCGAAGTTCGTCGCCTGGGCGCTCTCCGGGTCCGCATCGATGCTCGCCGAGGCCATCCACTCCGTCGCCGACTCCGGCAACCAGCTGCTCCTGATGCTCGGCGGACGCAAGGCCCGGCGCGAAGCCGACCGCTCTCACCCGTTCGGGTACGGCCGCGAACGGTATGTCTACGCGTTCGTCGTCTCCATCATCCTGTTCTCGGTCGGCGGGCTGTTCGCGATCTACGAAGGCGTCGACAAACTGACCAACCCGCACGAACTCGATCGGACATGGTGGTGGCTGCCGCTCGTCGTGCTGGTCATCGCGATCGGACTCGAGTCGTTCTCGCTGCGCACGGCCATCCGAGAGAGCAACCTCGTGCGCGAGAAGGGCCAGTCGTGGGTGTCGTTCGTCCGCCGGTCCAAAGCGCCCGAACTTCCCGTCGTCCTCCTCGAAGACACGGGCGCGCTGACCGGCCTCACCTTCGCGCTTCTCGGCGTCGGTCTCACGCTCCTCACCGGCAACCCGCTCTTCGACGCCCTCGGCACCGTGATGATCGGGGTGCTCCTGGTGCTCATCGCGATCGTGCTCGGTGTGGAGACCAAGAGCCTGCTCGTCGGTGAAGGCGCCACGCAGGCGGACTACGACCGGATCGTCGACGCGATCAACGCCGGCGACGAGATCCAGAAGATCATCCACATGAAGACGCTGTACCTGGGGCCGGATGAGCTCATGGTCGCGGCCAAGATCGCCCTCAGCGCCGACAAGCCGCTGCGCGAGGCGGCGGACGACATCGACGCGATCGAGGCACGGATCCGCGAGGCGGTACCCGTCGCACGTGTGGTCTACATCGAACCCGATGTCTACCGCCCGGCGATCGACCCGGAGCCGTCGACCGACGTCTTCGTGCTCAAGTCATCCGACTGAGTCGTCGAGTCGTCGCCGTGCCGTGATGTTCTGCGGGCCACTCGACGTTTTGCGGGCCCTTTCGGCCGGGTCGGCCGCAGAAGTTCGGATCGGCCGCAAGAGTCGGCGTCAGCGGCGCTGATCGAAGAAGGCGCGGAGGAGCTCCCCGGCCGCATCCGCTTCCACGCCTCCGAGCACCTCGGCCCGGTACGGCAGGCGCCGGTCGCGCAGGACGTCGTACATCGAGCCCGCCGCGCCGGCCTTGTCATCCCACGCCCCGAAGACGACACGACTGATGCGGGCCTGGAGGATCGCTCCGGCGCACATGATGCAGGGTTCCAGAGTCACGACCAGCGTGTGGTCGGCGAGATTCCACGATCCGATGGATGCTGCCGCACTTCGCAGGGCCTCGATCTCTGCGTGTCCGGTGGGGTCGTGGGTCTGTTCGCGCGTGTTGCGCCCCTCGGCGATGATGCGGCCGTCGGGGCCGATCACGACGGCGCCGACGGGGATCTCTGCAGCTGCGGCGGCCTCTTCGGCGAGGGCGAGCGCGCGCCGCATCGCGAGGTCGTCGGCGCCGGTCATGCGTCGAGCCTACGACAGCCGCCCGAAGCGTCCGATGTCGTACGAAGCTGCGGCGCACATTAGCCTGTACCCATGCGTGTTCACGTGGCCGACCACCCCCTCATCACCCACAAGCTCTCGGTGCTGCGCGATCAGCGCACCCCCTCGCCGGTCTTCCGGCAGCTGACCGAGGAGCTGGTGACGTTGCTCGCCTACGAGGCGACCCGCAACGTGAAGGTCAGCCCGATCGAGATCACGACTCCCGTGACCACGACCATGGGCGTGAAGATCTCGGAGCCCCGTCCGATCGTGGTGCCGATCCTGCGCGCCGGACTGGGCATGCTCGAGGGCCTGGTCAAGCTGCTTCCCACGGCTGAGGTGGGCTTTCTCGGGATGGTCCGAGACGAACAGACCTTCGAGCCGACGACGTACGCCGAGCGGCTCCCGGACGACTTGAGCGACCGGCAGTGCTTCGCCATCGACCCGATGCTCGCCACCGGCGGGTCGCTTGCCGCGGCGATCCAGTTCCTGTTCAACCGTGGGGCGAAGGATGTCACGGCGATCTGCCTGCTCGGCACGCCTGAGGGTGTGGCGGCGATCGAGGCGATGGCCGGCGACCGCGACGTCACGCTGGTATTGGGTGCGCTCGACGAGCGTCTCAACGAGAAGGGCTACATCGTTCCCGGGCTCGGGGACGCCGGTGACCGGCTCTACGGCACCGTCTGACCCGTCGGCGCGGCCCAGCGCCTCCTATCCCGAATCCCGGGCCAGGTCGAGGCGATAGGCGCGCTCTTCGCCGAAACGACGGAACCCGACTCGCGAGAGAATCGGCGCGGACGTGGCGACTCGCCCCTTCACCAGGGCTGTCTTCGCGCCGAACTCTGCGCTGACGCGCAGACGCTCCGCGAGGACGGCCCGGTAGGCGCCGCGCCCGCGAGCCTCTTCGAGGGAGGCCGCACCCCAGAGACGAGTGAAGCCGTCGACCAGCGTGCAGCCGCCTGTGCTCACCGCCCGACCGTCGAGTCGACCGAGGACGCGCACGTTCTGTCGGTCACGCAGCGTCGCGGTGACCTCGGCGAGTTCGACGCGGAGTCCCTCTTCATCAAGCGGAGCCTGCTCCCACACCGGCACGTTGATCGCGTCGACCTCGCGGACCTGCTCGAGGGTGCGCACGACCTCGGCTGTGGCCTCTGCCGGAACGTCGATCCGGAGTTCTTCCAGCGGCCGAGCGAAGACCGTGACCGTGTCGACGTGCTCGGCCCCGCGCCGCTGCAGTTCCTCCTCGAGGTCAGGGGTGTCGGACGGGTTGGTCCAGAAGGTCAGCCGGGGCTCGCCCCAGCTTCTTGTGCGCTCGATGGCGTGGTCGAGCACTGTGGCGGCATCCGACGAGGATCGCACCTGCGACCCCCGCACGCCGCCACCGAACCGGGCCGGGTAGCGCACGAGCTGGAGATGGTCGTTTGTCTGCTCACTGTCGCGGGGAAACCACACCCAGGCGGCAGCAGCACGAAGGACGTCGTCCGTGGAGTGAGCGCTCATCCGGCGACCCCTGTCAGGCGAGCAAAAGCGCTGAGGCGGGCAACACCTTCGGGCGTGAACGGAAGGTCGTCGAGCAGTGCCGGCGAGTGGATCAGGTAGGCCGTCACCTGGGCACGTGAGATAGCCACGTTGAGCCGGTTCTGCAGGAGCAGGAATTCCGGACCACGTGGAGCATCTCGTCCGCTCGACGCGGCGAGCGACGTGATCGACACCACGGCTTCCTTCCCCTGGAAGTTGTCGACCGTGCCGACCGGGACATCGGGGAAGCCGGCATCGGCGAGGGCGTCCAGAACGAGCTGGCGCTGCGCGTTGTAGGGCGTGACCACGATGATGTCGGTCTGCCGGAGCGGCCTCGTCGATGCGTCCGGGTCGTTGTCGGTGAAGGTCCTGTCGACGAGATCCCGCACGAGACGAACCACTTCGGCCGCTTCTTCGGGCGACTGTGTCGCGTTCCCCCGGTGCCGAAGCGGCACGACGTGCAGACCGGGCGCGATGCCCTCGATCGATCGCTGCTCGGTTCCGGGTGCCGACGCGAGCTGACCGGCGTAGGAGAGCTTCGACACCGGGGCGGCGACCTGCGGGTTCATCCGCCAGGACCGTGCCAGGAAGTACCCGTACTCGGGGCGGATGACGGGGTCGCCGTCCATCACCCAGCCGAGCGCCGAGGTGTCCACCGGCTCGGGATGTGCACCCTGGCTGACCTGAGGAAGCTGTTGCGGGTCGCCCAGCAGCAGCAATCGTCGCGCACCCGCCGCGACAGCGATCGTCGAGGCGAGCGAGAACTGACCGGCCTCATCGATCACGAGCAGATCCAAACCGTCGCGCTCCACGCGCTGAATGTTGCTGAAATCCCAGGCGGTGCCGCCCACGACGACGCCCTGCTCGGCATGTTCGGCGAGGAAAGGCGCCATCCCGGTCTTGGGAATCGGCGTGTAGGAGGGGTCGGGAGCGCCCTCCTTGGGAGACTTGGCGACCTGTGCCGGCGCGACCCCATGGGCCACCACCCTCTCGAGCAGGGTGTCGATGATGGCGTGGGACTGCGCGACGACCCCGACCTTGAACCCGTGCTCGTTGACGAGCCGGGCGATCACCCGGGATCCGGTGAAGGTCTTGCCGGTACCCGGAGGGCCCTGAACCGCAAGATAGCTGCGGTCGAGGTCGAGAACGGCTCGCACGATCGCGTCGATCGTGTCGTCACCGGCGGCGGGGATCGCCGCGCCCGACAGCGTCCGCGGGGGTACTCGTCGAAGGATGTCTGTCGCCGCGTCGTACGGGTACGCGGGGGCCGCATCATGCACGGCGTCGGCCCACTCGTCGATCGCGCCCTGCAGGGAGACCACCCGCGGCGGAGCAGCCGGCGTGAGAGCCACCGGGAGTTCGTCCCACGTCTGCCCCTGTACGGCGGATTCGGTGATGAGATAGCCGTCATCGAGCACTTCTGTCACGGTCACCGCGTGCGGGACGTGCACCGCACGCGACGGCACCTCGGTGTCGAACGGTGCGGGTACGCCGTAGAGCGCGAACGGTTGTGATCCGACGCCGAGAGTCGTCCCGGGCGACACCTCGCCACGGATCTCGACCTCGCGCGACATCACCCGCCGCCCCTCGCCCACGCTCCATTCACGGCGTATCGTCGACGACGATCCGTCGACGCGGACGACATCTCTGGTCCCGTCCCACATGCTCACGGGTTCGCGGAGCCGCTGGAAATGCGAGACCCAGAAGCTCTTCGATTCGCGGGGGAAGTAGTCGATCGCTGCAGCGGCGATGCGGTGCACGAGACCGTCGCCCCCCGCTTCCACGGCGTGTTCCGCATCGGCGAGCAGCGCCACTGAACGCGGTGACGGCTCGTAGATGACGTCATCGGTCTGGTCGGGCGGAGCCGGGCTCACGCCCTTCTGCCGAGCGATGTCGATGAGCCAGTTGCGCAGGCGGCGGGTGGAGACGCAGTCGTATCGGTTGTAGTCGGCCAGGTCCGCGAGGACGGCATCGGATTCTTCCTGCTCCCCTGCCGAGGCCAGCTCGCGAGCGGCGACGTACTGCACGATCGAGTCATCGCCCTTCTGCACGTCGCTGGTGCGTACGTCGGCGCCCATGTACAGCGGTTCGAGCTTCTTGATGGAGTAGGAGCGTGAACCGACGCGGACGGTACGCAGGACGAGCGGATACAGGTCGACGAAGACGCCCTCCCTCAGCAGCCGGTCGACCTCGCCCTCGCGCACGCCGTATCGTGCGGCCATGGCGACGAGATGGGAGGTCTCGTACGGCGCATAGTGGTAGATGTGCATCCCCGGATGGGCGGCCCTTCGGACTTTCACGAAATCGAGGAATGTCTCGAAAGCCTTTTTCTCCTCGGCGAAGGTATGCGCCCACAGCGACGAATACTGGTCGGTGTCGTCGACCCACCCGAAGAGATAGTCGATCCCCCACTGCCCTTCGCCGTCAGCGGCGGGCTCGGTGTACAGCGGGTCGCCCTCGAAGTCGAAGAAGATGTCGCCATGGCTCGGCACGGGCAGCGTGTGGATCGCCTCGGCGAAATGGACCTCGTACGTCGGGGCCCCCTCGGCGTCGGCTCGGAGCTGGAGCCGTGCCTGGGCGCGGAGGTTCTCGAACGTGTCGACGTTCATGCCCGCCGGCACCGCGACGGCTGTCGCCAGGGCGTCGATAGTGGTGATGCCGGCAGCCCGTAGCCGAGCCCGCTGGACCGGGCGCATCCTGGCGATCGTCAGCAGATCGCGGTGGGCGAGCACCTGCTCCTCGCAGGTGGCGCAGCGCCCGCACGCGACGACCTGCAGATCGCCCCGATCGTCGCCCCAGGCAAGAGGAAGCCCGCTGGCGCCGTCGCCGATGCGGCGGTCGGCGATCAGTGCACGCAGGCGAGCCCGGCGCACGTGAAACAGCGGAAGGAGATCGTCGACGGCGTGTGTGCTGAGCGTGCCATCGCCCAGGATCAGGTCGACCTCGTCGGACCGCGGAATCTCGAGCCGGTCAAGCTGATCGACGTATGCCGCCAGCTGCATGAGCGCTGTCACTCGGGCTTTTCGCGCCAGTTTCGAATCTTGCACGCGCCATCTGCCGTCGGCATCCTTGCGCAGGAAATCGGCGAACCCGACGAACTCGTCGGTGGCGAAAGCCGCCTGGAAGACCACGAGAGCATCGGACCGGAGCGCTGTCACGGTTTCCGTGGTCGCAGAGCGCAACGCCTCGGCGTCGACCGACGAGACCTGAGCGATCTGATGAACCTGTGCGCTGCCGAGCTCGTAGATGTAGCGCTGCAGCACGTTGCGTTCATGCACGTCGCCGAGCAGCGCGGCACGTCGGAGGGTGGCGTCTTCAGGTTCTTCGACCGCGGGGACCCGCCCCAGCTTCGCATCGATCGCCCGGCACCAGGCGAACTCGCACTCGGCGGCCGCCTTCAGGTCGCTGGCGCTCCAGATGACGCGCTGCGCCTCAGTGTCGATCCGCACGATACTCCCGCTCTCTCGGATGCTTCGACACTATCCGCGGCATCCGACACCGCCGGACACCCGAGGCTGTCACGCGCGCCGCGGGGCCGACGATGAGGCGTTCGAAAGGTCTGTCAGCGCCACCAGTCGTCGTGCGGAGTGACGGGCAGATGACGCTTGTGCTGCGTGGCGAGATACTTCGCCTCGATGAGCCCCGCGGCATCGGGCTCCACGTCGCGTCCTTCGAGGAAGTCGTCGATCTGCTCGTAGGTGAGTCCGAGCTCGTCCTCGTCCGAGCGACCGGGCTGGCCATCGAGCAGATCGGCGGTCGGAACCTTGAAGGCCAGGCGATCCGGCGCGTCGAGGAACTGCAGCAGAGACCGCCCCTGACGTTTGGTGAGACCGGCAAGGGGCAGGACGTCTGCCGCGCCGTCGCCGAACTTCGTGTAGAAACCCGTCACCGCTTCGGCAGCGTGATCGGTTCCGATGACCAGGAGTCCCTCGTGCCCGGCGAGCGCGTACTGCGTCACCATGCGGACGCGCGCCTTGATGTTCCCCCGATTGAAGTCGCTGATATCGCTGGTGACGGCGAACTCGATGTCTTCCTCGACGCCGTCGACCCCGTTCTGGATGTTGACCTCGACCGACGCATCGGGTTCGATGAACGCGACGGCGGCGTCGGCATCCGCCGCATCGCCCTGAACTCGGTAGGGCAGACGCACCGCGAGGAACTTCGCCTCGCCGCCCTCCGCGCGCACGCGCTCGACCGCGAGCTGCGCGAGACGCCCGGCGAGAGTCGAGTCCTGACCGCCGGAGATACCCAACACGAAGCCCCTGGCTCCGGTCGTCCGGAGATATTCGGCGAGGAATGCGACCCGGCGCTCGACCTCCGCTCCGGGGTCGATCTCGGGTTGGACACCGAGGGCTTCAGAGATCTGCTGCTGCAACGTCACGTGATCCTCCACTCTTCCTTCGAACCAGTATCACCCCTGCGTGTTACGCGGGGGTGACGAACCCCGCACGGAGGCTCTGACCGCGGCTGCGGCCTGCGAGAATGGGGAAGTGAAACTCCTCGTCGCCGCCCTTGCCTCCGAACTGTCCGCATTCCCGGAGGCTCTCGACGGCTTCGACCGTCTCATCACGGGACCTGGAAAACTGCAGGCCACGTATGCGCTGACCAGGGCTCTCGACGCGAGCACCTATGACGAGATCGTCGTCGTCGGCACCGCCGGGGCGATCGAGCCCGGCCTGGAGACGACCGTGCATGAGATCGGCACCGCCTTCCAGCACGACGTCACCGACCTCGACGGCGTCTCCGGACAGCATGTCTCGCTGCCCGCTCGGGTGTCGACGGGGCGTGAGGGCGTGCTGATCGCCACCGGCGACCACTTCGTCGACGATGCGGAGGTCACGGCTGTCATCCGCCCGTCCGGGGCGGCCCTGGTCGACATGGAGACCTACGCCTACATCTGGGTGGCCGAGCAGTTCGGAGTACCGATCCGGGTGTTCCGCGCGGTGTCCGATCAGGCTGAGGACGGCGCGCTCACTGACTGGCGCGAGGCCGTGGCGCGGTGCAGCGTGCAGCTCCGCGATTTCATCCGCGGTGAGTACGGGGTCTGAGCCGACCGTCGTGGGCCGGTGTCACCGTCTCAGCGTGTCTCGATGACACTGGGTCCGTTCGGGAGGGCACGCACTCTCAGCTGAGCGGGAATCTGCTCCTGCATCGCCTCGACGTGGCTGATCACGCCGACGGTACGGCCGCCCTGCCTCAGTTCGTCGAGCGTGCGCATCGCCACGTCGAGCGTGTCGCCGTCGAGCGATCCGAATCCTTCGTCGATGAAGAGGGTGTCAAGGCGGATGCCGCCCGCACGGGCGGTGACGACCTCGGCGAGGCCGAGGGCCAGCGCGAGTGAGGTCAGGAAGGTCTCTCCGCCAGACAGCGATTGCGGCGGCCTGGTCTGCCCGGTGAAGGCGTCGAAGACGACGATGCCGAGGCCGGATGCTGCGCCTCGGGCGGCGAGAGCGTCGGAGTGCTGCAGCTGATATCGCCCCGTCGACATGTCGAGCAGTCGCCGGTTGGCCGCCTCGACGATCTCTTCGAGTTCGGCAGCGAGGACGAACGTCTCCAAAGTCATCTTGCGCGTGTTCGCCCCTCGACCGGCGATCGTGTCGGCGAGGTTCTGGAGCACCTCGAATTCGGCGGCGTCTTCGGCGGTTCGGGCGTGCTCCGCTGCAGCCGACTCGATGAGCCCACGGAGCCTCGCCGCGATGCCGGAGGCTTCACTGGCCTCGTCGACGGTGCGCACCCACGCGGCGCGGGCGGCCGCGGATGCGTCCTCAGCCGGAGCGAGGTCGATGGGCTCCTCGGGAAGCGTGCGGAGTTCCAGATCGAACAGGATCGCTCGCTCTTTCTCGCGCTGCACCGCATGGCGGCTGATCTGCGCGTCGAGTGATTCCTGTACCGACGCCGGGCGAAGCGCGCGCTCTACCGATGCCACATCTTCGAACGATGACCGAGCGAGTTGGGCGGCCTGATCGCGCTCGGCTTCATCGGCTGCCTGCGTGCGGCGTTCGCGCTCGGCAACAGCGTCAAGGAGCGCTCGTGCAGTCGCCACATGGATTTCGGTCGCGGCGAGACGCTCAGCGACTGTCTCGAACGGTCCTCGTGCCTCGGCTATCTGCGCCTGAGCATCCGCCTGACGCTGGACCAGGACCACATGGCTCTCACGCGCGGCAGCCAGAGCGGCGGCATCTTCGGTCCGTTCCTGGTCGAGCCGTTCCGTCCGTGCCGTCAGCTCGCCGAGACGGGCGTCGAGTTCCGTCTGCCGGTCGGCGGCGGCAAGGCTTCGCAGATACTCGTCGCCTGCTGCCGCATGCTCTGTCTCGGCCTGCTCGATGCTGCGCCCGTCGGCTCTCGTCTCAGCTGCCGCGAGCTCGGCCCGCAGTGCCGAGGATCTCGCCGCGGCATCCCGTTCGTTCGCCGCCGCTGCGTCGCGGGCCGACTCGGCCTCGGCGACGTCGTCTGCCGACACGGGATCGGAGTGCGTGGCGGGCTGCGGGTGCTCGGGCGATCCGCAGACGGGGCACGGCTGATGGTCGGCGAGGTCTGCCGCGAGTTCGCCTGCCATCCCCTCGAATCGGCGCTGCCTCAGTTGTGCCAGCTCGGTCTGCGCCGCGGCATGTGTTGCACTCGCGGCGGCCAGTTCCTGCTCGGCGGCGGTGTACGCCGTCCGAAGCCGATCCGTCTCGCCCGCAGCACGGAGTCGCGCCTCGGCGGCCTCTCGGGCGGTGAGGAGGTCGGCCGCCCGGTCTGCGGCACGGCGAGCCTCGTCACGATCGGCAGTGAGCACGGTGATCTCGGCAGGCAGAGCGGCGCGCTCCGACTCCCCCGCTGCCACGCGTGCGGCTGCCTCGTCCACTGCTTCGCGCGCCGCCCGCACCTGAGCGTCGAGCTCTTCTGCACGCCGTTCGAGTTCGAGGGCATGCTCCCACCCGCCGGCCTCCTTCGTGCGCTCGGCGGTCCATGACTCGAGGTCGTCGCCCGCGTCGAGCTCCAGAAGGGCCCATGTCTGTCTGGCGGACTGTTCTGATTCCGTCGCCTCGTCGAGGGCGACCCGTGTACGGGCCGTCGCCGCGATCGTGGACCGCAGAGCTTCCGCGGCGCGTGCCGCCGCGAGCTCGGCCCGCGCGTCGGCGATCCGAGGCTCTTCGACCTCCAGTCGCTCGAGTGCCACTCGCGCGCGGTCGCGCTCCGCTTGAGCCTGCCGTTCTTCGCGCGCCGATGTCAGTGCGGCGTCCGCCGCCGCAGAATCCTTCTCGGCCTGCGTACGCTGCGCTGCGCTGCGCTCGGCTCGGTAGTCGGCACGGGCCCGAGCGCGCCGCAACTGCTCGAGGCGTTCCGGGATCGAAGGCGGGGCTGCAGACGCCTCGGTCGAGAGCTCGCTCGCCTCTTCGCCGTCGCGGAGAAGGTCGGCGGTGACGACCAACCGCTCCGCTTCCTCGACACGCGCCGCGACCGTCGCGAGTCGCGCGCCGAGCGTCTGCTCTGCGGCTCTGCGCCGGTCGTCGAAGCGGGCCTGCACATCTTCGAACCGCTGCGTGCCGAACAGTCGGCGCAGCAGCGCTTGACGGTCTTTGCTGCCGGCGAGGAGGAACTCCGAGAAACGGTTCTGAGCGAGCAGGATCACCTGCAGGAACTGTTCGCGGCTGAGTTGGAGGATCTCGTCGAGTTCGTTGGCGACGTCGACCGCACGGGCGGCACGGCCGACCCAGCCGGCGTCCGTCCACTCGTCGAGAGAGACCCCCGCTGCCTGCTTCGTCATGCCCCCGCCGCGCTTGGCCGGACGCAGGTATTCGGGCGACCGGGTCACGCGGAAGCGGCCAGAGGGTGTGCTGAAGTCGACGACGACCTCGGAGGGGTCATCGGGCTCGCAGTGATCGCTCCGGAGCCGCTTCTCTCCTCCCTCGTAGCGAGGCACTCCGCCGTACAGACCGAAGCAGACCGCGTCGAGGATGCTGGACTTGCCCGCGCCCGTGCGCCCGCCGATCAGGAAGATGCCGTCGTCGGCGAACGCGTCGAAGTCGACACTCTGTCGTGACCGGAACGGTCCGAAACCCTCGACCTCCAGGCGATGGAGACGCATTTAGACGAGCGCCTCCGCGAGCGCACGCTCGTCGAGCACGGCGCGGATCAGCTCGCTCTCGACATCGGTCGGACCTCGGCCCGCTCGCACGTGCTCGAGAAATGCCTCGATGCGGTCGGCGTCGGTGACCGCATCTCGCAATCGCCGCGAGTACGACCGATCGCTGTCGTCGGGTGCGACGCCGGGCTGATGCTGCACCATGGCGCAGTGCGGGTAACTCGCCCGGAGACGTCGCATCGGTTCAGCCTGGGGGGTCGCGTCGGTGTAGATCGCGCACACCCAGTCGCCGGCGTGCTCGGCGACCATCGCCTCAGCGAGGATCTCATCGAGCGAACCCGTGAGAGTGACGAGACGGCGCGGGACGGGCAGTTCGAGCCACTCGACCGACGCGAGTCCGCGAGCGTCGAGGTCGACCAGCCAGGAGCCGCGTGGCTTGTGCTGCTCGCCGAAGCTGTAGTGCAGCGGGGCCCCGGCGTATCGCACGCGCTCACTGATCTGCTGGCGCCCGTGGATGTGACCGAGAGCCACGTAGTCGGGGCCATCGAAAACGCTCAGCGGCACGACGTCGAGGCCGCCCTGGCGCACCTCGCGCTCGAGGCCCACCGTCGCATCGACACCGGCGGCGAAGCAGTGAGCGATGGCAACCGACCGCCCCGTGTTCTCGCGCATGCCCGCACGGACGAGATCCATCGCGTGTGCCATGGTCAGCGCCTGCGTACGCAACTGACGCCCGCCTGCATCTCCGTCCGGCCAATGCTGGCGTACGATCGCCGGCTCAAGGTACGGAATGCCGAAGAAGTGCACCGGACCGTCGCCGTCGGCGATGGTCACCGGCGTGCCGATCGCCAGCGGGTCGGTCAGCACATGGATGCCGTCGCGCAGCAGCCGGGCCTGGAAGCCGAGGCGCGCCGCCGAATCGTGGTTGCCACTCGTCACGATGACGTGGGCACCGGTCTCATGCAGCGCGACCAGGGCATCGCCGAGCAGGGTGTACGCCGCGCCCGAAGGTGTCGCCGAGTCGAAGACGTCGCCCGCCAGCAACACCACATCGACCGAATTCTGCCGAACCTGCTCCGTGAGCGCGCCGAGCACCTCGGTCAGCGCGTCCATGGTCGAGTTGCCATGGAACGTGCGACCGATGTGCCAGTCGGAGGTGTGCAGGATTCGCATACTCACACGCTACGAACCCCCTCCGACATTCGGTCCGAGGCGTGCCGCAGCATCCACTCCTGGCAGCCGAATCACAGGGAGCCGGCCACACTTGTCGGGCGTTTTCACGGATGCCGGCCCGAAACGCACGTTTCGGGCCGGCATCCGTGCTTTCTCCCGTCAGGTGAACCGGCAGGCGGCAACCGGCAGGCTCGGCCGCCGCGATGAACGTCTATCCGCGCGGAAGATCTTCGCTCGGTAACAGAGCGTCACACTTCGCCGCGATCAGCGCGAGCGCAGCAGACCCGCCTGCTCGGGGTGTGCGGAGAACCAGTCGGCGACGTACCAGCAGACGGCATCGACCTTTCGGTCCCCGCGTCTCCGGATGTCGGCCACCGCACCTTCCACGACCTTCCCCGCATAGCCGTGGCCGCGGAAAGTCGGGACGGTGAACGCTCTCGTCAGGGCGATGGTGCGGCCGTCGTCGCGGTAGTCGAGGACGCTGACGAGCTTGCCGTCTCGCATGAGGGTGTAGCGCGATTCATCTTTCTCATCGGTCAGGAGGAAGCCGCCGACGCTGGTCGAGATCGTCATTCGAGCAAGATTACGCCCGCATCTGCGCGCCGGGTCGTTTTGACACGGAGGGAAACGATCGGACATAATCCCCCCATGACCACCAACGCGCGCCCTTTGTCCGCCCAGGAGGCGAACAGGACTGCCGGGATGATGATGCCCGGTCGCGTTGGCATGTGTTGCCGAATGTGTCGCTGAACGATCAGCCACCCCGCCTGACCTGACCCTTCGCGATCTGCGAAGTCAGAGTCTCCGAGCACCCACCCTTTGCTCGCTTCCCGGCTCCGCCGGTCATTCATGCAACGCATCAGAGCCGCTCTTCGGCTCACGTCCTGAGGACTCATCATCATGTCGAACATCGCACTTCTCGAGCGTCCCTCCACCACCACGTCCGCTCGCCCCGTCCGCACGCCGCAGCCCGAGGGTTCCGCCCCGCTGAGCAACGCGGGCGCCGACCTGCCCGCCGTCCGCTCGCCGCGCGGCTTCGCCCTCTACGTCGGTCTCGACGAAGTCAAGGCCGCGGAGGCAGGAGTGAGCCTCCCCCTTCTCGTCGACGCCCTGCGCCGCACCCTCGCCGAGCTCGCCCCTGGTGCCGAGACACATGCCACGGTGGCGCTCGCCCCGCACGGCTCCGGTGGCCGCGATCTCGATGTCGTCCGCCTGGCGCTGCAGGAGCCGGGCGCCATCGCCCGCACAAAGGCGGCCGCCGAGGAGGAGATCACTGAAGAGGAGATCGGCGTCACCGTCGACATCTCCCGCAAGCGCGTGCTCATCGACGGCGAGTCGGCGGCGTTCACCTACAAGGAGTTCGAGCTGCTGCAGTACCTGGTGCTCCGCGAGGGACGAACCATCGAGCGCAGCGAGCTGGTCTCCGCACTCTGGCAGGCCCAGGACGACGAGACGCCCGGCGAACGCACGATCGACGTGCACGTGCGCCGCCTGCGCGCCAAGCTCGGCCGGTACGAAGACATCGTCCGCACGGTCCGGGGTATCGGCTACCGCTTCGATCGGCATGCCGACGTGGTCATCCGCTACGGCCACGGCACCCCCTCGCCCGACCGCTTCTGACTCGCGTCCCCGCTGCGAATCGCCGAACGACCGGCCTTCGGCCCGGATGCGACCATACGAGCGATTTCGAAGTCCCCACGGTCGTCGCGGCCGCGCCGGACTGTCAGGCCCGATTGTCCGGGCCCGACTGTCAGGGCCCGCGCGTAGGGTGGGGCGCATGACCCTGACAGCAGGCCCCGGAGCGGCCGAAGCCGCGCCGACGGATGCTCCGCTGAAGACGGTCTACCGCCCTCCGCACGACCTCGATCTCGCCCGCACCGTGGGCGTGCTCCGTCGCGGAGGCATCGACCCGACGACTGTGCTTGACGGTTCCGTCATCTGGCGCGCTGTACGAACTCCCCTCGGAGCCGCAACGCTGGCCTTGCGCGCGATCGGCGGTGAGGTCAGGGTGACGGCCTGGGGCGCAGGTGCCGCGCATGCGCTCGACGTCGTACCCGCCCTATGCGGCGCAGACGATGATGCGGCTGATTTCGACGCGTCGAAGCATCCGCTCATCGCCGAGTCGGCGCGGCGCAACCCCGGACTCCGGCTGACCCGCACGGGGGAGGTGTTCGACGCGCTCGCGTGCTCGATCCTCGAACAGAAGGTCACCGCAGTGCAGGCCTTCGGGGCGTGGCGCTACCTCGTCTCGAGGTTCGGGGAACGCGCGCCAGGGCCGACCCCGCGACCGATGTTCGCTCCACCCGCGGCATCCGTCTGGCGGACGATCCCCTCCTGGTCCTGGCACCGCGCGGGCGTGGAACCGCCCCAGTCGAAGACCATCGTGCGGTCCGCGGAACGCGGTGATCGCATCGAGCATGCCGTGCGCGGAGCCGTCGACGGTCCTGATCGCGACCGGGTGCTCACCAGTCTTCCCGGCGTCGGCGTGTGGACCTCCGCCGAGACCCGAATACGCTCCCTTGGCGACCCCGATGCCGTGAGCGTCGGCGACTATCACCTCGCACACGAGGTCGGTTACGTGCTCACCGGCTCGCGCACTGACGACGACGGCATGCTGGAGCTTCTGGAACCGTGGGTCGGGCAGCGACAGCGTGTCATCCGTCTGATCTTCGCCAGCGGAGTGAAGGAGCCCCGTCGAGGACCGCGTCTGGCCCCGGAGAATCACCGCCACCGGTGAGCATCCGCGTAGGCTGACGTCATGTCCCGCCGCGCGCTCCGCACCTCCGTCACCGTCGGCCTGCTGATCCTCGGCGTGGTGATCGGGCTGATCTTCGAGAACGTGTGGCTCGGGCTGGCGATCGCTGCCCTGGTCTGGCTCGCCTGGTTCCTCGGATACGAGTCGCGACGCGGCAACAACGCCGGGGTCAATGACGAAGACCACGGCATCGAACTCTGACAGCATTCGTCCGCGCCACTCCGCTGACCGCCTGTCAGTAGTACACCGCCAGCGGCCCGGACGGGCCGTCGACCACGCGTACCGGTGTCTCGAACACCCGCGTGAGGACCTCGTCCGTCATGATCTCGGCCGGTGAACCGAACTCCACCACGGCACCGTCCTTCATCGCGCAGATGTGATCGGCGTAATGCCCCGCGAAGTTGATGTCGTGGAGCACGATGACGATGGTGCGTCCGAGCTCCTCCGCAGCGCGGCGCAGGTGTTTCATCATCTGCACCGCGTGCCGCATGTCGAGGTTGTTCAGCGGCTCGTCGAGCAGGACGAACTCGGTGTCCTGCGCGAGCACCATCGCCACGTAGGCGCGTTGACGCTGCCCGCCGGAAAGCTCATCCAGATAGCGCCCTTCCAGCGAACCGAGGTCGAGGAAGTCGATCGCTCGACTCACGATCTCCTCGTCGGCCCGGTTCAGCCGCCCCTGCGAATGCGGAAACCTTCCGAACCCGACGAGCTGGCGAACCGTCAACCGCGTGACGAAGTGATTCTCCTGCCGCAGGATCGACACGACTTTCGCCAGGTCCTTCGACTTCGTCGAGGCGACGTCGAGGCCCGCGATCTCGATGGCACCGGCATCCATCCCGTTCAGGCGCCCGATCATCGTGAGCAGGGTCGACTTGCCCGCGCCGTTCGGACCGATGAGCGCGGTGATGCCGCCGGCGGGTATCCGCAGATCGACCGGGCCGATCGCGACTTCACTGCTGTACTGCCGGCGAACGCCGTCGAGTGTGATCACAGTCTGCCCTTTCTGAGGATGACGATGAGGAACACGGTGCCGCCGACGAGCTCGATGAGGATCGACACCATCCCCTGCGCATAGAAGATGTTCTTCATCACGAAGTAGGCGCCCGCAAGGATGGTGAACGCCGTGAGCACCGCCACGGGGAAGATCAGCCGATGGTCGTGCGTGTCGGCGAACTGGTAGGCGAGAGTGGCGACGAGGAAACCGAGGAATGTCATCGGTCCGACCAGCGCCGTGGACGTCGCCATCAGGACCGCTACGAGGAACAGCACGATGAACAGTTCGCGCCGATGGTCGAGCCCGAGCGATCGTGCAGCATCCGGGCCGAGCGCCATCAGGTTGAGGCGACGCGAGCGCAGCCACAGCAGGGCGGATGCCGCCACGACCAGGGGAATCGCCAACGGCAAGTAGGACGGATCCGCGTTGGACACATTCCCGAACAGACGGGCGGTGAGCACATCGAACTCGCTGGGGGTCAGAAGCCTCTGCATGAAGGTCGAGACAGCCCCCAGGCCGCCGCCGATCACGATTCCGATGAGGAGCATGATCTGCAGATTGGCGTACCGCCCCGACAGCAGCCAGCCGTACAGTGCCACCGCCAGCCCGACCATGATCGCGACCTGCATCGCGAACTGGCCGACGCCCTGGATCGCGACCAGCCCGGCGACGCCGAACAGATACACCGTCGATGTCTGGACCACGCGGTACAGCGACTCGAAGCCCATGATCGACGGGGTGATGATGCGGTTGTTGGTGATGGTCTGAAAGCTGACCGTCGCGACGGCCTGGGCGACCGCGACCAGCGCCATCACCGTGACGTCGGTCGCGCGGAGTTGCGCGATCCGCCAGAATCCCGGCGAGCCGGCCGGCATCGGGTTGTCCCAGGTCAGCAGGCCCACGCCGGATCCGACGGCCAGCACGGCCAGGATGCCGAGGACGACGACATAGCGACGCTGCGACCGCCGGCTCGTGAAGGCGCCGGCCGAGCGCGACGGAGCATCCGCCGTTCTGTGCCGCACCAGACTGTCAACCACGGCGGCGCTGCCTCAGCAGGAGGAGCACGAACACGATCGCCCCGACGACTCCGAGGATGAGCGACACCGGGACCTCGAAGGGCTGGATGATCGTGCGACCGATGAGGTCGCACACCGTGACGATCGCGATGCCGAGCAGGCACACCCAGGGAAGGTTGCTGCGGAGGTCATCGCCGCGCACCATCGACACCACGTTCGGCACGATCAGTCCGAGAAACGGCAGGTTGCCCACGACCACGGTGACCACGCCCGTGGTGACAGCGATGAGGACGGTGCCGAGCAGGATGACCCGGTCATAGTTCACCCCGACATTGGTCGCGATCTCCTGGCCGAGCCCGGCAATGGTCAGGCGATCGGCGACGAAGAAGACGATCGCCCCGATGATCGCGACGATCCACAGCATCTCGTACTGCCCACGCATCACCGAGGTGAAGCTGCCGGCGAACCAGACACCGAGGACCTGCAGGGAGTTCGTGGCCAAGGCCAGGTAGGTCGACACCGCGCCGACCACCGCACCGAGCATGATTCCCACGATGGGGACGATGAGCGAAGACTTCAGAGCCACTCTCCGCAGGAAGGCGAAGAAGACCAGCGTGCCGATGAACGCCGCGATGACGGCGCCGACCATCCGCAGCGTGAGCGAGGGCTGCGGCACCAGCACCATCACGACCAGCAGCCCGAGGCCGGCCCATTCGGTGGTGCCGGTCGTCGTGGGCTCGACGAAGCGGTTCTGCGTGAGCAGCTGCATCACGAGCCCGGCCATGGCCATCGCTGCGCCGGCGAGGACGAGAGCGATGGTTCGCGGGACGCGCGTGATCTGGAACATCTCGGCGCCGTCGTCGGCCCCGGTGACGTCGTACACGCCGGTGAAGAGCGAGACGACGAGCAGCGCGACGACGACGAGCACGCCGACGAGGAGCTTCCCGTCGACGAGTCGGGCCCGGGGGCGGAGGGAGATCGTGGTGTCAGTGGAGGTCATGATGAGGTCCCGGTCGTCGAGGCGATGCTCGACGACCGGGCAGGATTCACTTCTCGAGAGCGTCGGCGAGGTCGTTGAAGAACGCGGTGTAGGTCTGGATACCCTCGTTCAGATACGTGTCGGTGGGCATGTAGACGAGTTGCTCCTCCTGCACGGCGGTGACGCCCGAGAGCGCCTCGGAGCTCTCCAGGATCTCGGCGGCTTGGACGTAGTCGGGCGTCTCGGCGGCGAACACCGCGTCGCGGTCGAGCACGAGGATCCAGTCGGGGTTCGCGGAGGCGATCGCTTCGACGGAGATGTCGTCGCCCTGGTGATCGTCGGTCGCCTCGTCGACCTCGAGTGCCGGAGTCAGCTCGAGGATGTCGAACACCGGACCGAGCGAACGACCCACCGTCGGGGCGAGATAGCCGATCTCGCCGCCCGAGGTGTTCACGGCCATCACCGTCTCGGCGTCGTCGTAGGCGGCCTTGGCGCGATCGACGGCCTCGTCGAAGTCGTCGACGAGTTCCTTCGCCTCGTCCTGCTTGCCGAAGATCTCACCGAGCACGGTCACCTGTCGCTTCAGCTCATCGTCGAACGGCTCGCCCTCCCGCGGCTCGAGATCGATGATGGTCGCTTCGGGAACGAGGTCGGCGATCGCGGCGTTGTGTTGCGTGAAGCGCTGGCCGCTGATGATGAGGTCGGGCTCGACGGCGACGATCGCCTCGAGGTCGGGCTCGCTGTGCAGACCCACGTCGACGATGCCGTCATCCTTCACGTAGGACACGGTTTCCGGCATGAGCGCGACCGCCCCCGCCGACAGATCGACGTCCCAGTCCGAGAGCGTCTGGAACGTGCGGTTGTCGAGGGCGACGACGGATGCCGGCGGCGTCGCGATCTCGTGCTCGCCGGTGTTGTCCTCGATGGTGACGGATGCCGCTCCCGATCCGGTCTCCTCGGGTTCGGCGGCACTCGGTGAGGCGCAACCGGCCAAAGCGAGGAGTCCGACGAGGCCGAAGCTGGTGACGGTGAGGGTTCTGGGCACGGACATGGAGAGGCTCCTGTTCTGCGGGATGCTGCGCACACGATGGGCGCCGGACGAGCGAGCTTAGGGTAACCTTCCCTCGCTTGAATTAGGTTAGCCTTACTTTATGAGCGATACGAAATCCGTCTTCACGATCGAGCGTCGCGGCCTCGACCTGCGCTTCCGCAACGTCAGGCTGAGCGAGCGCGAGTGGCTGACACCCGGCTTCGTGCGAGTGCGGCTCGCTGGCTCCGATCTGGAAGGCTTCACATCTCTCGGCGCCGACGATCACATGCGGCTGTTCTTCCCCACCGGTCCGACGAACTCCGTCGAGGAGCTGCGCGCGTCGCCGAGCCGTGAGTACACCCCTCTGGCGTGGGGCGATGACTGGCTCGACGTCGAGTTCGCTGTGCACGGCGACACGGGCATCGCCGCGAGATGGGCGGCGACAGCTCCCCTGGGCTCGACGATCGGAGTGGGCGGCCCGCGGGGGTCTGCGATCATCAGCGGTTCTCCCGGCGCCTGGCTGCTCGCCGGCGACGAGACCGCGATCCCCGCCATCCGCCGTTTCGCCGCTCAGGTCCCCGCTGCGGCATCCGCACGCATCGTGATCGAGACCACCGCCTCCGCAGGCGAGGTCGACATCGATGCTCCTGTGGATGTCGAGTGGCTGCCCCGCGGCGACGCACCCGCGGGCTCGGCGCTCATCGCCTTTCTCGATGCACTGACGACCGAAGGTGCCATCGGGGATGATCCGTTCGTCTTCATCGCCGCCGAGCAGTCCGTCGTCAAGCCGGGGCGGGCGTTGCTCGAACGGTGGGGGGTCGATCCTTCGCGAGCTGTGGTGAAGGGCTATTGGAAGCGTGGCGAAGCGGGATAACCTTATGGGCATGTCAGTCCGTGCCGCGATCTACCTCCGAATATCCATTGACCGTCACGGCGACGGGCTTGCCATCGACCGCCAGCGAAGCGACTGCGAGAAGATCGCTCGGGACCGCGGCTGGGAGATCACGCAGACCTACAGCGACAGTGTCAGCGCCAGCAAGCGCGACGTCCGGCGTCCGGGGTATGACCGGATGCGTACGGACTACGAGGCGGGCAACTTCGACGCCCTCGTGTGCTGGGATCTCGACCGCCTTACGCGCCAGCCGCGGCAACTCGAGGACTGGATCGACCTCGCCACCGATCGCGACCTGATCGTTGTCACGGCGAACGGTGAGGCCGACCTATCCACGGATGGCGGACGCATGTACGCGCGCATCAAGGCGTCTGTCGCGCGCGCGGAGGTCGAGCGGAAGAGCGCACGCCAGAAACGGTCGAATGAACAGAACGCCGAGCGCGGGTTCTCTCACCGCGGCAACCGTCCGTTCGGGTGGGAACTGGGGGGCAACCAGGTTCGAGAGTCGGAGGCCGTACACATCCGAGAGGCGGCGCGGATCATCCTTGAAGGCGGTTCGCTGCGCTCGGTGATCCGGTACTTCGAGTCTCATGAGATCTCGGCGCCGCGTGGCGGGCGCTGGACGAATGCATCTGTCCGCACGCTCCTGACCCGGCATCGGATCGCGGGCATCCTGGTCCGCGGAGGCATCGCGCAGCCGGTGAGCCAAATCCAGCCGATCCTCGATCGTGAGACTTGGGAGGAGCTGCGTGCGATCATCCTTGACCCGGATCGGCGAGCAAACCGAGGGCGCACCCCCTCTGAGGCGTGGCTGGCGGGAGTGCTCACCTGCCCATGCGGTGCGCGGTTGGGGTCCAGCTGGAAGCACTCTCGGGGATCCAAGACGCGCACATACGTCTGCCGTGCGGTCATTGAGACGACCGACGGATTCGACGGGCAACACGTCTCGATCGCCGCCTCCATCGCCGAGAGTTCTGCGATGGCTGCCCTCTACGCCGCCCTCGGAGCCGGCGCCGAAACAGGCGAGGACACCGCGGTAGCCGATCTCCGCGCCCAGTTGGCAGGCATTGACGAGCAGCGCGCTCGTGCCGAGGAGGTGTACGCGCTCACCGGCTCGACGACGTCACTGAGCTTGCTGCAGCGATACTCGGCCGAGCGCGGTGAGGTACGCCTAGCGTTGGATCGGGCGCTCGCTCAGCGGGGGACGGAGCGGATCCTCGAGGGCGCACGCGGCGCGTGGGCGGCGAGCGGGATCGACTTCGATCTGTGGAGCCAGTCCCTCTCGACCTTCGCGCGATCATTCCGGGTAATGGAGACGGAGCGGAAGCGCTCTTTGGCGCAGGCGACCGTCGTCGGCCACCTCACGCGAGAGGGGCGGGGTGGCGAGCGGATCGTTTGGATGACCACCGGCGGCGATGAGATCGGCCGCATCTGACGCCAGAATTAGGCAACGAGGTCGAACCTAAACTGGACGAATGGCCCTCTCCCGTCCCCCCTCGCGCACTAGCTCGAGCTGGGCTGACGAGATCCGCGACGAGGCCGTCCTCGAGTTCAACGGCGAGATCACCGTCAGCACGAAAGGCACGCGAGGCACACGCGACAAGGTGACCGGCGACTACGGGCCGTACACGCCCGGCGAGATCGTGCTTAGTCGACGGCGGGCCCGCGCGCAGCACCTCCAAGCGCCGAAAGAGACGAGCAGCGGGGGCGGTGCTCAGTCGAGTCGTCGCTACCGCTTCCAGTGCGAGATCCTCGCCGGCGACCCGGAGATCACCGAGGAGTCGGTCACTCAGGGACTCGTCGTGGAGTTCACCGGCGGCCGCGATCCAGAGCTTGCGAAGATGAAGTTCCAGGTGCGGTTCGCCACGAACTCGTCGCATGCCGCACTCCGAACGATCGAGACAGTCACCGAGGGCGGCCGTGGCTAATCGCGGTCGCCACGGCACCGCGCGCAAATCGGTGACTCTCGCGATCGGCGACATCGAGGACTGGATGCGCGGCCAACTCGAAGAGCAGCTTCTCGACTTCGCCCACGGGATCATCGAGGACGCCACCCTCTTCGGCGAGGACCGCATGAAGGAGATCATCGAGACGGCGATCACCAGGACGGGTGCAGAGCGCGCTGCTACGAGCGGCGGACATCCCGGCCGCATTGACAGCGGCAACATGATCGACGACATCCAATCCAACATCGACCTCTTCGGCGGCAGCCGAGTCGAAGGCTCGTGGGGCTGGGAGCTTGGCCTCGAGATCTACTACCTCTACCAGGAGTACGGCACCGCGGACATCGAAGGAATGATGGCCCTCCAGCAGTCGTACGTCGAGGCGCGAGAGATGATGCTCGAGCGCCTGAGCAACGCAGGACTGAAGGTGAGCTGATGGCCGCACACGGACTCCAGGAGCGACGCAACACCCTGGCGAAACTGAAGACGATCAACGGCGGCCGCGCCTGGCAAGGGTCGGTCGACGACGAAGCGATCATCCCGCGTCACACCGAAGACGGTTCAGTGATGGCCTACGCGGTGATCACGTTCGGCGCCCCCGTGAAGACGAAGCGCGACCGAAACCTCACCAACAGCGAGCTGGGCCAGCCTCACGTCCTGGGCGCCACTATCGCGTGCGTCGCCGGCGACCCCGATGACGCGCAGGATCTCATGGCTGACGTCATCGAGCTGCTGGTCGACTGGAAGCCGTCAGAATCCGCTGATGCTTACGAGGCGAAGGGCGGCTTCGGATCGCGCCGCCCCGCAACCGAAAACGTCCCTACCCGGTACATCGAGGGGCTCTACCTGGAGACCACGGTGAATCAGGGCGTCGACTGGGACCACTCCGTCCAGAATTAAGCGCCAAAATCGCGCCTAGCCTTGAGCGTATGGATGACCTGAACGCGCCGAGGACGTACCGCCATGCACGCACCGGGCTCATCGGCGTCTACGACCGCCGAGTCGCTCTCGAGGATCCAAACCTCATCGAAGTTGACGTCGATGCGAAGCCTCTCGCTTTCACCCCGATCCCCAGCGAGGCAGTCGCCGACTATCTCGCGTCCCACGAAGAGAAGTCGGGTGAGGGGAACGTCACGCGGCGAGACGCAAAGACCGCTCGGCGTGACTCTGCAGGTAAGCGATAGCCGCGCGCAGGACCTCCGGGCTATCACGGGCGCTGCCCAGCATGTGATTGCAGTTCAGGCAAAGGGTCCCGCGAACGCATTCGCCGCAAGAGCCTTCACCAGCGCAGCAGGCGTGGTCATGGTCGATCGCGGTCTTCGTCCGGTCGCCACAGAGTTCGCAAACTGAGCCAGCGACGTACATCTGCATGAGCCGCTCGGGAGTGAGCCCATAGAGGCGCAGGACTCGTGTGTGCTTCGCGCAGAACTCGATCGACGACTTCGCGGTGTAGGTCCCTTCACAGTCTGGCACCGGGCACGAAATGCGGCCGCGAATCGGGTGAAGCTCGTGCCCGAAGTAACGCTGGCTGGCATGTGTCGCGCAGAGATCGTTCGCTTTCATCGGGAGCATACATCCATCAAAGGAGCACACACCTCCACGCTGCCATGAGTGCTTGCGTAGCGGGCGCAACCCCTCACCTCGCTTCGACTGGGCATAGTGACCATCGCACAGGCCTCGACGGGACGCGAAGTTCTCGCATGCCTCGAACGAGCACTCCGGGACGGCCCACGCCTCGAGCTTTTGCTTGGGGAGCGTCGAGAATGCGAGCCCCGCTCGCTCCTGCTTCGTATGCCCAGGGCAGTATCGGTTGCTTCGGCGGAAGTTGAAGCAACCCTCTACGTGGCAGAACGGCTGGGATTTCGAATGCGGGCGTGATGGCATGCAGCAAGGCTAACATTGTGTTCCAAAATTAAGGGAGCAAAACCCGCCTAGCCTTGAACCTGAAGCCCCAGGTGTGGGCCCATAGACAAGGTGGTGGTTCCCATTCCTGACAAGCTGATCAATGAGACAGACACGGTCCTTCTCATCCCTGCCCACGAGGTGCTCGGCATCCCGAATGCCATCACCCCCACGGGTCTCGTCGCGTACGACGCGCTGACGACCGCGGTCCTCAACCGCTACGCGCCGATCACGAGCACCGGCCACGCGAATGCGGGCGCGGGCGGCAACGTGTCCTGCGCCATCGTGTCCGACGGCTTCACGCTGAGCTTCACGGATTCTCAGGAGGACGATGAGAAGACGCTCTGCGAGCCCGCCAACTCCGTCGACCTGACCGACTTCGGCTTCGACAACGACATGACCGGCTTCCGGGATGCCAACCCCGCCGCTGCCGACAGCGTGTTCGCGCTGTGGAAGGCTCTCACCTTCGCGCCGGACGTGCCCTACATCATCGTCCACCGCGTGGGCTACGCCTCCACCGTCCCGTTCGCGGTCGGCCAGGAGATCGACGTGTACTACTCGCACACGGACCTCCCGGTCAACGTTCACGCGGATGGCCAGAAGCAGAAGATCCAGCAGGTCTTCATCTCCAAGTCCACGGCCAAGCCCAACTACGTCCTCGCGGCGTAAGGAGTCGAGTCATGCCCAGCAAGAAAATCGCCAGCAACAAGAACACGCTGCTCGCCGTCGCCCCGAAGGCCTCCTTCGCCAGCGTGCTCACGCCGGCGCTGTCTGAGTTCCTCAGCGCCAAGAACATCTCCGAGGCCACGAAGTGGGACGGCTACGACTTCGGCATCGAAGCATCGGAGCAGGACGAGGACCGCGCCCTCACCGACGCGGCCGGCGCCTCCACCCGAGGCAACGAGAACTTCGGTGGCAGCATCTCGTTCTACACCCCGACGCCCGCCGACACGTCCTCGATCTATCGCCAGACTCGCAACCTGGTCGCAGTTCCGCACACGGAGCTGGTGCTGATTCAGCGCGACGGCTACCCCGCCTCGACGCCGTTCGCACCCGGCCAGGTCGTCAACGTCTTCCACACGATCACCGACGCGCGTTCCGAGCAGCGCGGTGACAAGAACCGGTACTACTCGGTGGACTTCAAGCCGAAGGGCTTCGTGGGCATCAACCGGATCATCCCGTCGGCCACGCCCACGGCTGTCACCGTCACCGGTGGCACCACGGTCGCTGCGGGCGCCTCGATCCAGCTCAAGTCGGTCTACGAGGGCAACGACATCACGATCGGCGCCACCTACGTCTCCTCCGACGAGACGAAGGCCATCGTGACCAAGCACGGCATCGTGATCGGCATCGCCGCAGGCTCCGTGGACATCACGGCGACATACCCCGGCTCGGCCGCCGGTACGACGAAGGCAATCACGGTCACCGCTCCCTAGTCTCGCTACCTAGGACGACGGAGCCCTCGAGGAATCGGGGGCTTCGTCGTGCACCCCTGATTAGCGTCTTAAATCGCACATAGCCTGGAATCGACCACGAACGAAGGAGGGCCTCATGGCCAAGAAGCAGAAGGACGCCACCGCCGAGATCGAAGCGGAACTCGACGGCATCCAGGAATCAGCTCGAACGGACTTCGAGCTGGTCAACCGCCTGGCCGGCAAGTCGAAGCGCCGCAAGTCCGTGACGATCTACACCGACTCGGAAGCAGGAGCCCAGCTGGGGTACGCGCTCGACCAGACCGAGGGCGGGATCCGAACCGGCCGCCGCGTCCGTAGGGGCATCGCCGGCCGCATTGACCAGCTCGAGGAGGAAGGCAACTCCCTCGTGAAGCGCATCGAGCATCAGGTCGAGGCAGGGCTGGAAGTCCCGGAGGCCGACACCGAGCGAGCCAAGGAGATCCAGGCCGAGCTGGCGAAGGAGAAGCGAAAAGTCACGGCGCTCAAGAAGCGCCTCGAGGCCACGGCCTTCAAGTTCACCCTCCACAGCCTGCCCGACATCATCAAGCGGGACATGCGTCGTCGAGCCCGCCTGAACCTCGGCATCAGGGGCAAGAACGTCCCCGCCGACATGGTGGACGAGTACGAGCTGGAGCACTCCGCGGTCTCGCTTGTCGCCTCCGTCGAATCCTGGACGGACGTCGAGCAGGACGAAACGCACTCGTCGCTGTCGATCGAACGAGCCCGGACCTTTCGCGACTACCTCCCCGAGGGCCAGTTCCCGCGCCTTGAGCGCGCGATGCTGGAGCTGTCGTACGAAGTCGCGATCGAGCACAACGCCACCGACGACGCGGATTTTTAGCCGAGTACCTGTCGTCTAACGCCGGCGGCAGGTACTTGAGCCTCATCAAGGCCAGTCTGGCCGCCGGCGTTCGGCCCACCACCATGATCCTCGGAGAGGACAACCGCAAGCCCTGGTCACACCTCGACGTGCTCATCATGCAGGCGTATCAAATCGTCAAGGACGAGCAGTGCTCGCAGTGCGGCCTGCCTCGATGGCTCTGCAGGAACTCCGACCCGCGCCTCCAGGTGAAGGTCAAGTTCGACGACTGCTACGCCTCCAACGAGGTGAAGAAGGAGGAGAAGAAGCACGTAAACGACGACAGCAAGTCAGGAGTCGCTTACCCCGAGTTCTACTCGACCGACGACACTCCCCTCAGCGACTTCCGCTCGCTGTACTACGAGCAGCTCGCTGCCGAGCGGGCCGAAGAGGTCGAAGATGAAGACGATTGAGCCCCAGAATTAAGGCCCAAATTCGAGCCTAGCCTTGAAGAGATCGCGGCAGTACGAGCCCCAGGCGGAGGATGATGGCAGACGCATTCGACGCACGGGCAGCGCTATCCATCGCCGTTGACCTGCGCCAAGCGCTCAACGACATGGAGACGTTCCGTGAACGGGGCGGCGATCTCGACGATCTCTTCGACCGGGTAGGTGCTTCCAGCCGGGAGGCCGCTCGCTTCATCGAGAAGACGACTGGCGCGCTGAGGGAGACTGGCACGGCTGCCCGCGCCGCACGCAAGGATCTCGGGCCAGGCGCCGAGGGCGCATCCGACGAGTGGCGGGCCCTCGCCGGGCGCATCCGCGAGGCTGAGGATGCCTACCGCGCCATCTCGAAGACGCAAGCAGCAGCTGGCGGGGCTCCCGTCGACCCCCGCAGGTTCATGGCCAGCCAGGGCGTCTCTGGCCAGGATGTCGCGCAGTATCGCCAGGGCTCCGGGGCGAACCTCCTCGCTGACGAGTCCAAGCAGGCCGCCGCGCAGGTTCGCTCGCTCGCTCAGGCAGAACGTGAACTCGCCGACCAGGCCTCCCCCCGTCTTCGCTACGCGCTCTACGACGTGGCCACCACCGCCCGCACCACTTCCATCGCTCTCGGCGGCGCCACTATCGCTGTGGCCGCGCTGGCCGCTGCTCAGGAGTCTGCGTTCACGAACGTGGAGCGTACCCTCGACGGCAGTGAGTCGATGGGCGTTGAGGGTGTCGCCGCGCTGCGTAGCGAACTCATGGGGCTTACCCGCGAGATCCCCCTCACATTCACGCAGGTGTCGGAGATCGCGACCCTCGGCAACCAGCTCGGCATCACGTCGGGCGAGGTAGCAGGCTTCACCGAGACGACCGCCCGATTCGCTGCCGTCACCGGACTCACCGTGGAAGCATCCGCTACCGCGTTCGGTGCACTCGGTGAGCTGCTGCGCAACACCGACGGCACTGAGCTTCGGGTCGACCAGTTCGAGAACCTCGGATCCGCCATCGCCCTCGTAGGCCGCCGCTCGGTCGCCACCGAGGCGGAGATCGTGTCCATGTCGACTCGCCTTGCGGCCTCCGCCACCAGCGCGGGCTTCTCCGCGCAGGAAGTCATCGCACTGTCCGGCGCCCTGGCATCCCTCCGTGTCGCCCCCGAGCGTGCTCAGGGTGTGATGGAGGTGTATTTCAACCGCCTAAATACCGCCATCGCGAACGGTGGGGCTCGCCTCGACTCCTTCGCCAGCGTCGCAGGTGTGGCCACTGGCGAGGTGGAGGGACTCGTCCGCTCCAACCCCGTCGAATTCTTCGAGCGCGTTGCCGTCGGACTCGGGAAGATGGACTCCATCTCCCGCACGGGTGCCCTCGAGGCGCTGGGCCTGCAGGGCATCCGCGCCGGTGAGGTCTTCGGCCGTGTCGCCTCGAACGTCGACGTCTTCAACAAGGCTCTCGGAGACTCCAACCAGGGGTGGACGGAGGGCACGGAGCTGAGCAGTCAGTTCAACAAGGTCCTCGACGACCTGGCTTCGCGGTGGCAGATCTTCGTCAACGCCCTCGCGGAGGCCGGCGGCGCGATCGGTGCCACCCTGGCCCCGAACATCATCAAGGCGATCGACGCGCTGTCGGGCCTCCTGCAGATGCTCGCTTCGTTCGCCGAGTCCCCTTTCGGCGCCTACATGTTCCGGCTCGCAGGCACTGCGGCCGCGCTGTTCGCCACTCTCGCCGGCATCGGGTCGGTCGCGGCCGTGTGGGCTGGATCTCTGTTCGCCATGCGCCTCGCTGCCATCGAGCTGGGTATCGTCACGGCCGGTACCTCGCGCGGCGTCGGCGGACTCATTGCCTCCCTGCTCGGGCTACGTACGGCAGGGACGGTGGCCGCTGCGGGCGCCGCCACCGCCGGCAATGCTGCCGCGGGAGCGGCAGGCGGCATGCGCACGCTCGCTGGTGCCGCCCTCACCGCACGAGGAGCGCTCATCGCGCTCGGCCGCGCTACCATCGTCATCGGTATCGTCACTGCCGCAGCCGACCTGCTGTTCGGGCTCGCCGATTCGGCCAACGGCGCGGGCGCCGCCACGGGTGGCCTCGCTGAAGGGTTCGGACTGGCCGCCGGCGCAGGTGACGAGCTGACCGACACTCTGGCAGGCCTCGACTGGGAGGCCCCGACCGACGGCGCAGAGGGTCTGGGCGGGGCAGCGGAGGACGCCGCCCAGAAGGTACGCACCCTCGCCGACTACGCCAACGACCTCCAGACCGTGATGAAGCGGTCCACCGACATCCGCTTCGGCAGCGACCAGAGCTTCGACTCAATCCTCAGCGGCTGGCAGAAGATCCGCGACGCCGCGCATGCCGCGCGCGAGGCAGCAGCAGCCCATCAGCGCAAGCTCTCCGAGATGGGCGCCGACCGCTCCATCAAGCAGTATTGGCTGTCCGTCGCCGTCAACTACAAGGACGAGCTGCGCGCCGCGAAGCTGCGCGCTGAACTGGCAGAGCTGGACGCCGACATGGCCGCCGAGAAGAAGAACCTGGCAGCCGAGCAGGCGAAGGCCAACAAGAGCCTCGTCGGCAACAACGCTGCGGCCGCAGAGAACCGCGGCGAGATCCTCGGCCTCGTCGGCAACTACCAGTCATACCTCCAGTCGCTGGCCGCTTCCGGAACCAGCCAGGAGGAGCTGATCCGCATCGCCGCTCGCCTCCGTGGCGAGTTCGTCAACCAGGCGACGGGGCTCGGGTACAACCGTGCGGAGATCGAGAAGTACGCCAAGTCGTTCGGCGACATGGGAACGATCATCCAGCACGTCCCGCGCAACATCACGGTCGAATTCAATGGCGATCCCGCCATGCAGGCGCTCAGCGAGTTCATGGCCCAGGCCGCCACTACGGCCGCCTCGGGCGGAGCAGGCGCGGGCGCGGCATTCGGTGAGGGCTTCGACCTTGGCCTCGGCGAAAACACAGGCGGCCGCAAGATGGGCGACGCCGTGGGCCGCTCCATCGCCATCGCAGCCGAGGGCGGCCTGCTCGACGCCTTCTACGCCGGTGACGAGCTTGCGATCGGCGTCGCAGACACCTTCGACAACCGCCTCAAGGCAGACATGGGCGAGATCGACGTCATCCGTAGCGGCTGGGCCAACGAGCAGCAGACGCTCGGCCAGGCCGCGGGTGGTCAGGTCGGATCGAAGACTTCCGGCGGGGTTCGAGCAGGTCTCGAGCAGGGCCTCAAGGGCTACAACCCGACAGGCAACTGGGCCAACGGACAGGGCGCCAACGCTTGGAACAGCGGCGTTCGCCTCGGTTCGCAGGTCGGCGGTGGTCTCGCCGAGGGCCTCAGAGCGACCCTCGCCGGACGGCGTATCGGCGCCAAGTTCGACAGGGGCACCGGTTCGATCCAGGTGGACGGCGCCGGCTTCTCCGGCGGCGGCTACACCGGCGGCGCTAGCTCCTCTGAGGTTCGCGGCGCCGTCCACGGCAAAGAGTTCGTCTTCAATGCCGACGCCACCCGCACGATCGGCGTCAACAACCTGGCATTCATGCACCGCATGGCCAAGCAGGGCAAGGCTGTCGCGCCCGCAGGCATCGGAGCCGGTGGCGGCGGCCCCATGGACATCTCCGCGTCCTCCGCTCGCCTCCTCGCCGACCTGCTGGCAGCGAACCTGCAGCTCATCCTGCCGGGCGCCGCACTTGCGGGCTCGGTGGGCTCGCACAACGTCGTCACCGCCCGGAGAGGGGCAGCGTAATGGGAAGCACGGTCTGGATGGGCCTTCGGGGCTCGGAGCAGTGGATCAAGGCGCCCGCGCCGCGAACCGCGTTCCAACCCGTTGGCTGGAGCGCCACGACGCAAGACCGCAACGGACGCACCTCCGGGCGGCGCTCGCGCGCGACCCACATGGAATACGACCTCTCGTGGAACACGGTCCCCACCGAGACGGCACGCCTGCTCAGCGACATGTACTACGGCGTCGACTCGACGAACGTCGACGAGCTTGTCCACTGGCTTGATCCCATGATCAAGAACGCCCTCCCCGCCCACTGGTCCTTCCCTGGGCTCAGCGTGACGGACGGGCCTATCATCGGTGCCCTCCAGCGCCCGACTGGGGTAGTGACCGCAGCGAACGCCAAGAAGCTGCCGAAGGTGTCCGCGCTGTTCACGACCACCGGCGGCCAGGCCCCCGTCTGCTACGTCCCCGTCCCGCCCGGCTTTGCCGCACACGTCGGCATCCATTCTGCGAGTGCCGCCGCGGAGCGCAGCATCGTCAGCCTGCAGACCTTCAATGGGCACACGGCACTCGCTCCGTCACAGGCGCTCCCGGCGATCGCCGCGAGCGACCCGACGCGCTTCACCACCGTGATCCCCCAGGCCGGAAACATGACGGGCATCGGCATCCGGGTGCAGCCTGGCCTGAACGTCGGCGGCACCCTCCTTCCCAGCTCCGGGACGATCGCGGGGATGATGGTGGAAGTCCTCCCCATCGGCCAGTCCCCGGTCGGCGCCGGCTTCATTCGCGGCGGCGGGAACTCCGGCTGCCGGATGTTCGACCCGCCGACCGAGGTTCCGATCTCCGCGTACTTCGGCCGGATGAGCGTCTCTGCCCGACTGGTCGAGGTGGGGCCGTGAGCGCCGTCGACGTCAAGGTCGGGGATGTCTGGCACCACAACCTGAGCGACTGGTCTGTCGTCGCTGACTCCACCCCGCTGATCCCTGGCGACACGACAGGTGGCGCCGGCGCCATGTCTTTCACGCTGCCCGAGACACCCTCGACCCGCGTGCTGAAAGGGAAGCCTGTCACGCTTCGCGACGCCGAGATGGGTACGACCACCGGCGAGCTGGGCCTGGGGAGCGGGAACGGCGTGAACGCCAGCGTGACCGGGCTGTCGAAGATCGCCAAGCTGAACGTCACTCGCACGGCGGAGGCGTACTCCGGCACGCTGCGAGGGGCAATCCTCTACTACCTCGGCCTGTGCGGCATCACCACCAACATCGTTGTCTCCGCCGCTGCATCCGCCCGGCCGGTGAACTACATCGGCTGGGAAGGGAACGTCCTCGACCACCTGAAGGATCTGTGCATCGCGCAACAGATCGCCCTCTCCCTCATCGGCGACAAGTACGCGTTCCGCACGCTCACCGGCTGCTCCGTCATTAGCGCGCGGTCTTTCGCCGACTACAGCTGGTCTGCGAGCGAAGGTCAGCTGGCTCAGAACGTCGAGGTGGCGTGGAGCAAGACCTTCGCACCCGCGAACCAGCTCATCTACCCCGTCGGCGGCTGGAACGAGGACGTCCAGGTCTTCCAGGTCGACGCCAACGAGATCGTCGAGTACAACATCGACCTCACGCCCGACGAGGACACCTCCGGCGCCTATGGAATTAGCGCCACTTCCATCCTGCAGCCCTCCGTGGTCGACTCCGTGCTTCGAGAGTACGTCGGCTCCGCCTCGGTCTACGCCGTCTCCGGCAAGGATAACCTGCCGATCAAGGCCGCGCAGTGGAAGGCGGGCGGCGGAGACATGAAGCTCGAGCTGCTCGACGGCGGATCCCGCATCAAGGTCACGATCACGGGCCCGAGCGACGAACAGTACGCGCCGTATCAAATCTCGATGACGGCCAGCGAGGGGGACTACTCCTCGCTCCGCATCTACGGCACCGGGATGCTCTATCAGCGCAGCGTGCTCCGTATGTCGACCGGGCTGAGCGCCGATCGGGCGCCGCAGGAGGTCGCGCCGATCGTCGAGATGCCGTTCCTGAACTCGTACGAACAGGCGTGGCGCGCAGCACAGGCGCTGCTCTCCCGTCACTCCTCTGCGACGTACTCGATCACCGGAACTATCGGCACGATCGAGACGCTCTTCACGACTCCCGAGGCGTTCTTCGGAGGTGAAGTGGTAGCTCAGCAGGACCCGGCTACGCACCCGCTCGGGAACCTCGAGGGGTCTTTCTTCGTGGCTGACGGTCTCCTGTTCCGTATCCGCTCGGTGACCTACGCCCCGGACGGCGCCACATTCAAGGCCGAGCAGCACTGCGGTGGGCCCTGGTGGTCCTCCATGTTCGACTTCGCCACTCGCACCACCATCCGCACCGCCGCGCAGTGGAACGACTTCCACCCGGCCGGCATCACTGCAGGCGAACTCAGCGCCAACCCCATGAACGGAGCCTCCGCGTGACTATCAACTGGCCCGACTCCAACCTGGACGACGTGTCGCAGGCATGGCGCCGCAAGGTCGAGGAGAACCTGGACTTCGCGGCTCGCAACGCGACCATCGCGAAGTCCAACAGCAAGGCTGCACAGCAGGGGTCCGCCGCTACGCGCCGTGCGCTCGCGGACGCGAACCTCAGCCTCGCCGACCAGCAGGAGCAGCTCGCGCAGGCCGCGCGCGTGCCCGCAGCTCCCGCCGAGCCCAGCGCCACGTCAGATGCCTACTTCGATGAGTACGGCTACCCGCGAGCGACCGTCTTCGCGACCTCCACGCAGGTCGACTCCGACGTCGACGGGCTCCCGCTGAGCATCGCTCGCTACGAGCTGTTCGGGCGCCCCAACGTCGCCGGCGAGTCGTGGGTGAATGTCGCCGAGGAACCTCGCACCGAGGGCGCTCCGCAGCTGAAGGCGCTCGGCCTGCCCGCCGGGATGGAGTGGGCATTCAAGATCCGCGCCGTGTCCGGCACCGGCGTCGCGGGCGAGTTTTCGGCGCCCGTCGTACTCACGCTTGCTAAGGACACCACGCCGCCACCGAAGCCCGAGCCCCTTACGGGTACGTCTCGCCAAGGCCAGGTGCTGCTCTCCTGGGCCGGGCGAACCTCCACGAGCGCCTCCCAGCCCGCTGACTTCTCGCACGGCGAGGTGCTCCGCTACGCCGCCGCGACAGGCGGCACGGCCGTGCCCGTCGGGCGTATCGACCGGGTCGACACGATCGTCGCCCCAGAGACCGCCTACAACGCCACCTTCCACTACGCCGTCGTAGCAGTCGATTTTTCGGGCAACCGTTCCCTCGAGTCCGATCGCGTCCCCGTCACCACCAAGCCGACCGTCGACACGGATCTCATCGGCCGCATCATCGACGGCGGGAACCTCAAGCTCGACTCCATTCAGGCCGAAGTCATCAAGGCCGGTGCGATCACTGAAGAGAAGATTTCGGACGCGGTCAACGGCAAGATCGATCAAGCACTCACCGACGCTGGTACTGCATCCGGCGTCGCGGTCGCCGCGTCCACCGCCGCGTCCACCGCCCAGCAGAAAGCCGACAGCGCGAAGGCGGCCGCCGACGCCGCGCAGCTTGACGCAGATGCAATCAAGGCGCGTGGCACAGACCTCATCACCAACGGTGACGCCGCCCTCGGCTCGCTGAACTTCTCGCAGTTCACCCTCGAGGTCGGCGACCAGCCGACGGGCACTTCTGGAGCGTTTTACGCCGGGACGAGTACAGCGGTCTCGCGCAAGCTGGATGAGTTCGTGCCTATCGACCCATCGAAGCCCCTCCTCGCTTCGACCTGGGTGAAGCAGGTTAACCCCGGTGTCGCTTCTCGCGTGTACTTCGCCCTCGAGCCGTATGACGTGGATGGACTTGCCATCGCGGTGCCCCAGTACTCCGAGCGGGCGGGCACGCGAACGGTCCTCGCTGCCCCCCTCAACCCTGGCGATACCGTCGTCCAGCTCGCCTCCACCGCGGGTTGGCACAATGGCTCGACCCCGGCGAATAGTTACCTCGCTGTGTGGAACTATGTCGACGGCAAGGGCAAGAAGTGGGCGGCAGGCGAGTACACCCGCAACCTCGTCGTCTACGCGAACGGCGCCATCAGTGGAAACACCGTGACACTGCCCGCACCCTGGTCTCTTCCCGCCGCTCCGGCGGGAACTCCGGTCAGCAACAACGCGGCTGGCGGAAGCTTCATGTACGCGCCAGGCATCAGCGCAGCCGTCGTGCCCAACGCCTCTGGCGAGTGGACGAAGCTCACTGCTACGGCTCCCTACCAGGGGGTACATCTCAGCACGGACGGGGCCGCCACCACGTCCTTCCCGCCCGCCACGTCTCAGGCGAAGGTTCTCCTGCTCGCTAACTACATGGTCTCGGGCGGCACTTCGAAGCAACTCTTCGCCGGCGTCTCCCTCTCTGAGGCAAACGCGGCGCAGCTCCGCGCCTCGCAGGCCAAGGCCGCCGCCGACGCAGCACAGACGACCGCGACCGCCGCGCAGACCGCTGCCGGGAACGCTCAAACGACCGCCAACCAGGCCCAGGAGACCGCATCCGGCAAGTCCAAAACCTACCGGGCTACCACCGAGCCATCCGGTGTGGGCACTGCTGTGGAGGACACATGGGAGCAGTGGTCCTCCCTTGGCGTCGGTGGCAAGCTGCTCGCCTTCTGGCGATGGAGTGGGGACGCGTGGGTGAAGGGCACCCTCGACGAGACCTACCTGCCGCTGGTGAACATCGGCTCCGGCACGTACGGCCTGATGAAAGGCGACCGCCTCGAGGCGAACACCGTCTCCGTTGAGAAGCTTCTGGTCACCGACTTTCAGAACTACTTCAACGACCCCACCTTTGCTAACCCAGCGGGGTATGCGCCATGGACCCCGGCAAACGGCGGACTGGAGAAGAACGGAACAGGCACGCAGCAAGGCGCGTACCACGCAAGCACCAGCTTCCCCGTGACTCCAGGCGAACGCTTCCGCTTCACCGTGACCCGCGAGAATGTGGCCGGATCCGTCGGGACCGCACGAGTCAACCTGGCGTTCGATGGCGCCAGCGCGGTGGTCCTCATGGATCTGCCGACGGCAGGGACCTTCACCGCCGAGCGCGAAATCCCGGCCGGGGCGACCGCTGTCCGAGTCGGTTTCTTCACTCTTGCCGACATGCCTTCCACCACCCGCGTTCGCGTTCGCGACGTGCGGATCCGCCGGATGGTCGCCGGTGAACTGATCGTCGACGGCGCCATCACCACGCGGACGCTCGACGCGCTGGCGGTCACCACGGCGAAGCTCGAGGCCAATGCGGTAACCACCGCGAAGATTGCCGCCGGCGCGGTCACGGCCAATGAGATCCTCGCCAACACGATCACCGGCGACAAGCTCGTGATCAACTCCATCACGACACGCGAGATCGCGGCCCTGGCGGTCACGGCAGGGCAGCTCGCGGCCAACGCGGTCACCGCCGACAAGATCCTCGCTGGCGCCGTTAGTACGGTGAAGCTCGACGCGCTGGCCGTGACCACGGACAAGCTCGCGGCCAACGCGGTCACGGTGGACAAGCTCGATGCGAACGCCATCACCGCGAAACACACGATCACAGGTGCTCTCATCCGCTCGTCCGCATCGGGCGCCCGGACGGAGATGACCAACCAGGGCTTCCGCGCGCTCAACGCGAGCAATCAGGAACTCGTGCGGATCGGCTACGGCATCGCGACCGGGATGGAGGTGCGCAACCCCGCCACGGGCACCCTGGTGCCCCTGGCGAACGCAGCATTCGGACTGGTGAGCGTCGCGAACTCGGATGCGCTCGTCTACAACGCTTCAGTGTCGGCCGCAGGTACGCAGGCCGCATTCACCAGGCACAGTAGCGACACCTGCACCCTGACCTTCACTGCAGTCGCCTCCGTCTACATCGTCGACTTCAGTGAAGCATGGACGACCGCGTACAGCGCCAGCTCCAACGCGGTTGTGGTTCCCTTCGTCGGTCTGCGAATCAACGGAACGCCCGCGACCACCGCGGGTCACCGTATCAACGCGAGCCCGACCCGTGACCTCCAAGCCTGGCAGTCAGATGGCTCCCGGCGCTGGGTGCAGGCGCGCGGCGGAACGCGGATCGACACCACGCCGGGCGTTACCTACGTACTCGACATGGACTTCTCCACGTTCGGAGTATCCAACGCGACCGGCACCCAGTCCGTCGTACTGCGCGACCGCTACATCGCCGCCACCCCGGTGTTCTCATAGCCGCCCACCACCCAAGGAGAATCATGAGCAATCTTCCCGACATCTCGGGCACCATTCGTCGCGTTTCCGCGACAGCGTGGCAAGCCATCAATGACGCGGGCCACACGTCCACGGGGATCGCCTCCGTGGAGCTGAAGCTCGACCGGCTGCGCGTCCACTACACGTTCACCGCTGCAAAGGTGTCTTCGTTCCACGCGACGCCCGATGAGCAATTCACGGCGGCGAATGTGCGCGTTGGCGCGAGCGTGGGGCTGGCTTACGCCGACATCTTCTTCTACATGGGCACGAGCGTTACCCCGGTGAACCCGGCGCTCCTCTCGAAGGAGAATGCGAACGTCTGGCTCACCGGCTGGTTTCACATGCCTCCCGCGCTCTAGAATTAAGCGCCAAATTCGCGTCTAGCGTTGAACGTATGGCGAGCACTCCGAGAGGGATCCCTCTGGCTGACGAGACAACCATCGTCAACCCGATCCAGACGACCCTCAACGCCATGGCCACTGCGGTCAATGACGCCCTGGACGACATGGTCGAGGAGATCGCCGTCAGCCAGGGCTACTACACCGGCAGCAACGCCGACCGCCTCGCCCTCGCCGCCCCGAAGCTCCGTAACGGGGTCGGCTGGCTGGTCGTCGAGACAGGCGTGACCTGGCGCTACACCGCCGGCGCCTGGAGCATCGAGAGCCGCCCCCGCACCGCCTACACGCCGACGGTCACCGGGCTCACCGCTTCGCAGATCTCCGTCACCGCTTCCTACGAACAGGAAGGGAAGGTGGTCCGCGGCCGTGTCCGCATCCAGCGCACAGGCGCCGGCTCGCCCTCGGGCAACATCAGCGTCTCCCTGCCTGTCACCCCGCTCGACACCACGTCGGTACGCAGCCTCGGCGACGGGTCCTTCTACCTCGCGAACAACACGACGGCGTACATCGCCATCGCCCGCTACACCGGCGCAAGCAGCTTCACCATCAGTCTCCCCCAGGTCGTCGGATCGGCGCTCACGCACGGGACCAACGTCAACGCGACCTATCCGACGAGCGCCGCCCATGCCGTGGGCACCAACGCCTACCTGACATTCGAATACGAGGTGGCGTGATGGCCTACCGCAACGGCGAAGTCCCCCTCCACAAGCTGATCCACGTCCAGAACAACATCTGGCTGCCCGCCGGCACGCTCGCACGCTGGAACTGGGCCGTGCAGCAGGGCGTCAAGAAGTACGGCGTTCGCCTGCGCATCACCGGGCAGAACAGTACCGGGAAGTACACCTGGAACGGCTACCGGCCTCTGAGCGCGCAGAAGCTCTACCGCAACGCCTTCGGCCAGCTAGCCGCGGTGCCGGGATGGTCGAGCCACGGCGGCTGGTACCACAACCAGGAAGTCTTCGCGATCGACGTGGACAACTGGGCCGAGATGGGCTGGGCCCGCTTCGCCGCGCTCATGCGCCTCGCCGGCCTCCGCGTCGACTTCGTCTCGCCGCGCGAGCAGTGGCACGTCGGCGACTTCAACAACCCCTGGGTCATCCCCGCGTTCGCCTCCAGTGGCAGCGGATCCCACCTCAACCCCAAGCCGGCTCCGAAGCCGGCACCCAAGCCCGACGAGTCCGAGGAGGACGACATGGAACCGAGCTACGTCTACAACCGAGCACCGTACGACCGCGTCTACGTGATCCACCCGATCACCGGGAAGAAGCGCCCTCTCTCCAAGGCTGAATGGGAGGCCGCGAAGCTCAATGGCGCCAAGGCGTGGGACGCCACCAAGGCGCAGGTCGACGAGATCAAGAACGCCTGATAAACGCAGGGGCGCTCGGCAGCCGCCAACGCCCCTGCGTTTCCACCCGCAGGACTGAAAACAGGTGAGACCTTGATCCTCAAAGTGCTGGCTGCACGCATCTTCCGAGCCACCATCTGGCATCCAGATGCGATCCCCGCGGGCGTGGATCGGGACGCGACGTCCGCGGAACTCAAGCGGTACGTCCTGCCGTACTTCGACGGCGTGCTCATCGTCATGGCGATCCTCGCGATCAAGCTGGGCATGCCGAGCTTCGACATCGTCCTCAACTCCGAGATCTCGTCGATCTCTTCCTGGACCCTCCTCGTCGCATCGGTGAGCGCCGCCTTCGGGCTCATCTTCCCGCGCTTCTGGTACCTCGAGGGAGCCGGCAAGCTCCTGATGCTCTTCGTCCTTGGGGGCTACGCGGCAGCTCTCTGGACGCTGGTGTTCCAGGGCGTGGGGGACCGCGGCGTAGTCGCCTGCGCTTTCACCGCCCTGCTCGCCTTCCCCATGTGGACGCTCTGGCGCATCAACCGCGAGCGGCGCAAGCAGGATGCGCAGGATGCGGTCGTCGCTGCAGCCATCGCCCAGGTGTCGTAATGGATGAGATTGTTCGGACTGCGCTGACGGTGCTCGGCAGCATCTCGGTTGGCCTCGGCGGCGCGTGGCTGCTGTTCCGCGGAAAGAAGGTGGAGGCGGAAACCGAGGAGACGAAGACTGAATCGGCGGCCACGACCGCTTTCCTCAACGGCCAGGTCGAGTTCCAGGAGTTTGTCGAAGGCGTCGTTCAGCAGCGAGTCACTGCTGCAGTCGCAGACCTACAGACGCAGGTCACCGATCTCGCCGCGAAGCTGGCCGTCGTCCAGCAGGAGTCCCACGAGATGAACGACGCCATCCGTTCCCGCGAGACCCGGCTCTGGCTCTGGAACAACATCGAGAAGCGACTGGGCCCGATGCCCGAGCTTCCCCTCCCCATCCTCCGCCGCCTGGGTATCGGGCATCTCACACTGCTGCCCGCCCATGAGGCCCCCGAATCCGCCTGACCACGACCACGCGATTAGAGCGCTAATCGACCACGAGAGGGACCACACGAAATGCCTTCACGACCGGACCTTGAGGACAACGCTGAGTTCTATGCCGACCTGCTCGACGACGAGCTGACCCGTGACGCCGTCTGCGAGAAGTGGAACGCCAGCGCCGGCTACGTCTCGTCTCGCCGCAGGAAGGCGCGTGAGGCGGGCGTCCTGACCGCGTCGTCCGCGGCCCCCGGCGCCGACGGCCTCCTGCCCGGTGAGGAGAACGAGAGCAAAGATACCGACAAGGGGAAGGAGTTCCGGTTCATCAGGCATCGCCCCGTCACCCTCGAGGACGCGCGCGAACTCGTCCGCTCGTCCGGCGATAACCCGGACCTCTACAACTTCGCAATCAGGACGATCGCCTATGGCATCGACCAGTCGTCGAACAAGATTAGCGCGTGGCCGAAGACCGGGATCGCGATGGCCGAGGCGCTCCCGCTCGAGCAGCTGTACGCCGAGGCACGCAGGATTGCCGAGAGCGTGACGCCCGTGCTCCGCGGACCCGCCTCTGGTCGCTCCACCGTGGTCGTGGTGGCTGACTGGCAGATCGGCAAGACTGGCCGCCGCGGTGGCACCCCTGAGCTGCTCGCCCGCCTGACGGAGGCACGGCGCAAGGTCGACGAAGAGCTGGCCAAGCGCGCTCCCGAGTCCGTGCTTATCCTCGACGGCGGCGACGGCATCGAGGGCTTCGAGTCCGGTGGCAACCCGATGTTCACCAACGACCTGTCACTCCCCGACCAGATCGCCTGCTACGCGACCGAGCTGCTGAAGTTCGTACACGTGGCGAAAGACCATGTCGACGACATCGAAGTGGGCGTCGTCTCGAGTAACCATGCCGCGTGGCGGCACGGCAAGCAGAACCTCGGCAACCCGTCCGACGACTGGGGCATCCACGCTCACAAGCGCGTGCAGCAGGCCGCGGAGATCGCCGGCATCGACGCCACCTGGCACTTCCCCGCCGAGTTCGACGAGTCGCTCTGCGTCGACTTCGCCGGCACGCCGATCGGGCTCGTCCACGGCAACCAGTTCGCGCCCGGTAAAGCCATCGACTGGTGGCAGGGGCAGACCTTCGGCGACCAGGCGGTCACCCGCGCCGACGTCATGGTCACCGCGCACTACCACTCGTTCGGCGCCGGCGTCGCCGGCCAGAACCCGTTCACCAAGCGCGAGCGCTTCTGGGTCGGAGCCCCGACGCTCGACAGCGGCTCGGACTGGTATCGCAACGTCAAGGGCCGCGACTCGCTGCCCGGCACCCTCATCTTCGATGTGACCGAAGACGGCTTTGACCTGGCCTCGCTCGCGATCCTCTGACCACCCACCCCCACTGAATAGAAGGAGAACGCATGACGAACCTCGCACCCATCCTCCCGAAGATTGACGCGACCGCATACTTCCGCACGGCGGTGCCCGTGTGGTGGGGCTCGCTCCTGGCGTTCCTCGCCGCGCAGATCCCGGCTGTGGCCGACTTCTTCGCCTTCATCGACGAGCAGGTTGGCTCCGGCTGGCGTCAGCTCGCTGGTTTCATTGCGGCGGCCGCCGTGATCTACGCCTACTACTGGGTCGCGCGGCAGATCGGTCGCCGCTGGCCCGCCGCCGAGAAGTGGCTGATCGGTTCTTCCTCGCAGCCGGTCTATGTCGCGCCTGAAGTCGCCGCCACTGTCACCCCTGAGTCGGAAGTCGCCGTGATCAACGAAGGCGAAGTCGTTCTCTCTGAGGATGCAGTCGACACGATCGGTGCAGGCTACATCAAACAGGTTGAGCAGATCGTCGAGAATGACGGCAACCCCACCACGCCCCCGTGGGGCAACGCCGTCTGAGAGGAGCGTGATCCCATCTCTGGGCGGGCGACCTTCGGGTCGCCCGCTTGGCGCATGCGCAGGTGAGCTATATCGGCGAGTTATGCCCTGCGCGCGAGGATCCGAGCCATGATCTCGGGACCGCTGATCCACCCGAGCCCGCGAGGATCGCCGTAGCGACCGGTCGGCGTCTTCGCCTTCGGGCGCCACAGTGCTGCCGCTGCCTCGCGCTGGTCGAACAGGCGGAGGCTTCGCTGGAGCCTCTTTCGCGCTTTCCTCGCCGCGACGCTCATCGAACCTCGTTCCGCGTGAATCCGAACGGGATGTCGTTCTCCGTGCTCAGGTACTGGTCGACCCGCTCGTGCGACGAGCTGGACTCGAGGATCGTCGGATGGCTTTCGGGCTCCGGCGCGAACTCGTGGCGGTGGCTCTTCCGCCAATCGAGCAGCATCTCGTGGACACGCTCCACCCGGTCGTCTGGCATGGTCCCGCCGGTGCGGTCGTACTCGAAGCTCGCGTTGCAACTGCAGACTTCCTTCATGCTGCATCCTTCCTTCCACGACCCCAGAAGGCCCTGATTGTCGGCATGTGCTTCCGCTTCCTGAGCGAGACAATGCCGTGGGTGATTGCGTCGTTGGTGTCGTCGTTCTCGGTGCCGGCCTTCGCGAAGCCGTGCTCGGCGAGCCAGTCGAACCGGACCCGCTGACGCTGCGCCTTGGTGACCGCGTCGTCCGGGTAGCCAGTGAGTGCGCCCTTGTCGAAGCGCGTCTGCCAGATGACCACCGCGCCGATCTGGCGGGCCCAGAGCGCGATCGCGCCCTCGATCGGCACGCCGGAGAGGTCGCCGTCCTCGTCGTGGTTGGCGATGAACCGCTCCACGATGATCTCGTCGACGTGCTCCAGCTCGTCGACGACCGCGTCGAGCCACCGCAGGAAGCCCTCGAGCCCGTGATGGACCTGCCAACGCTGGAGCAGCTGGTACGGCGTGGTGGCGTCGTAGTATCCGAGCGAGATGCCGGTGTTCTTGCCGGGGTCGGCGCTCAGCTGGAAGGTCACGAGGTGACCCCGTCCAGGAGATTCCGCTGCCTGTAGAGGCCAGCGGCGCGCGAGAGCAGCACGTCTCGCGCCCAGACAGCAGCGAAGTCGCGGGTGAACGCCGCGGCGCCGAAGATCGCCTTGTGCTCCTCGTCGTTCAGCGCGATGACCAGCTCCTTGGTCCTTCTCGCGCGCTTGTTGCGCAGACCCTGTGTCGGTCGAACCTTGCTCATGCCGCCTCCTCTCGCTCGTCTGCGTACTTTCCGACGCCGTCTTGGTAGTCGAGGTAGTCCTGGTAGATCGCGTCCCGTCGCGCCTGCTTGCGGGCCTCCGCGCGCTCCTTCTCGAGGCGGCGACTGTCGCCGGTGAATCTCTCGCGCCATTCGTCGATCCACAGCTCGAATTCCTGGGAGCCGCGGATCACCCAGTGGGTCTCACGCTCGTCCTCGGCGCGCGAGTTCGCGTACATGTAGCGACCCACCGGATCCCACACGAACGCCGTGAATCCGCTCTCCAGCCAGCTCGCGTGGAAGCGCAGCTTCATCTTCGCGAGGTGCCCGCCGATGAAGATGTTGCGGAAGTCGTGCGCGGGCTTGGTGATGTCGCCGGCATTGGCCGTCTTTCCGTTGGTCTTCTGCACCTTGTCGTAGAAGTGCACGAGTGACGAGTACCCCTGCAGCTCGAAGCCTGCCTGCTCGGCCTCCGACCAGATGCGCGCCTGCGTGCCGGTCAGCTCGCCCAGCGGCAGTCGCGTCTCCAGCAGGTCGAACTTCGTCTCGTCGGACTCGTCCTGGTCGGCTTTCGCCTTGGCGCCGGTGCCCTTCATGCCGTACTTCTCGAAGTAGGCGTCCCAGGCGGTCCCTTCGGGCGAGAGGCTCATCGGATCTCCTCCTCAACGATGACGGACGATGGATCGATCCCCTGGTGCCGGGCTCTCATGCAAGCTCGACAATGGCGCGCAGTGGGCCTAGATGGAGGCGAGTAGGTGTTCGCCTTGGTGTACGGGTGTCTCTGCGGACAGTGCGTCTTCGACGACTGCGCGTGTGTGCCGTGCGCGATCTGATCGAGGATGTTGCTCTGGCGAGTGCCCCACCGCAAGTTCGAAGCTTGGGGGTTGCGGCGGTCGCCGTTGCGATGGCATACCTCGAGCCCTTCACCACGGCCTGGAACGAAGACGCTGGCCACGAGGACATGGATACCGTGTTGCTCCACTCGCTCGCCATCCCGAAGGTTGACGGAGGGGTAGCCCTCGCGGTAGATCGCCTTCAGTAGGCGACCCGGCACCAGGCCAAATCCTCGGAACCCGCGGTTACAGTGCCGATCCAAGCTGCGGACCCGGCCGGCATTCGACACCTCGTAGAGCTTCTCCCAGCCGGGGATGGGTGCCCAGGAATCAGACATCGAATCGAACCTTGCCCGTGTGGTCCTCTTCGGCAACGAGGGTGACGTCGCACCCCATGACGTTGCTCATCCAGTGCGCCTCGTCGAACTGACGCTCATCGGAGAACGGGTTGAGCCAGAACCGGAGCGCGTTCTCGATCGAGTCGACGCTCAACACGTTCTGCGGCGCAATCGGCGCCGTCTTGCACATGAACGGCGGCGTCAGGCCGAAGCACAGAACGCGCCCAGGCGAGCCATGAGCGGCCTCCACAGGGACCACGCGGATCGGGATGTCAATACGGGCCTTCGCCTCCCGGAGCAGCGCCATGCGCGCCTCGCTGATGGGCCACGGGTAGACGGGCAGTGGCATGGTCTCGTCGTTCACGCTGCCTCCTCGGATCGTTCGAGCCTGCGCCTGAGATAGGACTCGGGGATTTCGCTGAGGCGTGCCGCGAAGCCGAGGGATGTGCCGGTGGAGACGAGACGCCTGACGGTGTCCGCGTCGACGGCCTCACCGCGCACCCTTCTGCCGCGGATGTCGATGAGGATCGGGAGACAGGCGGGGTTGAACCGTCCGCCGGTCTTCTCGGACTTGGAGCCCGCGACCACCTTCACGGTCGAGTGGGCGATCCCGCAGATCGCGGCCACCTGACGGAGCGAGAATCGCCCCCACTGAGAGAGCGAGACGGCGGCGTCATAGCGCTGCTGACGGTCATACTCCTCGCGGTGCGTGTAGACCCAGTGGGCCTCTTCTAGCGGCGTGAGGTTCATGCTGCGCTCCCTTCTTCGAGGCGGATGAGTGCTTCGGTCTTGCCGATGGGCAGGATCTCCGCTCGCCCCTGTTGGACGAGTTCGTCGATCAGCGAGTTGGTGTCTTTCGAGTTGCCGGCGTAGCCCTTCTGCGCGTGGATCTCGGTGCGCTTCATGGACCGGCCCGGCCGCGAGGCGATAAGCGCGGCGAGACGGTTGGCCTGGCGAGCCCGCGGGGATTCGTCGGTGGCTTCCACCATCTCGAGGATGTTCTCGACCCACTCCTCCGCCTGCTCGAGCGCGATGAGATAGTCCTCCATCTCGATGACAGTGCGCCTCTTCGTGATTGCCACGAGCGCGGCGCACTTGCGGATGGTCATCGTCATTCGAGTGAACGTAGGCCTGAGTCTCTCCGGGTAGGCGCTGTTCTGAGCGAGCGCCTCGAAGCGGTTCTGCACCTCGACATCTCGCAGGAGGACATCGTCTTTCATGTCGATCCACACCGGCTTGCCGTCCGGCGACGTCAGTCGGGTCTCGGAGACTGCACGGAACTGTGCTGCCCACTGGCCGTACCAGTTCTCGATCCCTCTGCCGCCGGTCTGGCCAGGCCTTCTGATGCGGAACATCTTCTGCTCGTCGGACATCCGCTTCCGCTCGCCCTTCGCCCAGACGAAGCGGTTGACGAACCCGCTCTCCCAATCGTGCGGCTCGATAGCGTCGGTGATTCGATCGTCGACTCCGGTGAGATCGACGCACAGGTACGCCGTGGCGCGGATGCCGGAGATTTCCTTAGCCCCAGTGCGGTTGAGCATCGGCACCTTGCTGCCGAAGATGTCCATGATTCGGTTCTTCATGCCGCTGAACGCGCCCTGCGACTCAGACCAGCTGCGGAAGACCGCGTCGGCCTCGTCTGCGTGGAAGAACGACGTGCGGCCGTCTCTGCGAATCAGAGCCTGCGTGAGGCCGGCGGTCGTCGAGTCTCCACCAATGTCGGGGTCTTCCTCGGGGAGGTAGTAGGCCGCCATCATGTCCTGGATCGGCTGCAGCGACTCCGACTTGCCGGAGCCGGACGGGCCTAGGCGAATGCCGTAGAAGTTCAGGGGCACCATGGTGCCGTTCTCCGCGGGGATGACCGCCTTGCTCGCGAAAATGAGCGAGAGCAGCATCCAGCGCGTCAGGCGGTAGTACGCCTCGCTCATGACGGGGTTGATCTCGTGCATGCGTGCCATGAAGTTCTCCTCTCTCTTTCCGTCGCCCCACCAGGTGATGCTTTCCAGCGCGGCCTCTTCGGTCGGCTTGAGTAGGTGAACGCGCCTGCTGGACTTCGCGCCCTGGGTTAGTTCGGGCTGGGCCTGCGCCTCTTCCATCGTGAATAGCCGCTCGCCCGGAAACGTGTCGGCGGCGAGGGCCTCCACACCCTCGCGCGATTGAATCGTGCAGTCCGCGTGCTTCCGCGCGGCTGCGTTCCATGCGATCTCGACGGCTTCCCGGCGGCTGACTGCACCATCTGCAAGGACCAGGGTGAGGACGTGCCGCACGCGCTCTGTGAGCGACTCGGGTGTCACTGCAGCGGGCAGCGACGTCCAGGCGGTGAAGAATGCGGGGTCGTTCACGCGCCCAGCAGCATCCACGTAGTCGATCTCCACGGGCGCCGCCTTCGGCCCCGCGAAGTCGGCCAGGATGTCGCCCTCGAAAGCTCCGTACTTGTCGATCGCACCGCGGAGTCCCATGAGCCAGTCGGCCTGATAGACCTCCGTGTCGTAAGGCGGTCGCAGCCACTCCCGGCGGAGCTGGTCGAGCGCCCACGGGACGCCGGGCTTGCCTGATGCGCCGAGGCCGATGAGGGCCGCCTGCATCTGGATCATCTCGTCGTGGCCGAAGTCTTCCTTCGGGATGTTGTCGACGAACTCGAGGAGGAAGCTGCCGGGCTCGCCGGGCTCGCATTTCGCGAGCCACTCATCGGCGGTGCCACCGAACGGGGAGTAGTCGGGCTCGGTGGCCGGGGTGAGGAGCCACTCCGGCGCCGGCGCGAACTCGTCGCGAGCAGTGGGCACCTCGTCGCCCCACCAGATGAAGTACGAGGAGCCGGCGCGGCGGTCGATCGAGTCGAGCACGACACCCTGGGGGGTGACGTGATTCTTCGTGCCGTTCAGGTACCGCCCGTCGACTGGCTCGTAGATGTAGTGACTGCCGCCGCGGCGGGTCTCGTAGTTGAACGTGTCGGGCAGCTCGTCCAGCCCGTTCTCGACGAGGGTGGCCCAGCCGTCGTGCACGTTGCCGTGCTTGTCCTCGCCCATGTCGATGTCACCGCAGATGAGCCCTGACTTGCCGGCGTTGACGCCGACGAGTGCATGCGGCCAGCGGGTGAACCAGGTGATGATCTGCTGGCGGTCTGTGACCGCCTCGTGGTGACCCCTGCGCGTGCGCGGCGTCTTCGCTTCCTTCAGTCGCCCGTCCACGACTTCGTCCGCCTCATAGGCGGGGAAGACGTAGATGTCCAGGTCGGCTAGTGCCAGAGCTTTGTCGATGGAATTGATGACGCTGCTCCTTTCGGTCGAATTTAAGATCTTGATCTGCGTGGCAGGTCGGGGATCGAACCCGTGTAACGCATGCGCGCTGCGCTGTGCCCTACTGCACTCCTGCCCGTGAAGCCCGTTCCTCGGAGGGCCAGGCCGCCGGTTCCCCTCGCGCGTCCCCACGCGTGCATTCACCGGAGTATTCAGTTGTGGTCTTGGGCTACTTGCCGACGTTCACCAGGCCGTTGAAGCCCTCGGGGACGACCACGAGGTTGCCCTCCTTGGCGAGCTTCGCCAGTGTGTCGAGGTAGCGCTGCTGCAGCACGGGTGCCGACAGCGACTGCGACAGGATCTTGTTGGCGTCCGCCTCAGCCTGAGCGGATGCGATCAGCGTCTCATTCTCGACTTCCTTCGTGCGCTGGTTGGCCTCGGCCTCCTGCGCCTTCTGGTTGGCCTGCTCGATGGACGTGAGCGACTTCTCGACGTCCTCAGAGAATCGCACGTCCTGAATGGTCACCGCAGAGAATTCGACCCCGTACTTGCCCAGCTTCTCGTTGAGCGCGTCGAGGATGCGCGTCTCGGCCTCGCCTCGCTTGGAGCCGCGGAACTCGATGGCGCTGTACTCGGAGGGCACCTGCCGAGAGATCGAGAGCACCTGGCGGGTCACGATCTGCTCAGTGAACCGCTCCTGCGACCGGTACTCCGAGTAGATCTCTTTGATGGCGTCGGCGTTCACGGAGTAGACGAAGGTCATGTCGACTTGGGCTTGCGTGGAGCCGCCCGAGACGCCGCCGACAGAGACGGTGATCTCGCGGCCGTTGACCGTGCCGCCGGTGTAGCTCGGGGCGCCGCCGTCACTGCCGGCGAACAGCAGCTCCTGAGAGAACAGGTCGAACTCGACGAAGTCTTCCCACGGCGCTCTGAAGCCGGATCCAGGCTCTTCAACAGTCCCGACGACCTGCCGGTCGACGGAGCTGACCTTGACCTTCGCCTCACCGACGCCGTTGGCGTAGAAGGTGGCGAAGAAGATAGCGATGATGGCGCCCAGCGCTGTGATTGCGGTGGTGATGATCGCGCCGAAGCGCAGATCCTTTGAGGATGTGGCGACGAACACGCCGACGACTGCGATGATCGCGAGGATGATCGCGAGGATGAACAGGAACATGGTCTATTTCTCCGTTTCGGATTCACGTCGGGCCCTGCGGAGTTTTCGATCCGCGCCGACGAGGGTGATGATGATGAGCGTTGCCAGTGCGCCGACGATCAGCGCGACGAGCAGGACTCCGATGAGTGTCACGGTCGCCCTCCCTTCTGTAGTGCCGGGGTCCGCGGGCGAGCGCGGACCCCGGCTACGTGACTCAGAAGCCGTTGCTGCTCGCGGCTGCGAGCTGCAGGCGCACCGCCTGGATGGCCTGGGGCGTCGCGCCGTCGATGACCGCGGCGATCGCGTCGTCCTCGAGGGACTTCCCGATCAGCAGCTTCACCTGAGCCTCCTGCTGGGCGGTGAGCCCTGCCTGCGGCACGTTCACGGCTTGCTGCACCGGGGCCGCCTGAGCGACCGGCTGCTGCACCTGCTGAGCGACCGGCTGCTGAGCGACCGGCTGCTGAGCGACCGGCTGCTGCACCGCGGGTGCGGTGCCGTTGACGATCGCGTCCAGCGCGCTGGCCTTCTGGATCTCGTACTTGAAGATCTTCGGAGCGAAGCCACGCTGCGGCTTCTCGCCGTCGGCGATGTAGGTCGCGGTGAACGTGTCACCGGGCTTCGGGGATCCGCCGGCCGCCTGCGCAGCGAGACGGAACGCCTTCTTCTGGTCGCCCCACATCTTGATGTAGATGGCGCGGACGCCGTCGTCGGTCTCGTCGATGCGCTCGTCCGTCTGGATCGAGACGACCGCCTGCATTTTGGGCTGGCCATCGTCCCAGAAGTCGGGCTTGCCGGTGTCGAAGTTCGTCGCCTGGCGGGGCTCCGCCTTGGTGACCACGCCGCTCCAGCGCGTGCCGACGGTTTCGAACTTCGCAGTCTTTCCGCCGCCTGCCAGCAGGTCGTCGAGGGATTCGTTCATGTTGTGCTCCTTTTGTCTCTGTGGATTCTTTTGTTCTTCCTAGAGGCCGATCATGGCTTCCAGGGAGCTTGGAGCCGCCGCCTTGGGGGCGTCGGGGTAGCGATGGCAGTCCCAGCAGTGGTCTGCGCGGGGCAGGCCGCTGATGTACGCATCGCGAGCTTCGGTGGTGCGGAACTTCGCGAGAGTCGCCCGGATCTCGTCGAGGCGGTCGAGCGCGTTGAGTGCGACCATGGGATCCCACTCTTCGGACCAGAAGATGCCGGACTTGAGGCTGATCGCGTTGCGCGGCAGGTAATAGATGGCGACGTTCTGCACGTCGAAGCCGGCGCGGAAGAATCCGAGGCCGTAGCCGTGAGCCTGGACGCGATACTGCGGCGTCGGGCCGCGCTTGGCGCTCTTCAGCGTGGTGGCGCCGACCAGCTTCCAGTCGACGACAGTGCGGGTGGGGATGTGGAAAAGGTCGGACGTGCCGGGAATCTCGGAGGTGACCCAGACGCGCGTTTCCGTGAGCCAGTCGGTGAGGTTCTTGAAGACGCCCTCGAGGTAGGCGTGCATGGCGGTGCCGACCCACGGCAGCCATGCGGCCTCGTCCATCTGGACCCAGCCCGCGAGCTTGGCGGCGACGCAGTGGTCGCAGTCGGACCCGATCTCACTGGGCCCCATCGCCTGCTGCATGTTGCGGGGCTCGCCGATCATTGCCTTCTCGAGGATGGCGTCGATCTCGGCGCGGACGGGGTTTGTCATTGCTGGGTGAACTCTCCGGTCTTGTTGATCCGCTCGATCTTGCGGAGCGTGCGGTTGAAGGCCCGCAGCCCCTTCGGGTGCCACTTGGCAGCGGTGCGCTTGGTCTCGGGGATGAGGTGGCGGAGGGCGGCCTCAATCCGCTCGTAGTCGGCCGAGTTCAGGTCGTGGGCGCTCATATGTCCATCGCCGCCTCGTACCGCTGGCAGGCGCACATCCATTCAGGATTCACGTCTCCCCACAGCTCCTCGCGGTAAGGGTTGGGAGCGTAGATCGCGACACCATTGCACTCCTGCATCAGTCCGTACGTACGCACGGCATCATGCATCCGTCGGTGGAAACGCCGGATCGCGACATCGTGATTCGGGAAGCTGGGCAGCGCGGGCTCGGCCGCATCGGTCAGATAGTTGAGCCAGACGTCCGTCCCGCCGTCGAGCAGGTTGTCGACGCGGCGCAGCTCGGCGGCGCTGAACGTGGCCTCGTCGATGATGACACGCTGGAGGTCCGCACTCTGCGCCTCCTTCCGCCAGGCGTGAGCCGCGGTCGACTTGCCGGAAGCGGTCGGGCCGTAGGCGATCGTGATGGCGCTCACTGCGCGACCCCCAGCGGCTGACCGGCGCGGATGTAGCAGCCGTCGCACCAGAAGTGGCCGTTCTCGCGGTTGTAGGTGCCTTCGTTGCGACGCACCGCCTCGTCGGCGTCGGCGTATCCATCCTCCGCGACCATGTAGCGGTACGTGGAGAACTCGTGGGGTCGCTTGCGGCACCCGACGCAGATGGGGCGCGGCCCGTCGGACTTCTTCACCCACGGCAGGCGGGCGGCAGTGTGACCGCGCTCGAGTGATGCCGAGACGTAGCCCTCCTCGACCAGGCCGGCATCCGCCATCGCGCCGAGCAGGTCGACGTATGCCTCCCAGTGGATGGCCTTGTCGATGTACAAGTGGAAGTGGCCGTCTGTGCTCGAGGGCACGAGCTTGGCCGGGAAGTCGATATCAAGGATCACCTTGTGGAGGTTCTCCTCGCCGGAGACGCGCGACGTGATCACGTTCGCTTCGGCGATGTCGTCAGTGAGGCGGCGCGATTCGCCTTCGGTGTAGTCCTCGGTCTCGTCGATCGCGTGGACTACCTCGTAGCGCAGGCCGTCGAGCGGCGGGGCGAGAGTGGTGGCGCTCATCACTTGACCGTGATCTTCTTGGCGCCTTCGGCGTAGAACTTCTTCAGCTCCACGGGGGCGAAAAACTCCTTGACCTGAGCGGTGTCCGGCACCGGCTTGTAGAGGTGCGGGTACATGGCGACCGGGAAGCGCTTTTCGAAGTCTTCCTTCAGGAACTGAGGGTTGCGGCCGATGCTGACCCGCCATTCACCGGCGGGGATCGTTCCGTAGTCGTGCTCTTCGCGGAGCTTCTCGTCGATCTGCTTCTTCTCGTCCGTCAGACGGGCGATCTGCTCGTCGAGGTGAACCCTCCGGGCCACCATCTCTTCAATGGTCATGCTCATGGTGCTTCTCCCTTTTGCCGTGGTCGTGCGCGGGGCGTTCGACCAGTCTAGATGTGTAATACGCGCTTAATTCGAGGCGGGTGGCAGGTCGTTAGCGAGCCACCCACCTCGAACGCTTGGTGTTCACCGGCGGGCGCTTCGCCCTCGCTGCCAGTGACTTCTCGGGATGCTTGGCGCATCCCGGCCTCCTCCTTGGAAGGCCTCCGCATCCGTTCATCATGGTCCCCGTTCGTGTGTGATCTGGCTTCTGTGTCCCGTAGTGGAACAAGAACTAAATTACACATCCCCGCCGGACAGGTCAAGGATCTGAACGTTATTTCTTGGACATTTTGTTTAGGCCGCTTCGAGCACGCCTGCGATCGCCGTGGACGCGGGCCCCGCGTCCACGGCGACCACTGTCAGCGTTACGACCTTCTCTTCGATCGGCAGCAGGTGGGCCTGCCGGCGGTTCACCCAGGCGATCCCGCCCCACACGCCGTGCTCCGGCAACTGTTGACGAGCGTTGATGTTGCACAGCTCGAGCAGGGGGCACGGCGCGCACATCGCTGCCGCAGTATGTTCGTCGGGATGCTGGCCCACCTCGTAGTCGACGTACTTCTCCGGGAGGTCGATGCAGTACGGCTGGGGAGCGTTCTCGTTCTCGTTGGCGGCGGCCAGCGCGTCAGTGAAGGGCTTAAAAGGGCGGCGCCCGTGCTTGTGCCTAACCACGAGCGATCCTCTCCACCAGCGCCAGCGCTTCATCCGAGGTGCTGACAAACGCAGCCTCCTTGCGGATGTCCGCGAGCAGCGCCGCGTCATCGACGGCTTGGAGAGCGGCGCGCCAGGTCTCGACGAGCTGGATGGGGGCGGTCGTGGGGTGGGCGTTCTCCCGCCATGCGAGGAATTCCTCGACGGCTTGAATCTTTTCGTCAGTGGTCATCCATCCTGGATAACCCCCATCACAGTCTCCGGGTAGAGGTGGGGCTGAACTGCTTGTGCAGGTTGAAGAGCTTCGCGTCGTGCTGGATGGCCAGGCGAACGACCTTCCATTCCTGATCGAGATTCAATCCCGCCTTCTCGCGGATCTTGTCGACGGCTGTGCGGCTGATTTTGACCGTCTCGGCGATCCAATCCGGCGGCACCTGCTCGGCGCTCAACTGGAGCACCCGCGCCTTTGCCACCGGGCTCACGCGCGGCATCCGCTGCCACCCCTCGCCGAACATTCTGCCGAGCCACCGATGCACCTGCCTCTCACTGAGCCCTGTGCGCTGGGCGATCACCTTAGCGTCGAGACCTTCCTCGTGGAGAGCTTTGATCCTCGCCGGATTCGCTGTGCGGGGGGCTCGGGCTACATTGCGACCATGGACTCCCGTCTCGCTGTCACCCAGACCCAGCTCGACCCCCGTCGGCCGCCCGAGTGGCAGGTCAAGCTCGATGGTGCGCTCATCGGACGGATCGAGCAGGTCCGCATCGGTCGCGCCCGCCACCCTTTCTTCGAGGCGGTCGTTTTCCTCGAGCGCGAGCCCGTGAAGTTGGGTGCCGACGCCGACTTCGACGGCCAATGCGACCGAGTGCTCCGTGCCCACGTCGACCCGGAGGGTATCCTGCAGACGCGCGACTGGCTGGAGCGCCGACGGCGCATCGAGGCCTGGCGCGCGAGCCGCGGTCAGTGACGTCATCGGCCCATCACCACATCTACGCCGCAATCCGCGCACTCCTCAACGGCGGCCGGATCCTGATCGCCGATCTCCGTCCGACCGCCGCACCTCGGGCAGTCGAACACGTACACCTGGTACGGCGTGGCCGTCTCCTCTTCCTCGTTCATGCTCGCTCCTTGCTCTCGTGATACCGCTTCGCACCCCAGAGGATCGCGTGCAGCGCGATGATGAAGTGGTGGCCGTAGTCACGCCACGACTCGAGGTCCTCGAAGTCCCACTCGACGCCCAGATCGTCCAGGGTGTCGATCGCGGCCTGCTCGTGGTCGACGAGCCCATCCGCTGAGTTGATCGGGTACTCGCCATCGGCGCACCACACGCCGAAACGCTCGGCCGAGAACTCCTTCACGGAGTTGCGACCGAGATCCAGCTTCTCCGCCCAGTAGTCGGCGTTGATCTGGTGGGCGTGTTGGCCGTGATCGAAGAACCGCAGCATGTCGTCGACACGGGTGAAGATATGGCCTTCGCCGATGTCGCCGCGGATCGCAAGCGAGCCGGGCCAGGTAATGAGATCCCAGTGCCAGATGCCGGTGCCCGGCGCCTGGAAGCGGAGGTGGCGATAGAGCCCCTCGTCGTGGAGAACGCGCATCTCGTGGCGCTGCGTCTCGCTGATGAACTGCCTTCTCTGGCTTGCGTACGGATCACGCATGACTTGCTCCTTCCTGGTTCACCGGTACCCACGGGCCAGCCTTGCGACGACGAACGACCTCCGGCGACAGCGGTGGGTATTCCGGGTCGAACTCCTCGTCGGCGCGACGGAGCGCATCCACTGCTGCCTGAGCAGCCGTATCGAACGGGAATCCCCGCGTGAGAACGTCACGGGTGTCGGACTCGATGAGCTCGTATCCGTACTCCCAGTCCGGTTCCTCGGCTACGACACCAGCCCGCACCACATCCGCCTGCTCCGCAGCTCGCTCGCGCTCGAACGTGTCCTCGATCTGAGCGACCATCGTCGACACGTCATAGGTGCTCTTCGAGAGCCGACCACCGGTCAGATGCCACAACAGCAGGCCCAGTCGCTCCGCGGCCTCACTCTCGTGATCGGCCCGCACCTCGGCATCGTGAGCAGCCAGCCAGCGGTCGAAGTCCTCCAAGCCGTTCGCGTAGTTGCCATACGCATCAGCGAAGCGCTCACGGATCGTCTCGGTGGTTAGCGTGTGCTCAGCCAAGGTTCTGTTCCTCTCGGTTCTCGGGTGGGGTGGCGGAATGGATCGACTTCCACCACTCGGCCCCGAGTTGCTGTTCTGCCACTCGCTGAAACGTCGCTTGGCCTCAGTCTCAGCGTCTCTACGGTCCGCGGCACTCCACCCCTTCCGCGCTTCGTCACTGGGTGCGCCTGCTGGGGCGGGAGTCGCCGTAGGTGGAAGACCGGCGATTCCTCCCGCCCCATGTTCGTCGCGCTCCCATTCGGCGCCCGACACGAACGCGTTATGCAACCTGTCGTCCGATGTGGAGTAGAGCCCTCCGTCATCCGCTCGCACGTAGGCGGCTGCGGCATTCTCTCGTTCGGCGTTCAGTGGTTCAGGCATCAGTTTTCTCCCTGTTCAACGACCAGCGTCGGACCCTTCATGTGCCCGCGGCTCATGCAGTGCATCGTGCGAAAGAGAGCACCGCACACGCAGCGTCCGGGGGTCGGGGTGCCACAGTCGAAGCAGGTGACCTCGCCGTTGCGAAGGGTGGCGAATCCGAGGGGGTGCTTGCACTGCATCGTTGCGTTCTCCATGTATTTATCGTAAAGCATAAATCCGTCCATGTCCACTCTTTTCCGCTTTACGGTATAGTCATCCGTATGACCGACAAGCGACCCCGCGGACGACCATCCACCGGCAACGCCCGCACCAACGCGATCAACCTCCGCCTCTCGGACGCCGAACTCGCGCTCATCGAGAACGCGGCTGGTGAAGTCCCTCCGTCCACCTGGATCAGGGACAAGGCCGTCGCCGCCGCGAAACGTCATCGCTCGTAGCTCTCTCGGTTCTCGGCCAGAGCATCCCGTCGCCCTCGCTCGAACTCATCGCGGAGTCGCTTCGCCTGATACTCCTCGAACTCGGTGATCCACCGGCCACCGTCGAGCGCGTCGGCGGCGGACCGGAGTCGCATGGCTGCATCCTGCATGGACTCCTGTAGCGCTTTCGTGACCTGCTCCTTGAGCGCGGCCTCATCGATCTGGATCTTGATGCTCGGCGTCTCAGCCATTGCTCTGTTCCTCTCGGTTCTCGGGTGGGGTGGCGGGACGGGTGTCGGGATCGTCCTCGTCATCCGGGCCGTAGTCGCGCCAGTCGTCCTGCCACGATGAGTCATCACCGCTGTCATAGTGCGAGTAGCGGTGCCAGATGTCCTCCGTGCACACAGTTCCCCAAGGGCCGGGCTCAGCACACTCGTTGCGAGCAATCGCACGCCCGATGCCCTCGTTGTTCCGCTCGAAGTACGTCTTGCCGCTCATGCGTTCTTCTCCTCTCCCTGGTCGGTGACGCGCGTTCCACCGGGGACCGTCACGTCATCGCCGTACTTGCGTCGAAGCTCGCGACCGTGTGCCGCGATCGGATCATCCTTGGTGAAGTTCGGGCAGTACATCGGGTGAGACAGTCCGGCGCGCTTCCCGCAGTGGTAGCAGTGATGATGCTGGAACTTCGCGCATCCATCGCAGTGCGCGCTCGGCTCCGGTACTGAGGTGCGACGGAAGCCAGCAGCGAGCACGACATCGGCCTGTGCGTAGTACCGATCACGGCGCACCGAGAGTGACACGGGGTAGATCTCTTCGACGGCGTTGTGGAGAGCCTGAGCCAGCGCTTCCCGCTCGTCGTCGGTAGGGGCGCTCGGGGTGTGAGCCTTCTCGAGTGCGTCCGCGAGGTCGCGGATGAGCGTCGTGCGGGCGTTGTTCGGGTCGCTGCCTTCGATAAAGCCGCGGGCTTCCGCGATCAGTTCGGTGCTCATGCTGCTCCTGTCAGTCTGGCTGCGTTGCGGAACGCGCTCTCCGGCGAGATGATCCCGCTGGCGAAGGTGTGCGCGATGCGCTGCTGCATGGCGTCGCGAGCGAATGAGCGCTCCGGGCGGCCGGCGGCGATCCACCGGGCCAGGTGCTCCTCGTGCGTCTCTTCGGGCACGAAGTGGCGCTTCGGCTTGAGTGGGGCGACGTCGAGGTCGTAGTCGTAGCCCGAGAGTCGGACCCACGGGTTGGAGTTGACTTCCTCGACCGCGGCGACGGCGCGCGCATGCAACTCGCGGTCTTCGTTGGTCAACGGTGTTTCCTCCCAGTGCCCCTTGCGTTCGAAGCCGGACAGCATGAGCGTGAACTCCTCGCTCACCGGCACCCGGAAGCCGCGCTTCTCGATCTTTGTGGGCTCGCTCATCGCTGCACCATCCTGATCTTCACTTCACGGCTGGCGCGTGCATAGCGAGCAGCCTGGCGCGATGCAAGGTCGCGGACGCGGTTGCCGTGGTTGTAGAGCGCGTTCCGCGTCAGGTAGTCGATCTTCGACGCGATCCGGCGTTCAGCGAGGTCGAAGAGTGTGTCGATCGAGTAGGGCATCGGCACACGCTCCTCAATACCCTCTTCCTCGGAGTCGTTCCACACCGTGTGACCGTGGCAGTAGTAGCCCAGGTCGTCGGCATAGCCGTCATGGTCAACCCACTCCTGCACGGCATCCTCCAGCGAGCCCCAGAAGGCGTAGTCGCCGAGGTCCTGCGTGCTCGTCCCGCAGTCCGGGAAGTCGCACTCGATGGCGTAGCCCATTCGTTCCTTGACGGCCATCATCAGCCCTTCACGCAGAGAATCGTCTCGAGCTTGTGTTCGACCTCGACCAGATCCTTCTCTGCCGCGATCACCTGCTCGATCGGCTTGTACGCTTCGGGCAGCTCGTCGAGGATGCCGCTATCACGGCGGGACTCCACGCTGCCCAGCTGACGTGCGATCTGAGCCGCTCCGTCATCCACGCCCCGGAAGGCTTCCTTCGCAGCGCCTCGGCTCATCTTGCGGCCGGCGCCGTGTGACGCGGACTGGAAGGAGGCCTCGTTGCCGAGGCCGCGCACCACGTATGAGCCTGTGGCCATGGAGCCGGGGATCAGCGCCCGCTCGCCCTTCTTCGCGCTGATCGCGCCCTTCCGGGTGACGATCATCATCTTGCCGTCGATCATCTCTTCCGCCACATAGTTGTGGTGGCAGTTGATCTCCTCGTCGAAGTTGACGTACCGGCGCGGCGCCGAGAGGCCCGAGTTCTCGAAGTAGTCCTGCAGCTCGTGCTTGACCGCCTCCATCATCACGGTACGCGAGAGCATCGCGAACTCCTGAGCCCAGCGCAGGTCGTGGAGGTAGTCATCCATTTCCTTCGTGCCCTTGTAGAACAGGCTCAGCGGCTGCAGGTGCTTCGGCAGCTCCTCGTTCTCCTTCAGGCCCTTGGCGATCTGGATGTGCCGCTCCGCGAGGCTCTTGCCGATGTTCCGGCTTCCCGAGTGCAGCGTGATCCAGAGTCGGCCAATCGAGTCCGAGCACAGCTCGATGAAGTGGTTGCCGCCGCCGAGGGAGCCCAGCTGGTGGGCCGCCCGGCCGCGCACTGCTGCGTCGCTGTTCCTCCGCTCCGTGAGGTCAGCGCGGAGGGTGTCCACCGAGTCGAGGAACCGCGCAGTGCGCTGCTTCTCTTGGGGGTTGAGTACCTTCAGCTGATCGCCGGCGCGCTCGTAGCTGCTGAAACCGACGGGCACGACCTTCTCCCAACGCAGTCGCAAGGCGTGGAGGTCGCGATCGCCGAGGTCCTCGAGCGTGAGGTTGGTACGGACGGCATTGACGCCGCAGCCGATGTCGACGCCTACGGCAGCCGGCGCCAGGGCCTGCTCCATCGCGATGACGGAGCCAACGGTGGCGCCGTTGCCCCAGTGCACGTCGGGCATCACGCGCAGGCCGTGGAGGCCCGGCAGCTCGCTGACGTCGCGGAGCTGCTGCAGCGCGGATGCTTCTACTTCGTGCTCGTGGGCCCACATCAGGACGGGGGCCCCTGTGCCCCTCAGCTTGACGGGATACTGTGCGGTGGTTTCGCTCATGTTTAATCTCCTTTTAAGTCTTATTTCACGGTACATAGTGTTTACTCAAGCTGCAATAGCTTGTTCGACGGTGTTCGCCATCCGGCTGTCGATCGAGGAGCGGATGGAGGCGCCCTTGACGAGCAGTCGCTCAAGGATTCCCTCGTCCTGTGAATCACGCATGACCAGTCGGACGTGCTCGAACTCGCCGTGGGCGAGCGTGCGGCCCTGACGGAACACGCGACCGAGCGCCTGCTCCTCAAGCTTCGGGTCACCGTCGGGCACGTTCAGCCAGACAGCTTTCGAGCAGACCTTCTGCAGCCCGTCGAGGCCCGTGCCCATCGACTGCACGGTGCCGATCAGGTACTGCAGGCGCCCCTCGACGAAGTCCGCCTTGATCCGAGCGCGCTCCAACCGGCTGACGTCGCCCGTCCATGCCTCGGCGCTATACCCTGCGGCGCGCATCCGGTCGGCGGCCAGGTGGGCGAAGATCTTCGAATCGGTGAACAGGATGACCGGCTGGTCGCCCCAGTGGTCGAGGATGCCTTTCAGCACGCGCAGTTTCGCGGATGCTGCGTTCGGTGCGAACGCCACGCCGCCGTCCTCATCAACAGTCAACTCGGCCAGCGCTAGCTGCTTGAAGCGGGCGTACAGCCCGCCCGGCACGTCGACCACCAGTGGAGTCTCCCCCGCCTCGGTCTCGACCCAGGTCATCAGATCTTTCTTCAGATCCTCGAACTGTGAGGCCTGCTGCGGCGTCGGGTCGACGTGGATGATGGTCGGAGCTGGCGCCTTCTCATGGTTGCGGTTGTCGATGTAGCAGGGCAGCGTCTTGATGAACTCGCCCGGCACCTTCTCGCCGATGACGCGGTTGACCGGCTCTTTGCGGCCGGGCACGTAGACCTTCTCGGTCGCGCACCAGATGTCGTGCCAGTTCCAGAACGCCGGCACTAGGTCGGGCCAGCACCAGCGCGGGAGGCTCCAGGCGTTCTCGAACGAGTTGCCGGCCCACGTCGCGCTGAGCGCGATTTTCCACGGCATCGTGGGGTTGCCGTCGGCGTCGGGCGCCCCGCGAAACGTGATGAGTGTCTTGCGGCCGATCGAATCCTTGTTGGCGACCTGGTGCGCCTCATCGAAAACCACCGCGTCGACCGCGCTCCCTTTGCGCTTCGACATCTTCTCGAACGTCTTCAGGTGGATGCGCTCGCGCTCCATCTTCCCGGTGGGCATGCCCGTCTTCTTGTCGATCTTCTCGATCGGGTTGCCCTGGAAGTCGAGCTTGTTCTGGTACTTCCAGTCCTGCGCCACCAGCCACGCGATGCCCGCGAAGTAGAAGCCAGGCTCGCCTGCCAAGAAGTCCTTGAACGCCGCGCGCCCCGCCTTCGTGGACTCCATGCGGCGGATGGTCACCGCACCCTCCGATTGCCCTTCGAGGTGGTCTTTCCACTGGTCGAAGGTGTCCGCGATGCCGATGAATAGTGCACGCCGCCACCCGGCCTGGATTGCCACCTCGGCCGCGAGCAAGGTCTTACCCATGCCCACCTCGTCGCCGATCAGCGCGGCGCGCGTCGGCTCGGCGAGGATCTTGTCGATTGCTGCCTGCTGGTAGTCGTGGGGGGTGAGGCGTTCCATGGTGCTCCTTACTGGCGCTTCTTGCGGTCGGCGCGGATCGCAGCGGCGATGAGGCCGGCCACGACTTCGGTGGGGATCAGGATCGGGTGGAAGCCGTGCTCCCCCTTGACCCGATCGACGTAGCGCTGGACCGCTCGTGCGCCGCTCTCCTCGGGGGACTTCATGCCGCGGCCTTGCTCTGTGCTTCGATGTAGGCGATCGCCTGCTGCTTGCCGCGCTCGGTCATCACGACCTGGACGACCGGGTGCTCCCAGGTGGCGTCATCGTCGGCGAAGTGCGGGAGGAGCTTGCCGTCGGCATACGAGAACTCCCACTGCTCGCCTTCGTGGTGCGGGTGGCGGGCGAGCATCGGTAGGTACTCCTCGAACTCGGCCTGAGCCATGCTCACCTCGAGCCGCTGCTCCGCCGCGATCCAGCTGTACGGGCCGTCCGGCTGGTGAGCGTCGATGGAGATGATCGGCGCGGGTGCCGCCGCCTGGCGGGCGGCGCGGCCGGCCTCAACCGCCTTCTTTGCCCAGTCCCAGTTCTTGTTGTCGAGGATGCGGGTGACGTCGTTGATCGAGAAGCCCTCGTCGTCGACCAGGGCCGCCAGGAAGATGTTGCGCTGGTCGAGGACATCCTGGACGCGCGCCTCGGCCTGGAGGCGTGCGATCTCCCGCTCTCGGGTCTTGGCGCCCTTGTATGCGAGGTGCAGTTCGAGGCCTTTGTCGAACAGGGCTTGCTTTGTCGCGCTCAAGATTTGCTCCTTAATTCTCAGGCCGCAGCCCGGTCGAGGGCGTGGGTGCCCAGCACATGATTGATGTCGAACGGGCACGCGCCGTCGGGCTCCTTGGTGAAGTCGGGGAACACGTCGTCCCGGCAGTCCACGCAGAACACCGGCGCGAAGTCGGGCAGGTCCGCGTAGCGCGACTCTTTGCCCTTCTCGTACTCGGCGGCTTTCTCCTGCGCCAAGAGCTGGTCCCATGCGGCCATGCGCCGCATCATGTTCTCTGCGTCGCGGAGGTCTGCGGCGGCCCTCTGGCCGCGTGCAACCTGGAGGTTGAGTGGTTCGATCATGGTCATTCCTTCCCGCCGGCGAGGAGGTGCTCGGCGTTGGTCAATGCTTGGAGGATTTCGGTCTTGGTCGGCGCGGACTCGTAGTTGCTGGCCTCGTCCAGGTCGGTGGCGTAGTGGCTGCCGCTCTGTCGGTGAAGACGGAAGTACCGCACCCGGCGCCATGCGCGGCCCGCGGCGCTCTCGCAGTAGCGGTCGTAGCTCTCGTCGTCGGCGGCCGACTGGGGCCAGGAGGGGATCGGCTCATCGGGCGCCGTCTCCCAGGCGTGGAAGATGTCGGCGCGCTGCTCGGTGGTCAGCGGGAGACGGTCGAGGGAGCGGGCGATCGAGTGCAGGGTCTCGAACTCGGGGGTCAGGAGGGTCATCAGTCGTCGTCCTCTCCGGTCGCATCCTTGACGCCAGCTCCGAATCCACGCACGTACTCAGAGTGGCCGAACACATCCAGCAGACTGACGGGAAGCTGCCCGTGCTTGCGATTGAACTGGAGAACCAGCTCGACCTTGTGCATCCGGGACTTCGTGGCTTTCAGCTTGATCTGCGTGTCGATGAGGTCACGCTCGGCTTCAGTCTTCGGGCTCATGCTCTTCTCCTTCTGTCGGTGAGGTGTTCGTGTTGAGTGTCTGGTTTCATCCGACCGGCCCTCGACCCCAGATCGAGAGTCAGCCGCACGCTCCAGGCGTGCTGTGATGCGCGGCATCAAGCCCTCCTGTGCCGCGTCATCGGTCTAGGTGGCCGCGCGGGCGGCTGGGAGTGGGATCGCAATCATGCGCGAGTCCTTCTTCCGTGGTGCAGGATGTTGACGCTCTCCATGAGCGCGAGCGACCCCTCGGCCTGGCTCTGGTTCGAGTCCGAGAGGGCGACGTCGAGGTGCGCCGCTGCGTGCTCGGAGAGGACTCGGTACGCCTCCTCTCGCTCTGGGCTCTGGCTCGCGTTCTCGACCGACTCCAGCGCGTCGCGCAATTCGGTTGCGAACGAGCGCCAGCGCTGCTGCTGGTTGAGGCTGCCCGTCTGCGGCATGGCGGCCCACGAGTCGAACCGGGCGATCAGGTCTGCGTTCGTACTCACGCCGCCGCCTCCCCCATCGTGACGTGGCCGTCCAGGGTGTGGAGCACGTCGTCGGAGATGAAGTTCCAGATGAGCGGGTTCAGGTCGGGGATGCCCGACCAGCCCTCCACCTTGACAGCGTGCTCCAGCGCACCCTGGATCGCGTCATCCACCGTCTTGACCGGGAGGCCGTAGGCGCGGGACAGGTCGAGGTTCTGGGGGCTGTAGTAGGGGTTGGGGGTGGTCATGCGTTCTCTCCTTGGTCTGCGTTGAACCCGAAGCTCTCCAGCACGAGGCGGCGCTTCGATTCAGCGGCTTCGGGGTTGTAGCTCACGCCGACAATGGCGCCGGGGAAGTCTCCGCGGAACACGTTCGCCATCTTTTCTGCGACAAGAAGCGCATCCTCACCCCGGTAGACCTCAGGGTCGTAGTCGTCGACGTGTACGCGGGCAACCGGCGCAGCGGGCGTGCTCATGCGTCCTCCACGGTGATGGCGAAGGTCTCGTTCTGGAACTCGACCAGCACCGTTGTCGGCTGGCCGTCGAGGATTGCCGCGTCGGTGAAGCCTCGCCCCAGATTGTCCTCGTCAAGGAATGCCTGAACCGCCTGCGCGAGGCGCTCACGCTTCTTGGCAGACGCGGCGATACGCGCGTCGATAGCGTCGATCACATCCATCAGTCGACTTCCTTCTCGATGTACTGCTCGGGGATGAACCAGGCTTCGTGTTCTCGCACAGACTCTTCGTGCGTGATCCCCAGCCAGCGGAGCATCATCTCCTGGCTCGGGTGGTCGGCGGGCTCCCAGCGCTCATGGGCGTACTGGATGCCGGCGCGGATGGCGCTCATGAGCATCTCCATCAGATCGTCATACTGGAAGCGGATACCCTGACCGCTGACGTGTGCTGGGGTCTTCGTGATCAGGTCTCGCGCAAGGCTTCGCTCGCTATCGTGCACTCCAGGCGGAGTGATGAGGGCTTCGAGCCGGTCGGCCATCTCCAGGGCCAGGCGGTAGCGGTCGATGTCGTTCTTGCCATTCTCAGGTGTGGCATTCCTGAACTCGGCCAGCACCTTCTGGGCCTGCTCGATGCGCTCGCTGGCGCTGGTCTGGGGAATGTTCTCGGTCATCAGTTGCCCACCCTTCCGTGGAATCGTTCGTGCTTACGTCGGTTGGCTGTGCGGAGGATCGCGCCGCATTCGCGGCACTCGATGACGGACACTAGGCGCTCGGCCCGCTCGGTGCCGTTGAACATGACATCTCGGGTCAGGGTCGCGGTGATGTTCAGGTCCACCACCTCGTAGCGGAGTGCGTGCTGGTCGTCGCGGTCGCGCCACTCGGAGGCGTCGGAGTTGATGCCGCGGAAGTAAGGCTCGGGTGCGGTACTCATGCTGCCCCCTCTATCCCCGGCCAGATAATGACCGGCTGGATGACCTTGACCGTGCGATCCGGCATCACGAGGATGCGCCACTGCTCGCCGCTGGACTCCTCGTCGTCGATCTCGTGGATGTACGCACCCGGTTCGCAGTGAGCCAGGAGGCCGCTCAACTGCTCTCCGTAGCCGTAGCTCGCACTGTCGTTGAAGCCGTCACCGTCCATGAGAATGCCGTCCTCGTCCTGGACGGGATCACTCCACTCTCCGAGCAACTCGGTGACGTGCGCGAGGGCCAGCTCCGCGACCCTTTCCGGCTCGGCGGCGGCAGCCTCGGGTGTCCAGCCGATCATGGCGGCGTAGCTCTCGGGCTTGATGAGTGCGTTGTGGAAGGTGATGTTGTAGTGCATTCCCATGTGCTGCTCCTTACGCTCGCGCGGCTTCGGCCGGACTGATGAATTCGTGCTGCAGGCCGTACTCGGTGAGCCGGTCATGCTCGCGGATTAGTGGCCTAACCGCGGGGTGCTTTCGGGTGGGGAAGCGGTCGATGCGCTCGGCCAGGGCGGTGCGCTGGTCGTCCCACTCTGTGCGGGTCATGCGACACCTCCGAGGTAGCGGCCCAGCACCGCCTGGATTGCGTCGCGCTCGACCTCCTGAGCCTCTGCGCTCTCGGCATCCCCCGCCTCGCGTGAGCCGTCGATGACATACTCGGTCAGCTCGGTTGCCCAGTGGCTCGCGGCGTTTGCCAGCACTTGCAGATCGGCGGCGCGCTGCGCCCGGTCGGCCTCGATCGCCTGCGCGATGATCTGGGTGACGGATCGAGTGTCGGCTAGGTTGGTGAGCCAGTGGTCGAGGGTCTGTTCTGCGATCTGCTCTGCGGTCTTCATTCGCCCGCTCCTTCCAGTACGTCCTCGTACTGGCCCGTCTCCGGGTTCTCGTCCAGGAGTGGCTGGTCGCTGTCGTTGATGAACACGCGCACGTTGCCAGGAGTGCCGTTCGTGTCGATCTGAACCAGAGCGGAGCCGTCGGCGAGTGACGTTCCGATCCAGGCGGTGATTTCCTGGCCGCTCGGGAGGGTGATCGTCACCTCGGCGCTGTGGTCTGTGGCTGCCTCGGGGGTCTTGGTGCTCATGCTTCCTCCGACCAGGGGTTCGTGCCGCCTCGCTTGGCGAGTTCTTCGGCGGCTTGCTCTCGGATGGACTCGATGGAGTCGCCGGCCAAGACGATGCTGTCCTCGGAGCCGTCGGCCAGCGTGTAGTGGATGCGGTATCTCATCGCGTCAGCCCTTCGATCACGAGCTCTTCCGGCTTGTAGCCGTCTGCCAGGTAGCCGTTGACGGTTTCGAGCAGGTCGGCCACGGTGTCGCCGCCGATCCAGGTGCGCACGTCGCCACTGGCGCTCGATACGACCAGGCGCTCGGAGATGAGCGGGCGGAGCAGGTCGAGCCACTGGCGCACGTCGGCGCGGGTGATGAATGACATCGGATTGTCCGCGCCGATCTGCTCGAACGCTCGCTCGATGATCGCCTCGTCGGCGGCTTCCTTGGTGTGAGTCTTGGTGGTCATGCGAATTCTCCGTTCTGTGCGCGCTCCACGAACTCGCGCGCCCATCGGCCGACGCTCTGCTCGGAGGTGGAGCCTTCCGCGCTGTAGTCTTCGGCGGCTGCGAGTGCGATGGATTCTGTGAGGATGACGGGCGGCGTACCCGTGCTCCACGTCCCGACCGCGTTCCCGTTCGCGTCGCGGATGATGCCGGTCAGGTGGTCGGGCAGGTGCAGCCCGTCGTACTTGTTCGCCAGCTCTGCGCCGGTCAAGGCCAGCGCGCGTTGCACGTCGTCGCCCGAGTGGACGGTGGCCGGGTCGAGCGTGATGCTCAGATGGAAGGTGGTCATGCTGCGCTCTCTGTCTCGTAGAAGCCGTTCGCGTAGCCGATGCTCGCGAGCTTGGTGTGAAGCTCCGCCAGGTGCGGCGGGCAGGTGTCCCCAATGTAGGGCTGGCCGTCGATGACGAACAGGTGCGGTTCGATCTGCGGGACCAGGCGGGCCATGTCGGCCAGCCAGGCGGCTCGGAGGGCGGCGCTCATGCTGCTCTTTCCTCCAGGTCGATCCAGTAGGCGCCGAACGGCACCGAGTAGATGCGGCGGTGGTTGGCGTACCGGGTGTAGCTGGTGCGGTAGGCGTTGCGCCCGCCGAACGGCTCGAAACGGAGTCGGGTGGTCGAGACCCGTCGGTGTCGCCTCTGCTGCCTCATCGCGCGACCCTCGTCACTGCGAACGTGGCGTGGTGGCCGCCGTCTGCGTAGAACGTGCGCACCAGGCGGGCGCCCTTCGTCTGACCCTCGTGGTACTCGGGGAGCGCGCGGCGGGCCAGGTCTCGCATGACGCGGATCGCGCGCTTCTTGCCGCCGATCCAGCAGTCGAAGCCGCCGATCATCTCGCGGACGGTGACGCGCAGCGTGCCGTTCGAATCCCAGTTGGTGTCGGTGATCTGCGCGAGGCCGGATCGGTTAAATGCGCCGATTTCGAGGGCGGTTGCGGTGCTCATTCGTGACCCCATGCTTCCTCGCGAGCTTCATGGTCGCTGTAGCCACGCTCCAGCATGTCGGCGTACGTCGCGTGGCGCTCCTTCTCTTCGCGAGCGTCGGCCAGGATGCGGGCGATCGGCTCGGCGTTCGCGGTGATGCGGAGCGGTTCGATCCGGTCGTCCGGGTAGACGGCGAGCAGGTCGCGAGCTTTATTGTCGTCGTTCATCAGGCGACCACTGCCGATGATGTACGCGCCGTCACTGCGGACGTATCCGCGGCTCTGCACGCTCTCGAAAGGCTCGCGGGCAACGATGCGGGCTGCGTTCTCGTCGCTGATGCCGGGGTATCGGTTGGTGCTCATCGTGCGCGCCTTTCTCAGCGGAGGATCAGGTGGGGCTGGATCAGGAACGATGCGCCCGCGCCGGTGATGAGCGCGGGGGCGAGCTTGTGTCCCGCGTTGGACTGTGCCACTCGGAAGCGGAACGGTGCGCCCCGGTCGCTGTACTTGGCGATGTAGGCGAGGATCACGCCCATGTAGGCGGGGTTGAACGCCTGCGTTCCGGTGGTCACCTCCTCGTCGGGGTTCTCCGGGAACAGGCGGGCGACGGGCGGGAAGTTGCCGACCACGCCGTCGAACGCCTGCGAGCGCTCCGTCTTGCCCGCATGGTCGACGACGGAGACAGTCACGGTGCCGGGGGCGTTCTGGTATCCCTCGCCGCGCGGGTCCGACTCGCGCTCGTAGCGGATGGTGTAGAGGCCGGACAGGATGCCGCTCTGCCGCAGCGACTTGACGGTGATCTTGGTCACCCATTCGAGGGCGGCGCGAGGGATCAGGAACGCCTCGCCCAGCGTGAGCCTGCCTTCCTCGCTCGCCGGCTTGGTCGGCATCTCGAAGCGGGCCACCTTGTAACGGTCGGTTGCGTTCAGGTGAGTCCCGTCGAAATGTGCCGTGGTGAGCACTGGCGTCACGTCATCCTTGCTTGCGCTGGTGAGCATGGCGGCGGCGGACTGGATCGCGACCGAGAGCGGGATTTCCAGCACCGGGAGCAGGGCCTCTGCGGTGTCGGGGGCGGTGGGGGCGGTGTCGATCATGGTCATTTCGTGTTCTCCGTTTCGGTGAGGGCTTGCAGGGCGGCGGCGGTGAGCATTTCTTCCAGCGCGTCCCAGGAGTCGGGGAAAGGGTTGTTTTTGACGGAATGGTCTGTCGCTACTCGCTGAGCGATCCGCTCGGCGCGCTTCCGGCGCGCGGCGATCTTGGCTTTCAAACGGTCGGCGGCGCGCATCGCATCGCACTCTCCCGGCTCGTCGTGGTACATCGCGTGTTCTTCGCAGTACGGGGGCATCAGGCGTCCTCTCCGATAGCGGCGAGCAGGGCGCGGGCGGCGTCCTCCAGCGTGACGGCGTAGGCGCGGAGCGGCTTCTCTTGTGCGTCGTCGCTCAGCGCCTCGCGCAGGTCGGCGGCGAGCTTCTCGACGTGGCGACCGTATGCGCGCGCGGTGGCGTTCGGGTCGTAGCCGGTTGCATCGTGTGAGGGGGTGCCCCGCGTGATCGAGTCCAACCAGTGCGCCTGGGGTGACCAGCGCTCTTCCGTCGCTGAGGCCGTGGCGAATGCGCGGGCGGTGTCGCGGTAGCTCACTCGCTCATCCCCCAGTATTCGGCGCACGCTTCGTCCAGCTGCTCGCAGAACTCGAACGGGAGGCCGCGCGTTTCCGGCTCGCCGCCCCAGTAGACGGTCAGCGTCTTATCGCCCGTCGAAATCCAGACGTTGGGTCCGCCGATCGCGATAGCGATATCCGCGCTCATGTAGTCATCCGCGCCGCGCCCGCTCGCCGTGTAGCGGATGCTCAGGGCGTCCTGGAGGTAGTCCTGAGCGCTCGCGGGCTCCCAGTCGCCCAGGATCTCGGCGCGGGTCGGGTGCGGTTCGGCGTCGTCGGGCAGCGTGCGCTCGTCGCCGTTCTCGTCGTACCAGTCGGAACCGTCCTCCAGCAGTTCGCCGGACTCGATCCGGTCGGCGATGGTCAGCATGTCATCCAGCACGCGGGGCGCCAGGTCGAGCGCCTGTGCCAGTTCGTCGAAGTCGTGGGCCTGCTCGTCGGTCTGGCGGTTGACGTATCCGAACGGGGCATCAGCGTCGCATGCGGCGAGGATTGAGCGGTGGTAGCGGTCGGCGGTTTCTGCGGAGAGAGTGGTCACGATGTGCTCCAGGATGTGTGGTGGTGGAGAGAATTTAGGGGCTAAACCGGGAGGATCAGCGAGCGCGGCCGGAGGCCGTGGTGCGGAACGTCTGGCGCTCACGAACGGCGCGAGCCTGACGGCGGGCGATGGTCTGCTGCTTGCTCTGCGCGGTCCGCTTCGGGTCCTGTCGTGCCATGGTCATTCTCCGTTTCGTGTGGGGGTGGCTTCGTTGCCCAGTAGTTCAACAGTAGCGATGTTGAACTAGATGTTCAACAGTTAGCCGCTTGTTTTCGGTCACGGTTGGGTAACGAAGGGCTGTGGATAAGTCGGCTGGCGATGTCGCGCCAGATGCTGCTACATATTCGCGCCGAAGTACACATTCACGTTTTCTTACACATGAGCTTCACGCCATTTCTACATTTGGACTGTTAGCCTCAACAATTTGCAGATAGGCTGTGTCGGCACTACGTGTTGAATGTTGAGGCGTGAATGTGTAAAAAACGGGTATGTGTAAGGCTGGGAGGTTCCTGAGAGCCTCGCGATCCCAATGGTTTCAAGGGAGAGGGGTTCAACGCTCTACACACACAAACCTCTACTACTACATTCATACTGTTGAAGAGTAGATATGTAGAGGGGTCTAGGGAGGTGTGTGCAAACTTGCGGGAAAGGCGGTGTGAAAAGGGCTGTGGATAACTCTCTCCAGGTGGCTCGCGGCTGTCCGCTCAACCTCGCGACGTGCGTGCGTGTGATACCTCAAGATTTGCGTCTTAAACTCGGGTCGGGCTGTCTGACAGGTGATACTCAGCCAGCAGAGCCGACAGACGGTGTTCGCGTGCTTCCCGTCGCAGTGCACGACTTTCGGCGGGTGAGTGCGCGCGCAGCGCTCGACGGTCTGACTCCCCCGCTTTAGATCTGTGATCTTCGGCAGTGAGGCTCACAGCATCAGCCAGGCGCGGAGCGCCGTCACTGCCAGGTAGGCGGCGACGCACGCGAGCCCAGACAGCCATGAGCGCGCCCTCGTCCTCGCTGTCGTCGGCGTAGGCCCGTTCGAGTTGGTCGATCAGTGGGCCGGGGTTGCCGTGCGTCGAGGCGACGTGAGCGACCCTGCGCGCCGATTCATAGGCGTGAGCGGCCAGGGCGTCATACCCGTCGAGAACGGCCAGGGCGTCATACCCGTCGAGAACGGCCCGCGACGCCGCCTTCAAGGCCTGCTGATAGCGGGCGTGGTCGGCGGCGATCCGGTTGCGCTGTGCGTCGGACGTGATGCCGGTGGCTTGTGCGTAGGTGAGGCTGTTGGTGCTCATGGGGCGATCCTTTCGGCGGCGGCGAGTGTGAGGAGGGTGAGGGGCAGGGCGACGGCGAACGCGGCGACAGCGAGCGCGGCGGCGATGTCCGGCCAGCGGGGGCGTAGGCGGGTCTGAGGGGTCATGCCGGGACCATCATGGGCGCGGGGCAGTCGAATGAGCATCGCGGGTGCGCGGGGTCGGTGTGGGGGTCGGCGACGCAGTAGATGATCGCCCATCCGATGGGGTCACCGTCCGGGAACGAGCCGTCGTCCTCGCGGACCTCCACAATCGCGAACACGTCCCCCCCGGCGTCACGTACCCATTCCCGGATCGTGTCATCGTCGGCGGTCTCTGAGGGGTGCATCACAGCGCCGCGGTAGCCATGCTGGCCGGTGTAGCCGGTGAGGGCGCTCCACTCTCCCAGCGGGCCGGGGCCGTCTACCAGGCCGACGCCGTCGATGAGAATGTCTGCGGTGTCGCTGTGCTCAACGGTGGGAATGTAGACGCCGCCGACGTTCTCGCCGGTGAGCGCAGAATAGGTGGAGTCGAATTCGAAGGTGCTCATGGTGTCTCCAATGGTTGTGAACATGTGTGTACTGCGAACTACAGCCCCGCCTGCCGGGTGCCCGGTGTGGTTGCCGTGAGTATCCGGCAGGCGGGACAATGGCGCGCTATCGTGCGTAGATAATGCGGTCGGAATCGTGGGTGTCGAGGACACGGGCGGGGAAGCCTGACTCGGCTATCCCCTTAGCCACGCGGCAGGCCCTGAGTTGCTGATCGTCGGAGCCGTACCACTCCCAGCCCCGCCCGAAGTGGACTTCGATGCGGTAGCGCATGGCGGGCTAGTAGATCGATTCGACCTTGGTAGCGGTCACATGCGGGAGGGCGAGCAAGCGCGCGGCCTGTGCTGCAGCCTCTGTCAGCGTGAGCGCCGGTCCCTGCTCCCATCCCCATCGGCCATAGGACAGCACGCGCACCGCGTAGCGGCGCATCAGGCACGCACCAGACGGTAGACCGGGCATCCGTAGGCCAGGTGTGAAAACTCCACAGGGCCACCAAGGGCCATGCGTGCGGCTGCACCTGCCACAGCGGGAGCCTGGTGGCGCTCTGCGACGAAGACAGAACGCTCATCCCGCACTAGGCCACGGTCCCGCGCCGCGTGCACGGCGCCGAGAGTGACGCCGCATGCGAGTTCAGTATCGGTAAGGGTGAAGGTGTTAGCCATGATGCGATCCCATTCGTCCAACCCCGGCATCCGTACCAAGGTGTTGAACATTACGTTAATCGCGATAAAGACCTAAAAACGAGACCGTTACCCATCCGTTACATTGGCGCATGCGAGGCCAGTAGGCAGGGGCACCCATCCCCCATGCCAGGGCAGGGCACGCGCTCCACGCCACGCACAACACACCCGCACACCTAGGGCATGCGATAGCCCAAGGCGGGGCGCAACGGCGCGCACAGCGGGGCGCGGGGCCGCGTCGCGGGTGAACGGGCGGCGCGACGCATTGGAAGCACGCGGCAAAGGTGACGGATTGTGCAGCGGGCGGGGCGCGTGACCTGGGTTGGGCTGCCACCGTACAAATTTGGTGCTGTTCAGCCGTTTCCTGGTGGGAAACGTCCCACTTTCACTGCGTTCCAGAAATTTTTGCCTTCCATCAGCGGCGGAACTGGCGGAGCTGCGGCGCCGGCGATAAGGTTATCGACCGCCGGGCGCGCAGGATGCCGGTCGACCGCTACACTCGGGCCCATGAAGCCGCTCGCCATCGTCTCGCTGACCTCGCTCCTGCTCGGCCTGGTCTTCCTCCTCGTCTCCGCGCTCAGCTGGCCGCGCGGATCCTTCCTCGAAACGTCGCAGACGGCCGCCGCCAACATCCTCGGGCTTTCGATCGGCGCCGGACTCATCAGCCTCGCCCTCACCGCTTGGCTGCTGTCGTTGCACGCCAAGGAGGTCGGCAGCCGGACGTTCGACGCGCTCGAGGTTCACGCATCACGCGAGCGGGACCGCGCACGCCGCGACGCACAGCCCTTGTCGTTCCGCGGCTGACGCATCGGGCTTTCCCAGGCCGCCCGTTTCACCCTATGATGAACATCATGTCCAACGAGAGCCCGTCCCGAGCCGCCGCCGAGCAGCGCCTGATCGCGCTCCGCGCCGAGAACTACCGGCGCACCCGCTGGGCAGCGATCCACGCCGCCCGCCAGGCCGGCATGACGTGGGCCGAGATCGGCGACGCCCTCGGCATCATGGCCACCGCCGCCTCGCGGATGTACCGCACCGACGCACCGGCCGAGTGAGCGGCTCCCCCGCCCAAATTAAGGCCCAGATCCACCCGTAGGCTGGACGTGTCCCAACGCCCCTCGGCAACAAAGGACAGCGAGCGAGTGGTCCGCTCGAGCCCCTCGGCGCCCCTCCCGCCCGAGGGGCATCTCGCGTCTCTGAGGAACTTTTCGTGGGACTCTTCCCACGCCCTTAAACATCATGTATGGTGAATTACACGCCTAAGTTTTGGCGCAGACCACACCCACGCACAGACAAGGGAGCACCATTCATGACTGACCCCACGCTCACCCAGCCCGATCTCGCCGACGGCACGGAGATCACGCCCGAGACGCCGCCGGCACCGGTCGAACCGCCCAAGAGGTCGACGAGCATCCGACTCGACTTCGAGACCGAAGGCGAGAAGGACGTCACCTACGGGTCGAAGCTCGACCACCCGCACGGTGCCGACCCCGCCCAGTACGCCAAGACCATCGGCGAGTACGTCGAGCGGACGGTGCTCCTTCACCTCGGCGCCCTCCCCGTCCTCAGCAAGGTCGAGATCCCGACGGAGGCCCCCGCGTGAGCGGCTTCACTGGGGTGGGCTATGACCCCGCCGGCATCGTCCACAAGCGCGAGTTTCACTTCCCGCCGGACCTCGTGCAGAACGTACTCCGCGACATCCAGAAGCGCATCGGCGAAGCGAACGCCGCCAAGGGCTTCCACGAGGAGGGTCTGAAGATCCGCGACCAGCTCGACGCCGTCCGCTCCATCAACCGCGCGGGCGGTCTGTCCGAGGGCCCGGATGGCAAGCCTGATCCAGAGGAGAACTGGGAGGCGATCCTCCGCAACTACCAGACCGCCCGCCTCGCCCTCATCGTCACCGAGGCTGCCGAAGCGATCGAGGAGCTCCGCAACGGCCGCCGCTCCGACGAGACCTGGTACTCCGCGAAGGTCAACGGCGACACCTACGCCTGGGCAGCCGGCGAGAAGCCCGACGTCCTGGACGACGCGATCGGCAAGCCGGAGGGCGTCCCCTCCGAGATCGCCGACATCGTGATCCGCTCCTTCGACTTCGCCCACGAGGCGGGCTTCGACCTAGCCTCGATCATCTTCGAGAAGCTCGCGTACAACGCCACGCGTGCCCACAAGCACGGAAGGAAGTTCTGATGGCGACCCCCACCCCCAGGACGCGCCGCCAGCTCCGCGAGGCGCTGGAGCGCTCGGAGAGCGACCGCGAAGCCGCGGAATCGCGCGTCTCATCCCACGAAGTCCGCGTCGAGCAGCAGCGCGACCGCATCGAACAGCTCGAGTGGGATAAGCAGCGTGCGGAGACCACTCTTCGGAAGGCCGGCTTCACCTCCAGCCCCGGTCCCGCATCTGTTGGCACGCATGGCCCCCTGCTCACGACGTACTGGACCGCCCCGAAGGACGCTTCGAGCACGGACGCCGAGCGCTGGGCTGCAGAACTGCGCACCGCCGCAGATCTGGCCCGCCGCAACACGATCGCCGCCCTGCTCAACGCCCTCGAGATCAAGGGGTACGAGCGTCACGGCTACCCCAAGGTCACGAAGCGCGGCGACATCGAACAGGTCACGCTGGGTCACGACACCGACCGCTTCTGGGCCGACATCCAGACCGCGCTCGAGGTCCGCGCAGAGAAGAAGGCAGCCGACGAGCGAGAGGCCACCGAGAAGAAGGTCGCCGGGCTCGCCCCGGCGCAGCAGCTCTCGTTCTACTACCCGCGCATCGGCTTCGACCCGGCGGCCGGAGGCGCCGCCGTCTTCGCGAGCATCTTCGACGATGGTCGCATCCGCATCGACGACATCAAGGGGACGACCCCGGAGCCAGTCCCGAAGAAGCCCGCCAAGAAGAAGTCGGAGGGCAAGAAGTGACCGATGAGACCAGCCCGGATGCCGTCAACATCCAGATCAAGAACTTCCCGCCAGGCGGCTCCACCGGCGAGCTGCGCACGGTCGCTTTCGGCCCGACCGGCCCCATGCGGATCCTGATCGACATCGACATGAACGAGGCGGAGACCGAGGTGGAGGTCAGCGTCACACTGAGCAACGCCGCGCCGAACGACGGGATCGGGGCCTTCCTCGGCGACCTGATCGAACTCCTGTCCGCCGTCACCGAAGACCCCACCACCATCACCGCGCTCCTGAGCGCAGAAGCAGAGGAGAGCGCAGTATGACCATCGGAGCACGCAGGAAGCACGCCTACGAGAGCGACATCATCACGGGCGAGCGCTACATCGACAAGCAGACCGGCTTCGAAGGTGTCGCCACCTCGGTGTCGTTCTTCCAGCACGCCTGCGAGCGGGTCTGCCTCGAGACGTATGACACCGAGCGCAAGCAGGTCATCGAGGCCGTCTTCGACGCGCCGCGCCTCACGCACATGCAAACCGGCCACACGGCGCGAGTCGCCAAGACCGGCGGCCCGCAGATGCCGAACGCCCAGCGCGGCCCGGTGGCGCGATGAGTCCCACCGTTGCACAGCGGCTCGCGTCCAGGCAGACGCGCCGCCGGCCCTTCGACTGGTCGCTCGTCGGCCTGGGGGCAGTGATCGTGGCCCTCGCTCTCGCGGCTGGGCTCTGCGCTCTCGTGGCGCTCGTCTGGCTCGCCTCGAGCATCGTGGAACTGGCGAACGGTCACCCGGCGACGCTGTCCAACGTCCTCGGGCTCATCCTGCCGACACTCCTGATCCTGAGCGTCATCTTCGGCAGGGGATCGAAATGACCGACAAGCCGTTCTTCATCGAGGCCGAGCTGGGTCGGGACTCCGGCCACAGCGACCAGCTGCCGCGCTACATCGGCCCGTTCGCGTCCGTGGATGACGCCGAGGCGTACGTAGCCAGCCAGGGCCCTCTCTGGGGCAGCTGGATCACCATTCGAGCGACCGCTCCGGGCGAGACTGACTCGCGGGGGTACCGAGCATGACCGCTCCGTACGTCACTCGCCGCTCGATCAACGCGACCGAGGACGTGCTGGATGAGGAGACGGGCCTCTCCAGCGCAGAGCCTATGGTCACGTACCAGTGGACCGCGACCCTGGACGGCTACCTCTCCACCGGTGAGCGCGTGGAGATGACCCGTCACGGCGCCACATTTGCGACCGCCGTGGCAGCCCTCGAGGCCGCGATCGCGGAGAACGGCTGGACCATCCGGGAGAGGGGCACGCGATGAGAGACACTCGCACCACCTCCGTCTACCTCATCCTCGAGCCGCACTCGCATACGTGGAAGCCACCCCGCGTGGCCGCCATGAAGGTCAGGAAGCCGGCGCTCGAGTCCGGCCAGATCGCCGTCAAGGTGAACCTGAAGATCCCCATGGCGATCTTCGACCAGTTCATCCCCGTCCTGGAGGCCGAGATCTCGGAGCCGGACGCCATCCTTCCCGCCATCGAGATCGAACCGGAGGTATCGGCATGACCACCGCAACCGCACCGACCATGTTCATCCTGAACGCCACCAAGCGTGCCGTGAAGCAGGACGAGCACGGCAAGTGGGTGCCCGACGAGGAAGACTTCCTGCGTCGCTGGCCGAACAACACCAGGCCCGACATCGGCATCCAGCGTTCCGAGAATGCCGAGGCGCTCACCACCCAGGCGAGCCGCCTGAACGAGGCACAGCTGCGCGGCAAGTTTCTCGACTGGCTGTACTCGGTCGACATCGACGCCCCGATACACGCGACGTGCACCCCTGAGTGCCCGACGCACCCGGATTTCGTGAAGGAGGGCGACGAATGAAGACCCTCGCGTTCATCGCCGGCATCCTCACGGGGCTGGCTTTCAGCCGGATCCCCCACTACGTCGGCCCGATCTTCAACGACCTCCCGATCACGCCCGCAGGTCAGGAGATGAAGTCACGCTGGTGGAACGGTGGCGTCGCCACGGAAGGCGCGTGGCCACCGCCGCCCATCGTCGACCCGGAAGCCTTTGAGAGGACGAGCTAATGACCTACTTCCTGCCTGTAGACATCGAGACCACCGGGCTCATCGATGATGATCTGATCCTCGAGGTGGCGTGGGGTCTGCTCGGCCCCGATCTCGAGGAGATCGTGCCGATCCAGTCGGCCGTCATCGCGAACAAGAGAGATGACGTCATCGCGCTGCTCGAGCGGAGCCCTTTCGCATACGAGATGCACGAGCAGAACGGGCTGCTCCTCGACGCCATCCGACCCGGCGGGCCCCGCCGCTCGCTCCATTCGGTAGTCGCCGACATGCAGATCGCAGTCAACAACCGCGTTCCGCTCGGCGAGAAACCCTACCTCTTCGGGAGCAGCGTCGAGTTTGACCGCCGGATGCTCGCTCGCAAGACGTCACAGGTCGACGACATGGTCCACTACCGGAACTTCGACGTGCGGACGCTGCAGGAGACGGTGGCGTCGCTGCCGCTGGTCCCCGAGCAGGTCGCCCGTTTCGACGTACCGGACACGGACCAGGCGCACCGCGCGGCATCCGACATCGAGTGGTCGATCCAGTACGCGCGGAACTTCCGACTCGTGATGGCGGCCTCGCTGTGACCGGCGTGCTGATCCTCGCCAGCTTCACCGTGGGCCTGATGGCGCTCGGGCAGGCTGCACTCGGCGCGATCATGCGGCTGCCGTTCTCCGGCATCCATGCGGTGACCTACTGGACGCTTGTTGCCCTGTTCGTCCTCTTCGGTGTGCTGGCGTTCATCAGCCACCACAACGGCCCGACGCCGGGAGCGTTTGCATGACCGCGCTCGAACAGACACTGACGCTCGAGTCGCGCGATGGCCGCAACTCCCTAGCCATCGCGTTCAGCGCTCACACGAGCACCGTCCGCATCAGCCACACCTACACCGATGACTTCGACGGCGAGGACGATCGCTGGGTGACGCTCGGCGAGTTCGACGGCCGAGACATCGCCGCCGCGCTCACTCCCCCACTCCCTGCGGCGCAGCACGCCGCGATCCAAGCCACACGGCGCCCCCTCTGGCGCAGAAAGCGAGACCACAAATGACCATCAAGCTCGAGGCCACCGGCCAAGACGATTTCCTCCCCGAGGACAGGCGCGTGCTCTTTGCCGAGCCCCGCCCCGGCAACAGGGACATCGTCGAGGTGCAGCTGCAGTACATCGACCCCGAGGACGGCGAGGAGCGCGTGCTCGGGATGTTCCGCCTCGCGGATCTCGTGAAGGTTCTGCGGGAAGTGAGCGCGAAGGTGCTGGAGCTTGAGGCACGCTTCGGCTCTACCGCGCAGACCCTGGAGCTGCCCACGCGACCGTCTGGCCTGGAGCTGTGACTGTGGCGAACAAGCTCAAGATCTACAAGACCACGATCTGCGCCACCTGCAACACGGTGATGAAGCGCCTCGACGCCGCCGCCCTTCCGTACACCGTGGTGAACGTCGAGGAGGACGAGGCGGCTGCGCAGCGCTTGAAGGACGCCGGCATGGAGCGGGCGCCAGTCTTCGGCTGGAAGGGCAAGCTCCGCACGATCGCCGAATTCCCCACCATCCAACGCGAACTCGCGGCCGAGCAGGCCGCGCTCAACAACGAGGAGAACTGATGGCATCCGCCAAGAACACCAAGCCGCAAGCCGACGAAGCGCTGCTCGCGGTGCTTACCGAGCCCGCGGTGCCCGTCGGCGAGGCTGCGCCCCCCGTCTCGATCGAGCCCGGCGCGGTCGAGATCGCCGATGCGATCATCGAGGAGGCCACGCCCGGCGAGCGGATTAAGGCGCTAATCGAGGCGCTCGGCCATGACATCGACAAGGTCGCGTCGGTCGAGATCCGCCGGCCGGGCATCGCGCGCATCCTCGGCACCGACCGGGGCCTGCGCTCGCACCGCTTCGAATGGCCGAAGATCTGGGAGCGCACCGAATGAGCGCGATCGCCATCTCGCATGGACACCGGGTCGGCGACACCGTGTTCGTCGGCCCGGCCGCGGATCTCACGCAGAAGACGACCTGGAAGATCCTGAGCTTCCAGCAGGCCGCGGACGACGTCGCGTACGCCACCGTCACCTCCGGGCTCACCGGGATGATCCGCACGTTCCCTGTCGAGAAGCTGACGGCATTCATGCCCGTCGAGCGAGTGATGGAGCCGGCATGACCACCGTCGCCCTCAACCCCGGCAGCCACGTCGGTCTCGTCAAGCCGGACGAGCGCTGGCGGTTCCCACTCGGGAAGCTCATCGACCGCGACCCGAACGTCGAATGGCGCGCGTACCGCCTCGACGACGGCCGGACGATCGTGCTCGAGGCCGTCGAGGCCGCAACCATCACCGGCGCCCCCGACGACAGCACCTCAACTTCGATAAGGAGAAACTCATGAACGACTTCAAGCCCGGAGACACCGTCTTCGCCGGCCCCACTCGCGCCACCTTCGTGAAGTACCTCGGCGCCCCGAATGGCCTGGCCGCGAGCCAGGCCATCATCCAGGTTGGGCTCGACACCCGCATCGTGGATCCGGTCGCGCTCAGGAAGGCGAGCTGATGGCTGCCGCAGACAAGAACCAGTTCATCGGACGCGATGACATTCTCGACGCCGCCGGCGTCGAGATGAAGCGGCTCGGATTCGTTGGACTGACGTTCGATCCGCTCGACGTTCGCGAGCAGCTCGATAGGCAGTCCTGGGGTGTACGGATCATTGAGAGCGACTATGTCTACGCGCCGGACGGCGACTGGCGACACTGGGTCCAGGGCCCCGTGGCCGAGGCCAGCGCTCACGTCACCGCAAAGTACGGACTGCTTACGCCATCGCATCAGCGCAAGGACGTCATCAACGAGCTGATCGGATGGCCGCGTGAGGTGTCGGTCGAGGTTGTCGATATCGAGGTTTTCGAGTCCCCCTACGCCGACCTCCCCTACGGCTGCCTCGTGGCACGCCTCGGCGGTGACGAGCTGGCAGAGATGAACGCGGCGCTCAGCATCCTGCCGCACGTCGATTCGTTCGCCGAGTACAAGCCGCACCTGACGCTCGCCTACCTGCGCCCAGAGGTCGCGAGCTACGCGGGAATTCCCGAGGCCCGGTCGTGGCTGTTGGGCAAGAAGCTCCGCGTCACTGGCATCGACTACGGACGGGAGTTCTGATGCGCATTCTCGTCGACATGGACGCGGTCATCGCCCACTGGGGTGACGAGTTCGACCGCTGCCTCGATCTGGCCGGCGACGCCGCAGCAAACATCCCGCGAACCGCCTTCCAGGCGCAGTGGGATCTCACTTTCGGCCGCACTGATGCCGAGAAGGTGCTCATCGAACAGATCATGACCAAGCCGGGCTTCTATAGCCGGCTGGAGCCGATCCCCGGCGCCCGAGAGGCGCTGAAGGCTGCCGTCAAGGCCGGCCACGACGTGCGGATCGTCTCGAGCCCGTACATCTCGAACCCGACGTGCGCGAGCGACAAGCTCGCGTGGATCATGCGCCACTACGGCTCGCACTGGGCCTCCCGCCTCGTGCTGACCAACGACAAGACGATCGTGCACGGCGACTTCCTCATCGACGACAAGCCCAAGATCAGTGGCTCGATGGAGCCGACCTGGAAGCACATCGTCTTCGGCGACTATGCCTACAACAGGCACGTCACCGATCGCGCACGGCTCCACGACTGGGCGGAGATGCCCCTCCTCATCGACGGGCTGGGGGTGCCCGCATGAACCTCTCGCAACCCCTCATTGGTCTCGGCGGTCGCCTCCGCTCCGGCAAGGACGCATTCGCCGATCGCCTGGTCGACAAGCACGGATACGTCAAGCTCGGGATGTCGGACGCACTCCACGAGGCCATGCTCGCGATCGACCCGATCGTCGAGGCTTACGGGAACGTTTACGACACCGAGGTGGAATTCGCTAGATACTCCGAGCTGATCGCGGAGGTCGGGTACGTAGAGGCGAAGAAGATTCCCGAGGTGCGGCGCTTGCTGCAGCAGCTCGGGACGGAGGTCGGCCGCAACATGATCGGCGAGAACGTCTGGGTGCAGATCATGGCCCGGAAGATCGACGATCACCGCGCCGCCGGCCACCCTGTCGTGGTGACCGGCATCCGCTTCCCCAACGAAGTCAGGATGATCGCGCAGCTCGGTGGTCAGGCCCTCTGGATCGAGCGTCCAGGTGTCCATGCCCCCACAGCTGGAACCGCGGCGCACGCCAGCGAGAACTCAGTGTCGGCGGACGACTTCCACTCGACCCTCCTGAATGACGGCACGCTGGCCGAGCTGGAGGCGAAGGCGGACGTCATCGCCGGTCACCGGTCAGGGGAGCGCAAAGTCCCCTTCGACGTCGCGTTCGAGGATGACGGAGATCCCGAGGAGCTTCGACACTCCATGTAGGAACAGTGCGCGATCGAACGCGTAGCAGTGGCCCCCGGCTTCGACGAACACGAAGTCGGGGGCGCTCTGCATCTCCACGGACCTTCCTCCATCGAACTCTTTGAATTTGACTGTCTCGGTCTTCACTGGCCAACCCCTCCGTCGGTCCTCATTAGAACATTTCTTCGAATGCTCAGAAGCATAGGCGGAGCCCTCCGACATTGAAGTCAGCTCTCCCCCGCGCGTTGTTGCGCCGCCCCCAAATTAGAGCGTAAAGTACATATTCACGTCACTATTGAAGGGGACCTCTCGTGGCCAAAACCGTTACTGAACCGACACGCGACCGCGTTGTCGCTGGGATCGCGACCGAAGAGCAGACGTACGCGACCCGCTATAAGCAGGGTGGGCGCACGGTCTTCGGGCTTTCGCTGTCCCCCGCACAGATCGTCAACATGGTTCCGCGCCCGGATCCGAGCGTCCCGAACCCTGGCAACCGCGCCATCCGGGAGAACCACGCGAAGGCCTTCGCCGACTACTACCTCTCGCGCGAGAGCTGGGTCATTCCCGGCATCATCCTGCGGGCACCCTCCATCTTCAAGTTCGATTCCGAGATGGAGCCCTCGGACGGCTTCGCGCAGTGGGGCGTCATGTCCTACCCGAAGCGCTCCGCCTCAAAGATTCAGATCCTTGACGGCCAACACCGTATCCTCGGCTTCCATATCGCACTACAGCTGATCGCCCAGCAAATCGAGAAGGCGCAGGACTTCCGAGCACGGGCCATGCGCGCCGAGCACGGAGACAAGACCTCGTCGGCCGTCCGCGAAGCCGAGGCCGCCCTGCGCGCCGCCCGATCACTCGAGGATCGCTTCAGCTCAGAGCGCGTCTCCGTCGAACTACAGGTGACCGACGACACCCGTGAGTACCGTCAGATGTTCTTCGACATCGCAGACAATGCGCTCGGCATCACCGCCTCCGTGCGCTCACGCTTCGACAGCTTCAAGGTCGTCAACCGTGCGCTGCCCACCGTGCTCGAGCACCCCCTTCTCGACAAGCGCGTTGACCTCGAAAACGATCGCCTGAAGCGCAACAGCAGTGACTACGCCACCGCACGCCACGTCGCCGACATCATCCGCGCCGTGCAGGTGGGGCTTGAAGGCCGAATCGGCAAGGTGCAGGAGCGAATCCTCGGTGATCAGAAGGTCGCCGAGGATGCGCGCTCGTTCCTCGACCTCGTGTCCGAGACGTTCCCGCAGCTTGAGGCGATGAAGATCGGCCAAGTCTCGGTCGAGACACTGCGGTCGACCACTCTCCTGGGCTCCCCCGCCATGCTGCGCGTTCTCGCCGGCGTCTACCACGACCTGATGAGCGAGAAGCACCAGTGGACCCGCGAGCAGGTGAAGGACTTCTTCAAGGTGATCGAGCCTCACCTCTTGGGTGGCGCGCACCTCAACTCCATCTGGATCAACAACATGCCCAACGAGGCATTCAGCGTGAACGCCTTCTCGCCGAACGGGCGCGGCCAGGACATCCGCGGGATCGTCAAGACGCTGGTCGACGCCGCGATCCTTGGCAAGAAGGGCGCACCGTGGCTGTGGGCCGAACCGAAGGATGCGCCCCCCGCGCCGCCGACCGCCGAGCAAGAGTCGCTCGATGCGGATCTCCTCGCCGATCCTGCGTTGGAGCAACTGCTGGCGGCGAACGCCGAGTTCGAGGCCTCAATGCCGAAGGCTGGCAAGACGAAATAGTCCGAGACAAACAGAAGGCCCCACCCCTCCGCCGGGTTAACAATCCGGCATCATGGGGGTGGGGCCTTCAGTTCACCGGCGGGGACACACCATCACACGAGTAGAGCATAACACGATGTTCACGCTTTACGCACGTAATTCGCCCTAGACTTGGGGGATGTCCACTGATGTCGTGCTGAGCAAGATCGACCAGACGATCCTCCGGTACTGCGATTCCGAATCCGCCGAGGAGATCTCCCGCCGGCTCGGCGGCGTCATCACTCCCGAACGAGTCGCAGCCCAGAAGACGGTGCTTCTCACCTCGAAGCGGTGGGTTGATGCTGCCGAACAGGACGAGCTGGTCCTCTACCGGCTGCGCAACATCCTCGCCCAACTCGAAGAGAAGTACCTCGACCTGGACAACGCACTCGTGCAGCTGCGCTTCCTCAAGGAGATCGGCGCTCGCCTCGACAAGCGCCGCGAGGCCACGAAGATTGACCTCGAGACGTACGACTTGAACGTCGCGCGCGTCCTCGGGCAGGTCGTCGACCAAAGCCTCTCCTACATGAAGGGCGCGCTGCGCTCGGAAGTCGACCCAGACCTGTGGGACCAGCTCGTCATCGAGGCGATGCGGCACGCGCAGACCGTGATCGAACAGAAAGCGGTGGAGGATTGAGCCAGGTCATCGCTGACGCGGTCTGCTCACACGTCTCGTGCGGGCGCTTCTGCAAGGGGAGCGGCTTTTGCCACTCCCACCTGCGACATCTCCGGCTGTACGGCGAGACCCGTGACATTCGCGCGCGGCGCCCGTCTGGCGCAACTTGCTCGTTCGAGGGCTGTGACCGTGCGCACTACAGCACAGACCTCTGCGCGACGCACTACTACCAGACCAAGCGGGGTCTCTCACCGCAAGCAATCGAGGTGACCGTCCCGTGCGCAATGCCGCGCTGTCAGCGCGGCGCACGGGGCCGCACCGTCTGCGCTAAGCATCACCGCCGCGCCATGCGGTACGGGATCTCCGATGAGCGCCTGGTCGAGCTGCTGGCGGATGTAACCTGCGACATCTGCGGGAGTGACGAGCCGGGAGGCTTGGACTTCGCCATCGACCACGACCACGCCTGCTGCCCTGTCTCACCAGCCTGCGGACAGTGCGTTCGAGGCGTGCTCTGCACCTCGTGCAACATGGGCCTCGGCGCCTTCGGGGACGACATCGACACTCTGCGCGCAGCGATCACCTATCTGGAGAACGCATCGTGACCTCTGCGATCAGCGCGCGTTCCTTTGACCTGGCGATGGAGGAACTCGTCCAGAAGTCGAAGAAGCGCATCTACCAGCACGACTATCTCGCATGGGCGTCCGACGTTCTCGGACGCCGCTATTACGAGAAGATGGCCGGGATCATGGTCGAGTGTGCGACGCCGACCAACGGCAAGATCCGCAACGCGATCAAGAGCGCCAACGGTTGCGGGAAGTCTTTCGCCGTCTCGGACCTCGGCGTTTGGTGGGTCACTGCCTTCCCGCCCGAGGAGTCCCTCGCGCTGTTCTCAGCGAACGGCCGCGACCAGATCAAGTCCGTCATCTTCAAGTACCTGAAAGACGCCTACGGCTACATGGCAACCCAGGCGAAAGAGAGCGGTGGGCAGCGCCCGATCGGCTGGATCAGCGAACAACTCGAATGGAACTACCAGAAGCCTGACGGTTCAGGTAAGGAGGCGATCGCGATCGGCAAGCGCCCCGCCGACACCGACATCGTCTCCGCGTTCCAGGGAACGCGAAAGTACCGCACGCTGGTCGGGCTCGATGAGATGGGCGGCCTCCCGGAGGATCTGTTCACCGCGGCCGAGGCCGTGATGACAGGACTCGACTCTCGAATCCTTGGTATCGGGAACCCCGACCACCGCGCGACCCCGTTCTACAACCTCTTCAACACCGACGCCGGCGCCGACTGGAACCTGCACACGATCACCGCCTACGAGCTGCCGACGATGACCGGGGAGATCGTCTACCCCGACGACCCAGCGAAGCAAGCGGGAATGCTCTCCGGCCTCACGAGCAAGCTCTGGATCGCGCACAAGGAGCGGGCGTGGAAGGTCGGCGGCGACCTGATCCCTGACGAGGAGCACCCGGACGACGACCAGTACATGCGGCGCGAGGGTGGCACACCCAACGGCCGCTTCCTCGCCAAGGTGATGGGCGAGTTCCCCGGCGACGCCGACAACACGTTCTTCGCCGAGGACCACATCACGAAGGCCCGCGAGACGGAGATCGAGTACGAGCCCGAGACGCCAGTTATCCTCGGCTGCGACATCGCGACCACCGGTGATGACGAGTCCGTCGTCTACGTCAACCGCGGCGGCCACCTCCGCCTCTTCGCCGACACGATCCTGTACCAGGATGGCGCCGAGACCCGTGAGACCACCGGCGTCTGGTCGAAGGAGGACACGCTGACGAACGCGCGGCGGATCCACGCGATCGCCAAGCACCTCGGCGCCACCGAAGTCCGCATCGACGGCAACGCCGTCGGCTCCGGCGTAGCCACTGACCTCATGCGGTCTCCGGAGTTCGCCGATCGGAAGTACGAAGTCATCCGCGTCATCGGCTCCAGATCCTCGAGTGACATCTCTCGCTGGCGCATCTGGCGCGACGAGATCCACGACCACTTCGCCGACCTCATGCGCGACGGCCTCCTCGACATCGATTCTGCGGACAACCTCCTCCGGGACGAACTGATGCTCATCACCTACAAGCTGGTGAGCGGGGCGATCAAGATCGACCCCAAGGACAAAATGAAGACCATGATGGGCGGCTCCCCAGACCGGGCGGACGCCGCCATGTACGCCTCGCTGCGGGTGCTGATCCCCGAAGAAGAGGCTGACTCCAAGGCGGTGCCGGCTCGTGAATTCGGCCGAGAACTCACCCAGCAGCGACGCGCGCGGCGCGTTCAGCCCGTATAGGACCAGAATTAAGCGCCTAATCCGCGCCTAACGTTGAGCTATGCCCCGCGAAAACCGCATCATCGAAGATATGCTCAATGTCCTCACGGCCGCCCAGACGACGGAGACGGCCGGAGCGGCGGGAGCGCAGGCGATCATCAAGGAGGGCCTGGACAACGTCCGCGCCCAGCTCGCGCTGGATGACAAGGGGTGGGACATCTTCCGCGGCGGCAACGCCCGACCGACCGAAGGGCTCGAACTCTCCGACCTGCAGCGATGGGCGGAGCGCATCCTCGAGTCCTCCATGGTCGGTTGGATGAAGAAGGGCTTCAGTCTCCGCTCGACCTACGTCTGGCAGGGCAAGATCCAGTACGACGACATCCCCACTGAGGGCCGCGGCAAGGGAACGAACGTCCAGGAGCTGATCGACAACCCGATCAATCAGCGCGCATTCTTCGCTCCCCAGGCGCGAACGCGCCGCGAGAAGCGCCTCTACTCCGAAGGTCTCGCGCTGTGGGTGGGCGAGGACTCCACGAAGATTCTCCACAGCGTCCCCCTTTCGCAGATCACTGACACGATGAGCGACCCTGACGACGAGTCCATCATCTGGGCCTACCGCCGCGCATGGAGCCAGCGGCAGTCCGACGGCAAGTATGCGGACCAGGTCCGCTGGTACTTCGTCGACACCTACAAGAGCGAGCAACTGCCCACGGTCAAGACTGACGGCAAGGACGAGGAAGTCGCCGAGGGTTGGACCGCGTTCGACATGCACGCCAACACGGTCGAAGGATGGAAGTTCGGCTTCCCCGATGCTCTCGGCGCGTGGATCTGGAACAACTACGCCAAGCAGATGTACATGGACGGCCTCGACGTCTCGGAAGCCATGGCCACCATCCTGTACGCGGCGACCGGCACGAGCGCCGCCGGCGCGAAGAACCAGCAGAACGCCTACGCCACACCCAACGGCGCCGGCTCGATGGCGAGCATCGGCGGCGGGAACGCGCTCTCAGCGATGAGCACCGCCGGCAAGGGTTACGACTTCAGCAGCATCCGCGAAGTGATCGCGGTCATCGCCTCCAACCTCGACGTCTCCAACATCGCACTCACCTCCAACCCTGGCGACGCCGGCTCGAGCTACGGCAGCGCCGCCACGCTGGATGAGCCCACCCGCCTCGCCGTCGAATCCCGGCGCGAGGAGCACGTCGAGCTGGACATGCGCGTGCTGCGCTGGATGGCAGGCAAAGGCGACGCCGCCAAGAAGATCAAGGTCTACTTCCGCACGCTCGCCGACGCCGCGGAGCTATACCGCAAGGTGCAGGCCGTCGTTCTGAAGTGGCAGCAGGGCCTGATGACCCCCGAGGACGCGGCCGAACAGATCGACGACATCTTCGGCGTCCCCGGCGGCTACGAGATCCCCGACGGCGTCCTCATCCCGAACAACAAGAACTCCCTGAACCGCCGTGACATCGACGCGGATTCTTCAGGCAGCGGGGGCGGCGCGCCTTCCGGTGGCGCGCAGGCGGCCTCGCCGACTCAGGGTCGCAGTCAGGGCGCTGGCGGCGATGACGGCCGACCGACGGACACTCGCAACGACATCCAGAATTAAGGGCCAAATTCGCGTCTAGCGTTGATCTCATGGGAAAGCGTCTGTTCATTCAGGAGGCCGCGAAGCTCGCGCCGAAGAAGAGCGACGGCACCTACCCGATCGTGATCATCACGGAGGGTGAAGGATCGTCAGGCAGCTATGGTCCCCACCTTTTCGAAGAGGGGGCCAGCGAGCACGTCTTTGAGAACGTCGCCTCCTTCCTCAATCATCCCATCGACCCGCAGAAGCCACACCTTCGCCCGGTCGAATCCATCGCCGGTCGCATTGTGAATGTGTCCGTGGGCGAGGACAAAGGCAAGCGGGCACTGCTCGCTGCTTACAAGCCGCGCAAGGAGTACGTCGAGTTCCTCGAGGAGTTCGGCGACATCGTCGGCCTGTCTATCTTCTGCGGCGCCGAGGGCGAAACTCTGCAGGATGGCCGGCTCAACGTCCGAGAGTTCGACGCCGAGGATCCGTATCGCTCTGTCGATGTCGTGGTCGCCGCAGGCCGCGGTGGGCGCATCAAGCGCGCGGAGGAATCCCTCCGCGCCATCGAATCTTCCCTTGGGCTCCCCGAGGGTGAAACACCTGCTGCCGAAGCCTCGGCGGAGGAGAGAGAAGGAGAACACATGCTGGATGAGAAGGACATCACGGCTATCGCAACCGCAACCGCGGCAGCGATGACCGAGTCCCTCAAGCCGGTGTTCGACTTCGTGACCGAGTCCGCCAAGCCGGCCGACGAGTCCAAGACTGAGGCCACCGCCGAGGCTCTGGATTCCGCTCGCGCCGAGGGTGCAAAGGACGCCGCCGCCAGCCTCAAGGCTATCGACGACGCCAAGCTGCCCGAGAAGATCGCCGAGGCCCTCAAGGCCGAGGTACTCGAGGGCAAGGACGTCACGGAGAAGATCGCCGCCGCGAAAGAGGTCGCTGACGCAGTGGCCGAGTCCCAGGAGCCCGGCGCCAAGCCCGGCGCCCACGTCATCGAGTCGGCACGCAAGCCCGCCGGCACCAAGCAGGGCTTCGCCCTGAAGGGAGGCCGTCGCTGATGGCTATCGCAACCGCATCGGTGTTTTCGCACACTGACGCCCTCGTCAAGATCTGGAACTTCGCTGCGCCGACTCCGAAGGGGACGCTCGCGGTCCAGAACGGCGTCGTCGGCGTCTCGCTCACCAACACCACGGGCATCACCGCCCGCAAGGTGACGGAGATCGGGCCGTACGAGATCTCCGAGCCCACCGAAGCCGGCGTCGGCAACGACAAGGCCACATCGATCGGACAGTACGCCGCAGGCGTTGCCATCGACGGAACCTTCACGTTCCGCGACATCGTCTCCACGGGCACGACCCCCGTCCCGACTTCCACCCCGCAGGGCACCCCGGTGTTCCTCACGGCTGGCGGCGCGCTGACGCTCGTCTCGACGAGCAACACCCGCGTGGGCGTCGTGAACTACTCCGCCACCTACCAGAAGGCAGCCGGAAAGCTGCCCATCGCGATCGGACTCTGAGCAATGGCTACAGACATCAAGACGCTGCTCGAGCAGTACGAGGACCAGTTCACGCTGGACAACCAGATCAAGCCCCAGCCGGGCGTCACCGAGGAAAAGGCGCAGGCCGCGATGGAGCTGCTCGATGCAGCCTCCACCAGCCGCGTCGCAGAGGCGCAGCTCGCCGAGCTGCTCACGTCGACCGACGTGGGCCACTCGATCGCGCACGTCCTCTCGGTCAACATGATCCCGCAGCTCCCCGACGCCCTCGAGGAGATCGGCGAGATCGCTGGCCAGCGCACCGTCAAGGACTTCCGCCCGGTCGTCCTGCGCGGTCTCATCTCGGGCGACGACCCCGAGGGTGAAGACGGCGGCGGGCTCGACGAGCACGGCGCTGCCGCGGTCGTCCCCGAGGGTACGCCGTACCCGCACGTCACGATCACGTCGGACGAAGAGAGCTACTACAGCCGCCTTCGCAAGCGCGGTTTCCGTGCGGACGTCACCTTCGAGGCCGTCATCAACGACGACCTGGGCGAGATCCAGGAACTGCCTGATCAGTTCCTGACCACGGTGAAGAAGACGCACATCGCCGAGGTCTTCGAGGCCCTCGAGTCCGCGTCTCTCGGTCTCACCGCCACCTCGCTGATCGACGGCACGCCGGTCGCAGCAAACGCTCCGGTCTCGGCTCACGCCCTGATCGCGGGTGCCGCGGAGATCGAAGCTCGCCTGGTCAACAAGAACCCGATTGGCGAGATCTCTCGCTACATCGTTCTGGTAGCGCCGGGCAAGAAGCGGTTCCTCGAGTACGACATCAATCAGCTCGGCCGCATCATCGCCGTGCAGAACGGCGCGCTCACGCTCGCCCCCGATGCCGATCTCAAGGCCCTCTTCCCGAACGTGACGATCAAGGAGCACCCGCGCCTCTCGGGCAACCAGTGGCGCATGTTCCCGGCCCCCGGCACGACCGCCCGTCCGGTCCTCGACCGTCTGAACCTCAAGGGGTACACGACTCCCGAGATCCGCGTGCGCTCCGACCAGGGCTACCTCCCCGGCGGTGGCAAGGTCGGCGTCTGGGAGGGTGGCTTCGACGGAGACACCTCCTCGTTCCGCCTGCGCCTCTTCACCGGTGCGGTTCTCTGGGACGACAAGTACGTCCTGAAGGTCAACCCGGCGTAACCCGCCTCGTAAGAAGAGCCGCCCTAGCCCCACCGCCGGAGCGGCTCTTCTAGAATAGGAGTCCAGCATGGCCAATCCCAAGCCGATCACCCTCACCGGCGACGTTCCCGCCAACCACGTCCTGAACGACCCGCAGCCCTTCGCGGTCGTGGCGCCGGGGTACGACGCCACCGAGACCCAGACGCTGCAGCACGTCAACGGCGTCGTCCAGTGGGTCACCGTGGTTCCACCCACGCCGTAAAACAAGCCCCTAATCCAGCCCGCTCCGGGTGATTCGCCCTCGGGGCGGGCTGGTCCAATCGAGGAGGACTCGTGAACCCAGGAATCGCTCCGCTCGATCCGAACACTGCGGTCGGCCAGCTCCGAGCCCTCGTCGGCGATACCCAGTTCGAGCCGCTCGCCCCGCCCGTCGATGGGCAGGGCGACTACTACGTTTGGTCAGACGCAGCCCTCGAGGCGGTCCTGATCCCCCAGGCGGGCAACGTGCTCCGCGCCGCAGGCCATCTCTATCTGCAGCTCGCCGCCGAGTACGCGCAGAGCCAGCGCTCAATCAAGACCGACGACCTGGCCATCAACACGATCGGACGCGGCGATACGCTTCTCAAGGTCGCGCAGTCGTTCTTCGACGAAGCCACGGCAGGCGAGAATGCCGCCGCCAGCGACTCCTTCCTGATCATCTCCCCCGGCGGCCGGCGAGGCCGCGGCCGTTGCGCCTGCCGCCCGGAAGGCACGCCCCGCCCGCTCGACTGCTTCCACAGCTGCTAGATTCCGGGAGAGTTGTCGCGGATCAACAACATGCCCATTGAGTTATTCCGTGGAAGCCGAGTACCACGCTCCGCACTGAGCGGCACAGCGACAGTCAGCTGTCTGGGCTTTCTGCGAAGGGGGAGCCAGACTGGGTGCATGGCACTCCTCGACCACCTGGGCATCACCGTTGACGACCTCGAGCGGGGACGGGCGCAGTTCCATCCCGTGCTCACGGCCCTCGGCTACGAGAGCGGCTACGAGAACGATCACTCGATCTCCTGGAACAACGGCGGCGAGACAGAGATGATCCTGTACTCGGCGCGCGAAGACGGCACAGCCCCGCACCACCATGGCCGCGTGAGGTGGCAGCATCTGGCGTTCGCGGCGGCCTCTCGCGACGAGGTCGATCGACTGCACGCCGTCGCGCTGGATGCCGGTTGGACCGCCGTCCGCCATCCCAAGCACTATCCCCGTTACACCGACCGCTACTACGCCTCGTTCGTCGAGGATGACGACGGCATCCGCATCGAGTTCATGTACAACCCGCCGCGCGAGGCATGACTGTCGGCACAGGCGACGGGCGTCGGAGTTCGCCGGGTCGAACGCCGTCCTGACGAGGACGAGAATAGAGGTGTGACTCTTTTCGCTCTGGCGCCCTCGCGAGGCCCCCGGTGGCCGCTGGCCATCCAGGCGGCGTTGGGGATCAGCGTTCCGATCGCGGTCATGACGATCGCGGGCGCCCCGGCTCTCGGGTATATCGCCGCGAGCGGCGCCTTCACGGTGCTCTTTCTCGGGTCGGCTCCCGTCATCGACCGCGTCCGCGTGCTGCCTCTGGTCGCCGCCGGCCTTGTGCTCAGCGCCACGCTCGGCGTGATCGCGGCAGGCAACGCCTGGTGGGTGGGCATCGGGGTGGTGATCGTGGCGGTCGGGTCCGCAGCGCTGGCATTCGGCTTCCGCCTCGGCCCTCCTGGGCCGTTGTTCTTCGTGCTGATCTTCGGGCTGTCGGGGCACGTGGTCGCCGCCTCCTCGGTTGATCCGCTGGTCTACATCGCCGCGCTCGCTGCGGGCTGCGGGTTCTCGCTGCTGGTCGCGATGACGCCGCTGCTTCTTCCGCGGGCGCGAGCGGTGCACCCACGCCCACTGAAGGAGATACTCCCCGGCCCGTCGCTGGACGCCGACTCACGCGTGCTGCTGTTGCGCGTTGCCGTCGTGGCTGTATCGGGGGTGCTCCTCGGTCTCGTGATCGATCCGACGCGGACCTATTGGATCGTCGGTTCGGCCGTCGCCGTGATCGGTGTCGCCGCGGCGCGGCGCGCGGCCTTCGAGCGAGGTCTGCACCGAATGCTGGGCACCGTCGTGGGCGTCGGCGTGTACGCATTGCTCGCACTGTTGCATCCGTCCGGTATCTGGCTCGCCGTGCTGCTCGGCGCCCTGCAGTTCACGATCGAGTTGGTCGTCGTGCGTCATTACGCGCTCGCCCTGGTGTTCATCACCCCGCTCGTCCTCCTGCTCACCGGCGCGGCGACCGGTTCTATCGGCTCGATGGACGTGGCGTGGGAACGCATCGTCGACACGCTCGTCGGCGCGATGCTGGGCGCGGCATCCGGGCTCCTGCATCCGCGGCGCGGGGCGAAACCTGCCTGAGCCGCGCCCCCCTCACCGCCAGTTCTCCGCCGGCTCTCCTCCACACCGGGCGCCGCAGCGAACTTCTCCCCATCTCGTGCCCGCGTTTGCGGATGCTTGGCAGGATGGAACTCACCGACGAGAATAGGAGCGTGCCCGCTTTGACCGAACCGCAGATCTGGACCACCATCTGGGCTTTCATCGCCCTGATGTTCGGCATGCTCACCGCCGTCTCGACACGGGTGATGCGCGCGGAGATCGGCGGTCTGCGAGGCGAACTGACTGCTCGCTTCGATGCCGTCGACACGCGCATCGACGGGCTCGACCGCGATGTGCAGGCCCTCGTGAAGCGCACCTTCGGTCTGGACCGGGAGTAGCGTCATGACGCGCCCCGCGGAGATCGACGCGTACCACGCCCGGCTCTCGCCCGAGGACCGCGAGATCTGCGACGCGCTCGCGGCGGAGATCGAACGCGCACTCCCGGAAGCGACGAGCAAGGTCTGGCACGCGCATCCGGTCTGGTTCCTCGACGGCAATCCGATCGTCGGCTACGACCGCCTGAAGGATGCCGTGCGGCTGATGTTCTGGAGTGGTCAGTCGTTCGACGCGGCGGGTCTCGCCCCGACGGGCACGTTCCAGGCAGCAGAGGCGCGCTTCCACGACGTCGCCGAGATCGACACCGAAGCCTTGTCCGAATGGCTGGCTGAGTCCCGCACGATCCAGTGGGACTACGAGCGCATCCGCACGAACCGCGGTCTGGTCAAGCGGACGGAATTCTGAGGTCGACGCCCCGGCCATGGCGATCCCCCAGCCAAGAGATCACCGCTCAGTGACCTGACCGGGAACACCGGGCAGGCGCCGACGGTTGCATCAACGGGCACGTGACGCGACCGAGGAGGTACCGATGGAGCTGACGCTCGTCTCTTCGTCCTTCTGTGGCGCCTGTTCGCGCACGCGCTCGGTGCTCGCCGACGCGGTGCGGTTTCTGCCGGACGCGACCGTGACCGAGATCGACATCGCTGCCGAGCCGGACGCCGCGGAAGACCTGGACATCCGCTTCACCCCCACCGTCATCATCCGTGACGATTCCGGCACCGAGGTGTTCCGCGCCGAGGGAGTCCCCACCGTGCCGCAAGTGCTGACGGCAGCCGTGCGCGCCCTTCCTCCTGACACAGCCACCCTTGCGGAGAGCACAGCGCCGAGCGCAGACTGAGCGTGCAGAAGCCCGGCCGAGCTCGTCCCTCACACCCTGGAGCCGTTCATGCCTGACCTCAACCCGTACCTCTCATTCCGCACCGACGCGCGACAGGCGCTGGAGTTCTACCAGAGCGTGCTCGGCGGTGAACTCGACATCAGCGTGTTCGGCGACTTCCCGGACATGGTGCAGGACCCGAGCCAGCAGGACCTCGTCATGCACGGCCAGCTGAACACCCCGGATGGTCTCGTGCTGATGGCGTCGGACACTCCCGACGGCATGACGTACGAGAAGCCTCAGGGCATCTCGGTCTCACTCAGCGGCAACACGCAGGAAGTCACGCAGCAGGTGTGGGACAAGCTGTCGGACGGCGCGACGATCACCATGCCGCTGGACGTCCCCCCGTGGGGTGGAACGTTCGGCATGCTGGTCGATCGTTTCGGGATCGCCTGGATGCTGCACGGCGACCCGGAGTGAGCTGAGCCGCGCGGCTCAGCGCAGCGCGTTCGCCTCGATGAAGGCACGGAGGGCGTGCTCGTCGTCCGCCATCTCGGTCACGTGTTGCGGGGCGTCGAGCATCTCGCGAAGTTCCGGCGAGTAGGCCAGCTCCACACCGATCGCCTCGCGGATCGTCTCCGCGAACTTCTCGGGCTTCGCCGTTTCGAGCACGAGCATCGGCACGCCCGGTTCGACGTACTCGCGGGCGACCTTGACGCCGTCCGCCGTGTGCGGGTCGATGATCTCCCCCGTCGTCTCGTACACGTCGCGGATGGTGGCGATCCGGTCTGCGTGGGTCGACGTGCCGCTCACGATGCCGAACTCCTCGACGAAACGCGACTGCTCGGACGCGAAGTCGAAGAAGCCCTGCTCGGCGAGGTCACGCCAGGCGGCGGTGACGCGCGTCGCGTCGCGACCCACGAGCTCGAAGATGAAGCGCTCGAGGTTCGAGGCCTTCGAGATATCCATCGACGGGCTGGACGTCGCCAGGGTCTGTGCGGCGCTGCGGGGACGGTAGATCCCGGTCCGGAAGAACTCGTCCAGCACGTTGTTCTCGTTCGCGGCGAGCACGAGCCGGCGGATCGGCAGCCCCATCTGCTTCGCGTAGAAACCGGAGAGGATGTTGCCGAAGTTGCCCGATGGCACGGTGAAGGAGAGTTCGGTCCAGCCACCGGCATCCGTTGCCCGAAGCCAGGCCCAGAAGTAATAGACCACCTGCGCCGTGATGCGCGCCAGGTTGATGGAGTTCACCGCGCCGAGGTTCTGCGCCCGCTTGAAGACCAGGTCACCGGCGAGGTGCTTGACGAGGTTCTGGCAGTCGTCGAAGACACCCTCGACGGCGATGTTGTGCACGTTCGCGTCGTCGAGAGAGAACATCTGCGCGCGCTGGAAGGGGCTCATCCGTCCCTGCGGCGAGAGCATGAAGACGGCGACGCGATCCTTGCCGCGGAGCGCATGCTCGGCAGCAGAGCCGGTGTCACCCGACGTCGCACCGAGGATGTTGAGCACGGCGTCCTTGCGCTCCAAGGTGTACTCGAGGGCCTGGCCGAGAAACTGCATCGCCATGTCCTTGAACGCCAGCGTCGGCCCTTCCGACAGACCCACCAGGGTGAGGTCGTCGTCGATCGGCCGCAGCGGCACGACACTCGCCGGGAAGTCCGCATAGGCGTCGGCCGTCATGCGAGCGAGGTCCTTGCGGGGGATGTCGGTAGCGAAGAGCCCCAGCACCTCGGTCGCGAGCTGCGGGTAGGTGAGCGCCCGCCAGCGTTCGAGCGTCTTCCCATCCACCGTCGGCAGGACTTCGGGGACCGCCAGCCCCCCATCGGGCGCGAGCCCCTCCAGCAGCGTCTCGCTGAACGACTGCGGCTGCATTCCGCCACGGGTGGAGATGAACGGCACGGTGGCTCCTCAGATCGGGACTCGGCACCTCATTCTCTCAGGCCGTGACGGCAGAGAAGGACGGCATGACGGATGCCGTCCTTCCCCGCGTCAGCGGGTCGGGCTGAGATGCTGCCACAGACCTGCCCATTGAGACGGAGTCAGGTCGCGCGGCAGCCGAGTGGTGGCTGCCCCGACGGCGGCCAGTGCGCGGCGCGCTCGCGGCCGTGGGACGCGCGATGCCGTCGCGGTGACGGCATCCAGCGTTCCCCCGCGAGCGGTGAACATCGCCCGGATGAAAGCCTCGTACGCGCCGCGGTCCGACGGTGAGACGAGCGGTGAGCCGCGCCGTGTGATCGACAGCAGACCACCGTCGACACTGGGCTGCGGGGAGAAACCCCACGCCGGAACACGCCCCTCCAGCCCGAACTCGAACCAGGGCGCTGACTGCGCGGTCATCATCGTGCCCCCGCCGACCCCCGCCCGTTTGCGGGCGACCTCCCACTGCGTCAGCAGGATCGCGTTCTGCCATCGCCGTGCGCTCAGAAGGCGGCGAAGGATGGGTGTGGTCAGGTGGAAGGGGATGTTGCCGACGACGACCTCCGCGGTGAGCGGAAAGCTCATCGCGTCGGCCGTCTCGACGCGCACACCGGGCAGAGCACTGCGCAGCCGCCGCACTCTGTGTTCGTCGACGTCGATCGCGGTGAGGGGCCGGCCGAGGCCGGCAAGGGGGCGTGTGAGTGCGCCGTCGCCGGATCCGAGTTCGAGGATCGGTCCCGATGTCTGCCGGACGAGTGTCGCGATCCGGTCCCGCGTCGGGGTGTGAGTGAGAAAGTTCTGGCCGAGTTCGTGACGGCCGCCATGGGTTGAACGAGGCATGAGTGCGCTCCAGAGAAAGATTCGGAGCACCTCGGAGGGAGGGAGGAGGACGCGAAGATGCGTCAGTTCGGACTGCCCGTCCCGAGGTGCGATGACATCTCGGTGGACGGCGCGCAGATGCGTGCGAGAAGCGAGCGCGCCGTCAGGCGCGGCGGTCGCGGAACACGAGGGTGCGCCCCATCACGGGCGCGGCGCATATTGTTCCCATGGGCAACATGCTAGCGAACGCGCTCAGATCCAGCCACGTTCCTCGGCGATCAGCACGGCCTGCTGCCGCGTGCCGACCGACAGTTTGCCCAGGATCACCGAGATGTGATTGCGGACCGTCCCTGGCGCGAGCGACAGGGTGCGCGCGATCTGTCCCGTCGTCTGCCCCCGACGTCCGGCGCGGAGCACATCGAGTTCACGATCGGTGAGGGGTGAGCGCTCGTCGCTCAGGGCATCCGCCGCGATCTCCGGGTCGACGTAGCGCGCTCCCGCAGCGACCCGGCGGATGACTTCCGCGACCTCACCGGCACCGCGAGATTTCGGCAGGAACCCTGCGACCCCGGACGCGAGTGCTCGACGCAGCACGCCGGGGCGAGCATGGCGGGTGACCACCACGCAGCGGGTGACGATCGCCCGGTTCAGACGCTCGGCCACCTCGACCCCGTCGAGACCGGGCATCTCGAGGTCGAGAAGGCACACGTCCGGCTGCAGTCGCAGAGCTTCGGCCAGGGCCTGCTCGCCGTCCGCGCACTCGGCCACCACATCGATGTCCTCTTCGAGTCGCAACAGAGCGGCGAGCGCGGAGCGGATCATCCCCTCATCGTCGGCCAGCAGCACACGGATCATCGGCTCGTCTCCCCCACCGGCACGGTCACGAACACGGCGAACTCGTCTTTCTGAGCCCGCACTTCGAGTGTGCCATGCGCGTCGTCGATGCGCCGTCGCATGCCGTCCAGCCCCGACCCGTCGGGGGCGACCTCCGCGCCCGGCGGCACATCGTTCGTGATCTCGTAGCGCCACGCATCCGCTGTTCTGGTGAGAGACAGGCGGGCGTGGCGTCCGCCGCCGTGCCGCAGCACATTCGTCGTCGTCTCCCGGATCACCGGCCCCAGGGCCGATCCCGGCGCCGCCGCGGCATCTGCGTCGATGAGCGCGTCGACCTCGAGACCGGCGGCGCGGAGAAGATCGCGGGCATTGGCGAGCTCGTCGCTCAGCGGCACGGACCTGAACTGCAGGGCGAGGTCGCGGGTGCCCTGACGCGCCTCGTCGACGCTCACGCGCGCTGCGCGAAGCTGTTCCATACCGGCATCGGGATCGGCGGGGAGCAGGCGATCCGCCAACTCGAGCTGGAGGGCGATGACCTGCAGGTGGTGGCCCTGCAGGTCATGCACGTCGGTGGCGACGCGCAGCCGCTCCTGCGTCGCTGCGAGTCGACTCTCAGACGCTCTGGCCCGGTCGAGGGTGATCAGCACATCCCACCACCACAGGGAGGTCACGGTCATCCCCGGCAGCAGCGCGGTGTAGATCACCGGGAGGAAGGTGGGGACGACGGCGTCGACGGCCTGCGTGGCGGAGTCGACGAACCCCAGGATCACCAGGACGAGGGTCGCCGCGATGACCACGCGGTAACGAACTCCGCGTGGCCAGTTCAACAGCACGACGGACTGCATGAGCGGCATGGCCGCCAGTTGCCAACTGCCGCCGACAAGTCCGGCGGTGACACCGAAGGCGACGGCGACGAGCAGCGGGACAGCCAACCGGTTCCAGGGGACACCCGGTCCGGCGTCGACGCGGTGGCGATAGTCGAACAGCAGCAGAAGAGTCGATGCACACCACAGCAATCCACCGATGCCCACGACGGCGATGACGGCGCCGCGCGTGTCGGTGGCCGCGACGATGCCCGTCCACACACCGACGAGAACCAGTTGGAGGAAGACGACCGCAGTGACCGTGTACCACCAGGTGGCGGTGACGCCGCGTGCGAGATGCTGCGCTCCGGGGCTCGGTTCGGCGGAGGCGACATGCGGTGCGGAGCTGCTCACGACCACCACCATACGGGCGTGACAGTTGTCATGGAGTCAGAGGGCGATACACCCGGATAACGGTGACGGTCCGGCACTGTCGCTCGCGACGGACGAGCGATGGAATGTACTCATGAACCTCATCGAAACCTTCCAGAACTGGGTCGCCCAGGTCCCCGACCTCGTGCAGCCGCTCATCGTCGCTCTCGCCGGTGCCGTCCCCTTCATCGAAGGAGAGGGTGCAGCCACGATCGGCATCATCGGCGGCATCCCACCGGTGATCGCCGCCATCGCCGCCATCATCGGAAACTTCGTATGCGTCGCGGTGCTGGTGCTCGCCAGCTCTGGTGCGCGAAAAGCCATCGTGACCCGTACGCGGGCCAACGAGCCGGTACTCGCCGGTGGCGGAACGACGACACAGCCGGTGGATGCCGCTGACATCGAGAATGACCGCAAAGCCGCCCGCCGCGGGAAGTTCCAGCGGGCCTTCGAGCGTTACGGAGTTCCCGGCGTCAGCCTTCTCGGTCCGCTCCTGCTGCCGACGCAGTTCACGGCCACCATGCTGGCCGCAGCCGGGGTCGGCAAGGCCCGCATCCTGTTCTGGCAGGGACTCGCGATCATCGCATGGACCACTGTCTTCACTGTGATCATCACGACGGCGGTCAACGCCGTCGCCTGAGTCCGGTCGGACCTTCGAGGGAGGCGTTCAGGGATTCATGAATTCACGCTCTTCTGTATTATGAATGTCATGAGCTCCAGAACAGCCTCCCTCACCCATGTCGCGGCGGTGGCCCGCCTGGGGCACGCACTTTCCGATCCGACGCGGGCGGGCATCCTCCTCGCCCTCCGTGAATCCGCCCAGTACCCCGCGGAACTCGCTGAAGCCCTGGATGTCTCACGCCAGGCGATGTCGAACCATCTGGCGTGCCTCCGCGGGTGCGGCCTCGTCGAGAGCACCCCGGAAGGGCGCCGCAGCAGCTACCGCCTGGCGGATCCTCACATCGCTCCGACTCTCGACGAACTCATGCGGGTCACGCTGGTCGTCGAACCGGACTGCTGCAGCGGCGAAGGGTGCACCTGCTGATGGCGATCACCGGAACGTCCCAGCGACGCGAGACCCTGCACCGCCGCATCCGCCTCATCGTCGCGCTCACGATCGGCTACAACCTGATCGAGGCTGTCGTCGCGATCACCGCGGGGGCTCTGGCGTCGTCGGCGGCGTTGATCGGATTCGGCCTCGATTCGACGATCGAAGTGCTCTCTGCGGCGGCCGTCGCGTGGCAGTTCACCCGCCGCGATCCCGAACGCTGGGAGAAGCCGACGCTGCGGGTGATCGCTGTCGCCTTCTTCGCCCTCGCGATCTACGTGGCCGCATCCTCGATCTTGGCGCTCGTGTCGGCCGAGCGGCCCGACCACAGCACGATCGGCATCGTTCTCACCGCGGTCAGCGTCGTGGTCATGCCCTTCCTCTCCTTCGCGGAGCGACGAGCCGGCCACGAGATCGGGTCCGCCACCGCCGTGGCGGACTCGAAGCAGACGCTCATCTGCACCTACCTCTCGGCCGCGGTCCTGGTCGGGCTCCTCGCCAACTCGCTGTTCGGGTGGTGGTGGGCGGATGCCGTCGCAGGACTCGTGATCAGCGCCTTCGCCGTGCGCGAGGGCATCGAAGCGTGGAAGGGCGACGCCTGCGCCACCTCTGTGGGGATGATCCTCGAAGACGAACACGACCAGTCGCACGACTGAAATCGTGAGACACGGGTATCGGCGCCCGCTGTTGCCCACATCGGCGCTCGTCTCCCCTCACGTCGACGCGATTTCCTGCGCAGCCGCGAGGCTGAGCCGGTCTCCAGCGCGATCGCTCACTCCGTGGTCGTCGAGACATTCACGACGCGCGATCCTCGCCTCATAGACGATGCGATGCTGGTGCGCAGCGACAACGGCATCGTGCACGTCTACCGGTTCCGCGACGGCGTGTTCCCCTGGAATGAGACACCTGAGACGCTGATCGCTAGCGCACGCAAGGCGAAGAGACATATAACGCACACAAGATCGTGAGCACCGCCTGCCCGTAGGTTGGATCAATGGATGCTCCCGCCACGAAGCCGCAAGACCTCGACGGCCGGACGATCCTGATCACCGGAGCAAACACGGGCATCGGCTACTGGTGCGCCGAATCACTGGCCGCACGCGGAGCGCGAGTTCTCCTCGGATGTCGTTCGGCCGAACGGGCAGCCACGGCGGTCGACGCGATCCGGCTACACGTGCCCGACGCGGACCTTGGGGTCGTCGGCCTCGACCTGGGTTCGCTCGACAGCGTGAGACGAGCAGCCGCAGAGATCGGCGAACGCCTCGACGCCGTCATCTGCAACGCCGGTGTGAAGTCGGCACGGCGCGACGCGAAGACCAGCGACGGTCTCGACCTGATGATGGGGACGAACTTCCTCGGCCACTTCGCGCTCGTCGCCCGGCTCGAGCCTCTTCTCGCCGATGACGCTCGCGTGGTGGCAGTCGGCTCACTCGCGCACCGATTCGCCCGCATCGACCCCGGCGAGCTGTCCCGGCCATGGAAAGGGAGCTCGCTCCGGCGGTACGGCCGATCCAAAGCCGCACTCATGGCCTTCGTGTTCGAGCTGGACCGACGGTGGTCGGGGACAGGACGGTCGGCGGTCTGCGCACACCCGGGATACGCGGTCGACCCGCTGACGGCACCACGTCCCGGGAGCGTCGAGGTGTCCGCCGCGCTCCGTCGACTGGCCGCGCTGAGTCGCCCTTTCGTGCAGGGAAAGGATGACGGTGCCGCGCCCGTGATCCACGCCGCCACCGCTGCCGGCGTGCAGAGCGGCGACTACTGGGGTCCGAGCGGGAAGCTGGAGTTCCGCGGCACTCCGGCCCGTGTCGCGGTCTCCGCTGAGGTCCGCTCGGCGGACACCGGCGCCGCGTTGTGGCCGGCGGCGGAACAGCTCACCGGCGTGCGCTTCCCACTTGACGGGATGTCCGACGCCCCGACGACACTGGGTTCATGATCACTCTGCTGTCGGCTCCGAGCAACCTCGGCCTCCGGCCGCCGCAGCGAGGGAGCGTGCCCGGCACGGCGAAGGCCCCCGAATCACTCCGCGAAGCCGGGCTCCATGCCCGCTTCGCCGCGAAAGGCGCAGCAGACGGGGGCGTCGTCCTCCCCGGCCGGTACATCGACGACGATGAGGCGCGACTGCCGGGGCGGGTGCGCAATGAAGCAGCGCTCGTCGAGCACGCGCGGCGTCTCGCAACACGCATCGGCGAGGTACTGGATGCCGGGAATGCCCCTCTGGTGATCGGCGGCGACTGCTCGATTCTCCTCGGTGCCGGCGTCGCGTCCGCCAGACGGGGGCGCATCGGTCTGGTTCATGTCGACGGGCACACCGATTTCCGGCATCCGGGCAACAGCGACGACTGCGCGAGTGTCGCCGGGGAAGACCTCGCCGCTTCAGTCGGAATGCACTGGCCCGCGATCACCGACATCGACGGACTCGCGCCCTACTTCTCCCCCGCGCGCACAGCGCACATCGGTCATCGCCCTGACGACGCGGAACAGGACGAAGCGCGCGCACTGCTCGGTCGCGTGACGTCGGCGGCCGAGGTCGTCGCGAGAGGTGCCGCCGCTGTCGCCGCCGCATCGGCCGAGGTCGCGGGCCCAGACGGTTACTGGCTTCAGGTCGACGTCGACGTGCTCGACCCGTCTGTCATGCCGGCCGTCGACAGCCCCGACCCCGGCGGGATCACCGCAGCCGAACTCACCGATCTGCTGCGGGTACTCGCGCCCCGGGCGGTCGGAGCGAGCGTGACCGTGTTCGATCCCGACCTCGACCCCGATGGTCGATACGCCCGCCTGTTGGTGGACGTTCTCGACGACGGCCTCAGCACGCTGGGCACAGCGCTGGTGCGCTGAATCCCACCACAGGCGTCAGCGTGACGCCCTCGGTCAGGAGAGTTCCCGCTCCGGCACCGCGTCGTCCGACTCGACCGTGGCTGTCCCGCGGTCGACCCGCGTCTTGATGAGGCTGGCCACCGTCGCGACGGCGATCGTCGCCCCGATGAACAGCAGGGAGAACCAGATGGGGATCTCGGGCGCCCACTCGACGGCCTGACCGCCGTTCACGAACGGAAGCTCGTTCACGTGCAGCGCGTGCAGCACGAGCTTGACACCGATGAACGCGAGGATGACGGCGAGCCCCTGCGCGAGGTAGACGAGGCGCTCGAGCAGCCCGCCGATCAGGAAGTACAGCTGACGGAGCCCCATCAGAGCGAAGGCGTTCGCCGTGAAGACGATGTACGCCTCATTGGTGAGTCCGTAGATGGCCGGGATCGAGTCGACGGCGAAGATGAGATCGACGAACCCGATCGTCACGATCGTGAGCAGCATCGGCGTGACGAACCGCGTGCCGTCCTTGACGACCGTGAGCTTGGCCTCGTGGAACTCGTTCGTGACGGGAAGATGCCGACGGACGAAGGTCATGAACCGCCCGTTGGCCGGGTCGCTCTCGTGGCTGCCCGTCGCTTGACGGTAGGCGAGGAACAGCAGCAGCGCCCCGAACAGGTAGAAGATCCAGGAGAAGTTCTCGATCAGGGTGGCGCCGACCGCGATGAACGCACCACGCAGGATCAAGGCGATCACGATGCCGATCATCAGCACCCGCTGCTGGTAGATCTTCGGCACCGCGAAGCCGGTCATCACGATGAGGAAGACGAACAGGTTGTCGATCGACAGTGCCTTCTCGGTGAGGTACCCGGCGAAGTACTCGCCGCCGAACGTCCAACCGGAGACCACGCCGATGCCGACACCGAACAGCAGCGCGAGGCCGATGTAGAACGCCGACCATCGTGCGGATTCGCCGATCGACGGTTCGTGTGGCGTGCGCACGTGCGCGAAGAACTCGTAGACGAAGAAGGCGATCGTGACCGCGATCGTGATGACCCAGATCAGTGGGGTGATTTCCAACAGAGACTCCCGACTCGGGGTGCCGAAGCACCGCCAAAGTCTTCTCCATTCCTGAGATCAGGAACCGGTGGCCCGGGATGCGACGTGCATCCGTAATGACGACCCGACCGTATCGGAGTACTCCCCTTGGGACTTCCAGGTTAGAAGGCGGCGTCCGTCCGTTCCTGAACATCCGCCGACAACCCCGGCACAGGTCAGACCAGCTCGCTCACCAGGTGCTCGATTCGGCGGCGGATGTCGTCGCGGATGGGACGGACCGACTCGATGCCCTGACCTGCGGGGTCGTCGAGCTTCCAGTCCTCGTACCGCTTGCCGGGGAAGAACGGGCAGGCGTCGCCGCAGCCCATCGTGATCACGACGTCGGATGCCTGCACCGCTTCGGTCGTGAGCACCTTCGGCTGCTCGGCGGTGATGTCGATGCCGAGCTCGGCCATCGCGTCGACGGCGATCGGGTTGATCTGATCGGCGGGCATGGATCCGGCGGAGCGCACCTCCACGCGGTCGCCGGCGATGTCACGGAGGAACCCCGCGGCCATCTGCGAGCGACCGGCGTTGTGCACGCAGACGAAGAGGACGGACGGCTTGGATGCTGTGTCGGTCATGCTGACTCCTGGGAGTGAAGGGGTGATCAAGAGAGAAGGTCGTCGAGAAGGATGCGCACCCGGTCCGCGATGTCGTCGCGGATGGCTTCCACGCCTTCCCGCGATGCGAGCGCGGGGTCTCCCACCGCCCAGTCGTCGTAGCGGATGCCGGGGATGATCGGGCAGACATCACCGCAGCCCATCGTGACGACGACATCGGCTGCGCGGACGGCGTCGTCGGTGAGCGGTTTGGGGAAGCGCTCGTCCGCGACATCGCCCTCGATCTCCGCGAGGAGCGAACGGACATGGGGGTGGATGACATCGGCGGGACTGGAGCCTGCCGAACGAGCGACCACTCTGCCCTGCGCGAGCTGGTTGACGAGCGCGGCCGCCAGTTGCGAACGACCGGCGTTGGCGACGCAGACGAAAAGAACCTGCGGGAGGCCCGCGCGGCGATCGCGGGTGAGATCGCTCAGACGCTGCCGGGCGAAGCGCTCGGTGAGCGGGACCAGAGCCGACGAAACGCGGGCGGTGCGCGCGAGCGAAGTGTACGACTCGCGCACCACCGACAAGACCGTGCCGGCGTCGAGCTCCGTCACTTCCTCCGCCAGCTCTTCGGCGAGACGCGTCACGCGGGCGTCGAAGTCCGGCCGGCGGTCCTCCACGTCTGCTTCGATACTCCACGGCGCGTCCACCGTGGCCGGCGCGAACGAATCCAGGAGTGCGGTCACGGCGCTGCGGCGACGGGGGTTGATCCGATACCAGACCCACGTGCCCCGACGCTCCGAGACGAGGACATCGACGTCCTTGAGCACCTTGAGGTGGTGAGACACCGTGGGCTGCGACACCTCGGCGAGTTCCGCGAGGTCGCAGACGCACGATTCCCCGCGGGGATCGGACGCGATGGCCGACAGCATCCGCAGACGCAGAGGGTCGGACAGCGCCTTCAGCGTCGTCGCCACCGAAACCGCTGCCGCCTGCCCGATGGCATGGGTGGCGACGGGGCTGCAGGTCTCGCCGGACGTCACGGTGACGGTCATGACGGCATCCTCTCCGCGGTGTACGGATCAGTGTGGAACCAGTGACGGGCCGCCCACAGCGAGACGTAGACGAGCCCGACGAGAACGGGCACCTCGATGAGCGGCCCGACGACGCCGGCCAGGGCCTGTCCGGAGGTCGCCCCGAAGGTGCCGATCGCGACGGCTATGGCCAGCTCGAAGTTGTTGCCGGCCGCCGTGAACGCCAGGGTCGACGAGCGGGCGTAACCGAGACCGAGCGCCTTGCCGGTGAGCAGCCCGGCGAACCACATGACCGCGAAGTAGACCAGGAGCGGCACGGCGATGCGCGCGACGTCCCATGGGTGCGATGTGACCTGCTCGCCCTGCAGGGCGAAGAGCAGCACGATGGTGAACAGCAACCCGTACAGCGCCCACGGACCGATGCGCGGCAGGAACTGCTCCTCGTACCATTCGCGTCCCTTGCGCCGCTCTCCGAGGAATCGCGACGCGAAGCCTGCGGCCAACGGAATGCCGAGGAAGATCAGCACGTTCAGTGCGATCTCGCCCACGGAAATCTCCAGGCCAGCGGTGTCGAGCCCCAGCCACCCGGGCAGAACGGTGAGGTAGAACCAGCCGAGGAGCGCGAAGGCGACGACCTGGAAGACGGAGTTGATCGCCACGAGGACCGCGGCCGCCTCACGGTCACCGCAGGCGAGGTCGTTCCAGATGACGACCATGGCGATGCACCGCGCGAGGCCGACGATGATCAGCCCCGTGCGGTACTCCGGCAGGTCGGGAAGGAACATCCACGCGAGGGCGAACATCAGCGCCGGGCCGGCGACCCAGTTCAGCAGCAGAGAGGAGACCAGGAGCTTCTTGTCCCCGGTGACGGCTGCGACCTTGTCGTAGCGGACCTTCGCCAGCACCGGATACATCATCACGAGCAGGCCGAGCGCGATCGGGATGGAGATGCCCCTGACCTCGAAATCGGCGAGGACTTCGGATACACCGGGGAGGAAGCGGCCCAGGAGGACACCGCCGATCATGGCGAGGCCGATCCACAACGGGAGCCAGCGGTCGAGCGCGGAGAGTCGACGTGTCGTCGCGACCGGAGTCGGCGCGGTGGCAGTACTCACGGAACGTCTCGCTGTATCGACATGCATCTATATTGACACTCATCGATGCGGTCCACAACCCGCGGCGAAGCGAATTGCCCTGCACTCCTCAGTTTGCGATTGAGAATCATTATCAATAACCTGTGATCGTGTCCCTCATCTCTCGCGCCACCGGCGCGCAACGGCGTGACGAGGCGCCCGAGGCGGCGCATCGACGTCGGCTGCCGCGGCGTGCGGCCTGGCTGTGCGTCGCCCTGACAGCTGCGATCCTCGGTCTGATCGTGATCTCCGGTGCGATCGGATCAGTGCAGGTGCAACCGGTCGAAGCCGCGCAGATCGTCATCGGGCACCTGATTCCTGGCATGCCGTGGATGGCCGACGGGTCTGTGACCGTCTTGCAGGATCAGGCCGTCTGGCAGTTCCGACTCCCGAGAACGCTTCTGGCGGCACTCGCCGGTGCGGGGCTCGCGCTGGCGGGTGCGTTGATGCAGGTGACCGTGCGAAATCCGCTTGCGGAGCCGTACATCCTCGGCGTCTCCTCCGGTGCCAGTGTCGGCGCAGTGCTTGTGATCGTGCTCGGATCCGCCGCATTGGGCGGGCTGTCGATGAACGTCGCTGCGTTCGCCGGCGCCCTTGTCGCCTGTGCCTGCGTCTGGGCCCTGGCGCGAAAGGATGGCGCACTGTCTCCGACTCGCATGATCCTCTCGGGTGTCGCACTCGGCACGCTGTTGAGCGCGGTCACGAGCTACCTGACCATCTCCACGGACGCGCAGAACGTCGTGAGCGTTCTCTTCTTCCTGCTCGGCAGCGTCTCCGCAGCGACGATGTCGAGCCTGATCGGTCCGGCTGTCGCACTGGTCATCTCAGGAACCGTCGCCGCGCTGTTGGCGCGATCGCTCAATGCGTTGATGACCGGTGACGAATCAGCTGCATCACTCGGAATCGATGCCGGGCGACTGCGGGGCCTGATGCTCGTGATCGCCTCCCTGCTGACCGGAGCCGTCGTATCGGTCGCCGGCGGGATCGGTTTCGTCGGCCTCGTCATTCCGCACGTCGCACGAATCGCGGTCGGTGCAGATCACCGCCGCTTGTTGCCCGTGACCGTGCTGGGTGGCGCTGTCTTCCTGATGGTCGCGGATCTGCTCGCACGTACCGTCGCCACGCCGACAGAGATCCCCCTCGGGATCCTCACCGCTTTCGTCGGCGCACCGTTCTTCCTCTGGTTGATGAGGCGCAGTGGTGCCGAGCGGGCGGGGTTCGGGCGTTGAAGGTCGAAATCGATGGCATCACCGTTCGTCTCGGCGGCCACGACGTCGTCAGCGAAGCGTCACTGACGGTGCATTCGGGAGAGGTGGTGGGTCTTCTCGGGCCGAACGGCAGCGGGAAGTCCTCACTGCTGCGCACCCTCTATCGCGCGGTCAAGCCGCGAAGCGGCCGTGTGCGCCTCGACGGCGAAGACCTGACGAGCCTCACCGGAAGACAGAGCGCCAGAGCCGTCGCTGTCATGCTTCAGGATCCCCCCACCGACTTCGATCTGAGCGTCGAGGAGACCGTCCTGTTGGGCAGAGCGCCGCATCACGCCTCTTTCGGCCGCGACACCGCCGACGACCTGCGCATCGTCGCGGACGCGATGCGGCGCGCCGAGATCACGGACCTCGCCGACCGCATGGTGGCGACCCTCTCCGGTGGCCAACGGCAACGCGTCATGCTCGCACGGGCTCTGGCCCAGGAGAGCCCGGTGCTCGTCCTGGATGAACCGAGCAATCACCTCGACATCAGCCACCAGCACGACCTCATGAGCACTGTGCGAAATCTCGGCCGCACCGTGATCGCCGCCCTCCACGACCTCAACCTCGCGAGCCAATACTGCGACCGGGTGATCGTGCTCCACCGCGGTCGCATCGTGGCGGCGGGCACTCCCTCCGACGTGCTCACCCCCGACCTGATCCGCAGCGTCTTCGGCGTCGACGTCCGTGTCCTCCGGGATGGCGACGCGCCGGTCTTCGCCTTCCGTCGCATGGACGACTCCCCCTCCGACGGCACCCCCGAGGCGCTTCCGCCCCTACCGACCCGAACAGAAAGCAGCATCCACTCATGACTCTCACCCTTCGCGTTCGCACGCGCACCGCCGTCATCGCGGTCACCACCGGGACGCTGCTCTTGACCGGTTGCGGCACCTCGGTGACCCCGGCCGCCGACAACGGAGCCGACCAGGCCGCGGTCACGGTGGAGAACTGCGGACGGGAGATCGTGCTCGACGCCATCCCGGAGGCGGTCGTCGGCATGCACCCGGCGCAGACGGAACTGCTTCTCCGTCTGGGTCTCGCCGATCGCCTGGCGGGACAGGCGCAGTCCACGGCGCAGGCCCTCCCCACCGACGTGGCCGGGCTCGCCGAGTCCGTCCCGGTGATCGGCGATGCCATGCCGCCCAGCCGGGAGGACCTCCTGTCGGTGGAACCGGACTTCGTCTACTCACCGACCACGTACGAGTTCACCGCCGAGCAGGGATCCGCGAGCATCGAGCAGCTCGAACAGGCAGGTGCCGCGGTCTACGTCGCCGCGGGCGGATGTGAAGAGCGGCGCATGAGCGGAGAGGTGAGCGACCTGTTCATCGATCTCGACAACCTCGGCAAGATCTTCGACGTCGAGGATGCCGCGGCTGAGCTCGTCGCCGAGAGCGAGGCCGATCTGGCGGAGGTCGCCGACGCGGTGGCCGACGTCGAGAACCTGCGGGTGGCGCAGGTGTACGTCGAGGGCGCCACGCTGCAGGGAATCGGGGCGGGCATCGAGTACGACATCCTCCGATCCGCGGGAGCCGACAACGTCTTCACCCCGGAGCAGCCGGCCTTCGCCGGGTTCTTCGCCGCCACCATCTCCCCGGAGTCCCTCGCCGCCGAGCAACCGGAAGCGCTGGTGTTCTCCGTGTACGACGAAGCTCACGAAGCGGCTACTCGTGAATACCTCACCTCGACCTTTCCCGACATGCCTGCTGTCCGCGACGACCGCCTGATCGCGGTGTCGAGCGCCGATGTGTTCCCCGGGACCCTGGGCAACGTCGGTGCCGTGCGGCAGATCGCCGAGGCGCTCTACCCCGACGCCTTCTGAACGATGATCCACCGACGACTGCTGCAGTTGGCCGGTGCGGTCCCCGGCGCGGTTCTCGCACTCGCCATCGTCGGCCTGCTCATCTCCACGCTGCAGGTCGCGTTCGCGCTCAGTCTGTCGACGGTGATCGTGACGTTGACGCGCGGGGAGGGTGACGTGCTGCTCCCCCTCGGGTTGCTGGCGGCCCTGACGATCCTGCGGGGCGCTGTGATCTGGGCCCGAGAACCCCTCGCCGTACGGATCGGTGCATCGGTACGCATCGCGCTGCGTCGGCGACTGCTGGACCGACTGGCATTGGTGCCCGCCGCAGAGCGCGACTCCGGGGCTCTGTCGGCGACGGTGATCGACGGCGTCGACGGTCTCGACGCGTACTACACGCGCTACCTGCCGCAGCTCCTCATCGTCCTGGTCGTGCCGGCCACCATCGTCATCATCGCGACCGCCCTGTCACCGGCGGCCGGCATCGCTCTCGCCGGTGCGGCCGCCATCGCCGTGCTCGCCCCCCGTGCATGGGATTCCCTGCTTCTGAAGAACGGAAGAACCCGGTGGGACCGGTTCGCCCGGCTGACCTCCGCGTACATCGAGGCGTTGCAGAACATCCCTTTGCTGCGCGGATTCGGCGCCTCAGGACGCACCGCAACCCAGCTCGCACTCGAGGCGGAGGTCCTTCGACGCTCGACCATGTCGCAACTGCGTCTTTCGCTCGTCGAGACCGCTGTCAGCGCCCTCGCGATGCACCTGGGCGTCATCCTCGCCGTTCTCGCCGCGGCCTCCACAACGTTCGCGGGCGACGCGTCTGCTGCGACGGTGGTCACCGTCCTCCTCCTCGCCCGAGAGTGCTTCCGTCCGGTGCAGGACCTCGGAGTCCACTGGCACGCCGGCTACCTCGGATTGAACGCCGTCGACGGCCTCGATCGTCTCCTGTCCCTCACCCCCGCGGTCCCGGAGCACGGCACACAGGATCACCCCGCTCAGACCGGAGACCTGCACATCATGGAAGCCTCCTACCGCTACCCCCGCACCGGAAGCGGCGTCCGCGGCATCGAACTTCGCATCGCCGACGGAGAGAGAGTGGCAGTCCTGGGCGCATCCGGATCGGGCAAGAGCACCCTCGCCCGGCTGCTCGAACGCGAGATGGATCCCAGCGCCGGGAGCATCTGCCTCGATGGCGTCGATCTGCGCCGGTTCACTGCCCGAGCCCGCAGCCGCAGCGTGGTCGTCGTCCCGCAGGATCCCGTACTGTTCGCGTGGTCGGTGCGGGACAATCTCCGCCTCTTCCGACCGGACGCGGACGATGCCGAGATCGTGGCGGCGGCCCAAGCAGCAGACGTCCACGCGGTCGTCTCGGCGCTGCCAAACGGCTACGACACTCTCCTCGCGGAGAACGGCGAGCAGCTTTCCGGCGGGCAACGGCAGCGCCTCGCGATCGCCAGGGCGCTGCTGTCGCCCGCACGGCTCCTCGTGCTCGACGAAGTGACCTCCGCTCTCGACACCGACACCGAGCGCCGCGTGATGGATGGCGTCGCGGCAGCAGCACAGGACCGCACGATCGTCTTCATCGCGCATCGCGAAAGCGCATGCGCGCATGCCACACGCTGGATCGCGCTGGAGGACGGGCGACTGTCGGATTCCGGAAGCGGACCCCCGCCGGTCGGCGCACTTGCACGGCAGGGCGGGCGATGAGATCCGTTCTCCGTCTCCTTCCCATCGTCGCGACACGCCGTGGGCTTTTCATCGAGACGGTCCTGTGGAGCGTGGTCACGCAGGCAGCAGTGCTCACCATCGCGTTGGGCCTTGCCATCGTGGTCGGGCGGTCGCTCACCGGAGAACCCGTTCCGCACAGTGCCTTCGCGGGGTTGATCGGGCTCGGCGTGGTCGCTTCGCTGACGGCGTGGCGTGAGTCCTGGGTCTCGCATGACCTCGCCTACGGGATAATCGGCGATCTGAGGACGCGGGTGTTCGATGCCCTTCGTCGTGCGCTTCCGGCGCGCGTCGGGCACCGCCGCAGCGGAGACCTCGCCACCACCGTGATGGCCGACATCGAGACCCTCGAGTGGCTGTATGCCCACACCGCCGCGCAGCTGCTCAGCGCGGTCCTCGTTCTCGCGACCAGCATCGCCGTGTCGGCCACGATCAGCCCGTTGCTGCTGCTCATCTGGCTTCCCTTGCTCGCCGTGGGCGTGGTCGTGCCCCTGATCACCGCTCGTCGCGCTCATCGAGACAGCGACCGGCTCGCCGCCGGGTCGGCGGCACTGCGGGCCGAGCTTCTCGACACCGTGCGTGGTCTTCGAGAGCTGATCAGCGCCGACGCGCTCGGAGGTCAGGTGGGTCGTCTTGCCCAGGACACCGAGATGCTCGCCCGCACCCAGGTGCGGGAAGCGGGCCGTCTCGGAGCGGAGCGGGGCATCGCCGACGTTTCGCTGGCACTGGCCACGATCGGCACGATCCTCATCGTCGTCTTCACTCCGTCGGCGATCATGCCCGTCGATATCCCCTTGGCACTGACCGTAGCCGTGGCCGGCCTCGCGCCCGCGGCGCAGATCGCGGACCTGCTGCGCAACACCGGCACTTTGCGCGCCGCGGCCGATCGCATCGTCGGTGTGCTCGCGACGCCGCCCGCCATCACCGACCGCAGGGACCACCACCCCGCCTGGCCGGAGTCGGGTCTCGTCTTCGATCGGATCACGTTCTCGTACGACGGCGAGCGACCGGTGCTCGCCGACATGAGTCTGCACATCCGTCCCGGCGAGATCGTGGCGCTGACCGGTCCATCCGGTGTGGGCAAGACGACGACTGCTCGCCTCGCCCAGCGACTGTGGGACCCGGATGCCGGCAGCGTCCGGGTCGACGGGACCGATCTGCGCGACCTCACCGACGATGAACTCCGTGTGCGCATCGCGGTCGTCCCACAGTCGTCCCCTCTCCTGCGTGGGACGATCCGCTCCAACATCATCCTCGGCGATCCCGGCGCGACCGCAGACATGGTCGACACCGCCGCGCACGCAGCCGGCCTCCTTCGCCCCGAGAGTGCACTTCCGCTCGGACTGGACACGCCCGTCGGAGAGCATGGCTCCGGGCTCTCCGGAGGGCAACGCGCCCGGGTGGCGATCGCCAGAGCACTCCTGCGTGATCCGCAGGTCCTGGTGCTCGACGAGGCGACGGCCTCGCTCGACCCCGAGGCCGACGCAGCGATGATGGAAGTGGTGAACACCATGGACGACCGGGCGGTGCTGCTGGTCGCACATCGGCCGGCGACTATCGCCGCGGCTGACCGAGTCGTCGAGCTGAAGACGCCCGGGGCGCCGTCGGCGAAGGAATTCAGCTCGGTCCCCGACCGCACGCGCGGCTAGGGCCGCCCGCCACCGACCGGTTGCAGGCCGATCTGCAACACCGCCGGTGCTGCGCAGCATCCGCCGCCTGACGCGTCGAAGTCGCCGGCGCCGCCGCAGACGTCCGTTTCCGACAGAGCCAACTCCGTGCGCGCCGCCGCTTCATGATCGCCCACCAGGTGCGCGGCGACACTGCGCACCTGCTCGAACCCGGTGAGCGCGAGGAACGTCGGCGCCCGCCCATAGGACTTCGCGCCGACGATGAAGAGCCCCTGTTCGGGCTGGGCGAGCTGGCGCGCTCCCGTCGCCGACACCGAACCACACGAGTGGATGTTCGGGTCGATCTCCGCGGCGATCCCGGCGACCGCTTCGAGCGAGGCATCCAGGTCGGTGCGGAGTTCGCGCAGGATGCGCGTGTCCGGCCGGAACCCCGTGAGCGCGAAGACGTGGGCGGCGCCGGTGACCTCGCGCCCGTCTTCGGACAGGACGGTCAGACCGTCGCCGTCGCGCCGGAACTCCGAGACACGGAAGCCGGTGATCAACTCGACGACCCCGGATTCGATCACCTTCTGCGCACGGGAGCCGAGCGCCGCACGTTCGGGGAGCTCATCGCCCGCACCGCCGCCGAAGACTTGGTTCGCGCTCCCCCGGCGGAGCAGCCACGTGACGCGGGTGCCGGGTGAACGCCGAGCGAGTTCGCTCAGGCGCAGGACCGTGTGCGTCGCCGAATGCCCGGCGCCGACCACGACGACGTGCGCTCCGGCGAATCCCGACACATCGTCAGGGATGCGGTACGACATGTGCTCCGTCGCAGCAGTCTCGCCCTGCGCGGGGTAGCCGTCCGCCCCTGCCGGGTTCGGGAGCTCCCACGTGCCGCTCGCATCGACGACCGTTCGTGCAAGGAATCGCCGTTCTTCGCCGTCAGCATCCGTCGCGTGCAGCACGAACGGTTGGCTTCTGCGCCCTCCGTCGACCACCTTGTCGCGGCCCTGCCGCGCGACCCCGGTCACCGTCGTGCCGTACCGAACCCGGTCGCCCAGCGCCGCGGCGAGTGGAGCCAGATACCCGCTCACCCATTCCGCGCCCGTCGGGTACCCGCTGGTCGGAGCAACCCACCCCGAAGGCTCGAGCAGCCGACGCGCAGCCGCGTCGGTGAGCTCGGGCCAGGAGGAGAAGAGGCGCACATGACCCCACTCGGACACGGCGGATGCGGCGGTGGCGCCCTTCTCGAGCACCACCACATCCTGGCCCCGCTCGACCAGATGGGCGGCGGCGGCCAGCCCTTGCGGGCCTGCACCGATGATGACGAACGGAAGCTCGGACATCGCATCTCCTCAAATCGAAGTTCTTCAATACGATTGAGGCTCGCGCATCTATCGAAGAATGTCAATACATGTGAGACTGTACCCGTGAGCCTGCCCCTGACCATCGACGCCACCGCCTGCTGCGTCCCGCGCGTCACCTCGGCGCTGTCCGTCGAAGACGCCGAACGCTCAGCGCGCGTATTCAAGGCTCTCGGCGATCCGACCCGTGTGCGCCTGCTGTCACTCATCGCCGCGGGAGAAGGGGGCGAGGCCTGCATCTGCGACCTCACCGAGCCGGTCGGCCTCTCCCAGGGCACGGTGTCGCACCACATGAAACTGCTCACCGATGCCGGTCTCGTCACCCGCGAGCAGCGCGGCAAGTGGGCCTACTTCGCCCTCAACGGCACGGCGCTCGATGCGGCTGCCGACGCCCTGCGCACTGCGTGACCACTGCGGGCTACGCGATCTCGAAGTAGAGGTGGGCGTGCAGCGCGCACCCCTCGTTGAACCGCGATCGACAGTGCGGGCACTCCGAGACCGGGAGGTACTCACCGATCGACAACTCCGTCCTGCATGCTCCGCACAGCACAGCCTTGGTCTCGCGCTCGTGCAAGCCCCACTGTTGCGCCGGGTGACCCGCCGTCTCCTCGTGACAGAGATGGCAGGGGTAGTACTCGCCGCAGCACGCGAACCGGATCGCGACGATGTCGACGGCGGTTCCGTAGTGCACGCACCTCGTCATCGCGTCGATGATGCGGCCGCGTACGATCATCGCGCGCACCCCCTTCCGCTCACGATCCTGCCATGCGACCGCCACCGCATCCGCAGCAGAACATCGTCACGCGGAGGCGCGCGGCGGCCGCCACGCCGTGGGAGCCTTCGCGCTTGCCACGAGTCCGGCACGATAGGAGCCATGACCGACGGCTACGACTCCAGGTTCCTCGCCACCGAACTGATGCTTCCACAACCGGGGGGAGAGGTCCGGACACTCCCCTATCCGCGATTCACGGTGCTCCTCGACCCGGAACGGCGGCTCGCGTCGGTCACCGGTGTGAACATCGACGGGGCTTCGCTCCGCGACCTCCCCCGGGACGGCGACTGGCGACTCGACCCGAGAGCGGATGCCGGCGAGCAGACGGGGCCCGATGTGTATGCGCGGAACGACCTCGATCGCGGCCACCTCGTGCGTCGACGCGATCCGGGTTGGGGAGACACGGAAGAAGCACGCGACGCGATGGAGGCGACGTTCTTCTACCCGAATGCGGCCCCTCAAGCCGCCGGGTTCAATCAGTCGAAGGAGCTCTGGCTCGGCCTCGAAGACCACGTGCTCGCGTACGCGGAGACGACCGATCAGCGCGTGAGTGTGTTCACCGCCCCGGTGCTCGCCGATGACGACCCGCCGTACCGCGGCATCCGTGTTCCGCTGCTCTTCTGGAAGATCGCCGCCTGGCAGAGCCCGGACGGTCTCCGGGCCGCCGGGTTCCTCCTGGATCAGAGCGAGCTGGTCGATACCCGCGACGGGCTGCTGGCGCATCCCCCACTCGGCGCGTTCCGGACGTTCCAGGCCCCGATCACCGACATCGCGGATGCCGCGGGCATCGCGGTCGACGTCCTCCGCGACGCCGACGTGCTGAACGACCCGACGGTGCGGCCGGCGGGCAGGCGGTCGCTCGCCTCGTTCGGAGACATCGTCCTCTGAGACCGGGCGGGGCGAGAGGCGGCGTCGTTCAGCGCGGCGGAGCCCACGCGTCCTGGGAGTCGATCGCGGTCGTGATCCTGCGCGCGATCGCCCCGAGCTGGCGGGACTGGGCGTCGGTCAACGAGCCGAAGACGATTCGGCGCACGAGCGCGGTGTGTCCCAGGAGGGCCGCGCGAACTGCTGCCGCCCCCTCGTCCGTCAGGGTGGCGAGGGTGATGCGGCCGTCGTCCGGCTTGGGTCGACGCGCCGCCCATCCGTTCTTCTCCAGTCGCGCGACCGCACGAGACAGCCGCGAGAGGGAGCTGTTCGCGTATCCCGCGAGCTCACTCATGGTGAGCGTGTTGCCCTCCGCCTGATCGAGGGCGAACAGGATGCCGAATTCGAAGTGACTCATCTCGGAGTCCTGTCGCAGCTGGGTGTCCAGAACAGCCGGGAGCCACTCGAGCAGAGTCGCCACCGCCGACCAGGTCTCCAGTTCCTCCGGGTTCCACCCGCGCGAATCGCCTGCATCAGCCATCCCCACATCGTAGCCGCAAACTTGCTCAGGAAAGTGAATCAACGTAGGGTTCACTTGACTAAGAAAGTAAATGCTGTCGGAGAGGCAGCAGAAGGAGGACTGACCATGGACCTGAAGCTCGCAGGAAAGCGCGTCTTGATCAGCGGCTCGACGCAAGGGATCGGCTATGCCGTCGCCGCCTCGTGCCTCGCGGAGGGCGCCGAGGTGATCGTGAACGGACGCACCGCCGAACGGGTCGACTCGGCAGTCGAGAAGCTGCGTGGCGCCGTCCCCGGCGGGAGCGTCTTCGGAGTGGCCGCGGACTTCTCCGACGCCACCGGCATCGACGCCCTGCTCGGCGAGATCGGAGCGGTCGACGTCCTCGTGAACAATGTCGGCACCTTCGACGTCGCAGAGTTCCCTGAGACGACGGATGACGAGTGGCTGCGGTACTTCCAGGTCAACGTCATGGCGGGCGTGCGGCTGTCGCGCCGCTTCCTCCCCTCGATGATCGAGAGCGGCTGGGGTCGGATCATCTTCGTCGGCACGGAATCCGCCGTCGACGTGCCGGGCAACATGATCCCCTACGGTGCGACGAAGGCGGCATCCCTCGCCGTGAGCAACGGCCTCGCCAAGCTCACACGCGGCACGGGCGTCACTGTGAACACGGTCCTCGGCGGGCCGACCTACTCCGACGGGGTCGCGAACGTCGTCGAGCAGATCGCCGCGGCGCAGTCGATCACAACCGATCAGATGAAGTCCGCCCTCGTGCGCCCGACCTCGCTGGTGCAGCGCTTCCTCGAACCCACCGAGATCGCGAACCTCGTGACCTACCTCGCCAGCCCGCTGTCGTCCGCGACCAACGGAGCCGCGCTCCGCGCGGACGGCGGCGTGCTGCCGACGATCGTCTGACACTCGCTCCGCTCATCGCGTCGGCTTAGGCTGGCGCGATGAGCGAAGCACCCGATGACGGTCCGTTCTTCCACGGCACCAAGGCCGATCTTCAGGTCGGGGATCTTCTCACCGCAGGGTTCCGGTCGAATTACCGCCCGGAGATCGTCATGAATCACATCTACTTCACCGCCCTGCGAGACGGTGCCGGCCTCGCCGCCGAACTCGCAGCCGGCGACGGCGAGCCCCGGGTCTACCTCGTGGAGCCCATCGGCACGTTCGAGAACGACCCGAACGTCACCGACAAGAAGTTCCCCGGCAATCCCACCCGGTCGTACCGCAGCAGCGATCCGATCCGTGTCGTCGGGGAGGTCGTCGACTGGACGCGGCTGACGCCCGAAGCGCTGGCGACGTGGCGGCAGCGGCTGGCCGCAATCCGCGCCGACGAGGGTGGCGAGATCATCAACTGAGGCCGCTTCGAAGATGCTCGCAGTTCCGGTCGCAGTTCCGGTGGCTCCCTTTCGTTCCGGTCGCAGTTCGGGCCGCTTGGAGTGCGCGGAGGCGGCACCAACTGCGACCGGAACGGCTCCGACGCGGGCGAGGCGGCACCAACTGCGACCGGAACGGCTCCGACGCGGGCGAGGCGGCGACCCTCACCCTCCGGCGGCGGCGACGATCCGTTCGGCCGCACGCACCATCGCGACGTCGATGAACGTGCCGTCTTCGAGGACGAACGCCCCGGTGCCGTCCGCGGCAGCAGAGCGCACGCGATCGATGATGCTCTGCGCCCGGGCGATCTCCGCCGCATCCGGAGTGAATGCCCGGCGAATCGTGTCGATCTGACGGGGATGCACCGCCGTGCGGCCTCCGAACCCGAGTGCCCGCCCTGCTCGGCAGCTTGCCTCCAGCCCATCGAGATCGGCGACATCCGCATACACCGCCATCAGCGGGGCCGGAAGTGCGGCGGCCGCCGCGGCGTTCACGATGCGGCTGCGCGACCATGCCAGCCCCGGTTCGCCGCCCGGTCCGGCGGGTACGCCGAGTTCCGCCCTCAGGTCGGCTTCACCCGTCGCGATCGAAGAGACACCGGAACAGGCGATCTCGAACGCACGCTCTATCGACAGCGCCGACTCGAGAAGAGCATGCACGGGGCGGCCCGGGACGCCCGCGCGGACGCCGGCGACATGCTCCGGCGACTGCGTCTTCGGCAGACGGAGGCCGAACTCGGCGGGGAGGTCGGCAACGGCTTCGACGTCGGCGTCGTGCCACCGCGAACCGATCGTGTTGACACGCACCTGCACGCTCGGTGCGCTCTGCCCGCGGTCCGCCCACGCCGCGGCGAAATCCACGAGCGCTGCGCGAGCATCATCCTTCCGCGATGCCGTGACCGCGTCTTCGAGATCAACGATGACGGCATCCGCCCCGGCATCCAGCGCCTTCTCGAAACGCTCGGGACGGTCGGCCGGCGCGTACACGGCGACGATGGTCGACCGGTTCATCCGATACTCCCCTCTTCGCGCAGCGCGGTGAGTTCCGCCGCCGAGTAGCCCAGTTCACCGAGGACCGCATCGGTGTCGGCACCGTGCGCCCGCCCGGTGAAAGCGATCGTCGCATCATCGCGCGACAATCGGAACAGCGGTCCTTGCATGGCCATGTCGCCGAGATCTTCATCGTGGATCCGGTGGATGGTGCCGAGTGCGTTGAACTGCGGGTCCGCGACGATGTCGGACGCATCGTAGATCGGCGCGACCGCAGCCTCGGCCTTCTCGAACGCATCGACGACCTCCTCGCGGGAGTGCCGACTGATCCAGCCGCCGACGGCGTCATCGAGGAGATCCGCGTGCTCGGCTCGACCTGCCCCCGTGGCGAACCAGGCCTGGTCAGCGAGCTCCGGCCTGCCGACGAGGGTCACGACGCGCTCGGCGATGGACTGCGCGCTCGTCGACACGGCGACCCAGGAGCCGTCCGCTGTCCGGTACGCATTGCGAGGAGCGTTGTTCACCGAGCGATTGCCCGTCCGAGGCTGCACCGTTCCGAGCTGATCCCAGCGAGTGATCTGCGGGCCCAGCATTGCGAGGATCGGCTCGATGATCGCGACATCCACCTCCTGGCCCTTGCCGTCCCGGTCGCGTGAATGCAGCGCGACCATGATCGCGTACGCCGTCGCGAGTGAGGCGACGCCGTCTGCGAGCCCGAACGGCGGGAGAGTCGGCGGCCGATCAGGTTCGCCCGTCGACGACGCGAATCCGCTCATCGCCTCCGCAAGGGTGCCGAAACCCGGCCGACGCCGGTACGGCCCGATCTGCCCGAATCCGGTCACCCGCGCGAGAATCAACCCCGGATTCTCCTCCGACAAGGCGGCGTAGTCCAACCCCCAGCGCTCGAGGGTCCCTGGCCGGAAGTTCTCGATCACGACATCCGCCGTACGGGCAAGACGGAGAAACGCGTCGCGCCCGCCCTCCGTGTGGAGGTCGACAGCCACCGTGCGCTTGTTGCGCCCCAGCGTCTTCCACCAGAGATTCTGACCGTCCTTGCTCGGACCGTGCCCGCGCGCAGGATCCGGCCGACGCGGATGCTCCACCTTGACGACCTCGGCACCCATGTCCCCCAGATGCATCGCAGCCATGGGCCCGGCGAACAACGTCGACGCGTCCACCACCCGCAGTCCCTCGAGCGCGCTCATTCGGTGTCCTCCCGGCAGATCCGAAATCCGATCGACGGGGAGGCATCCTGGCCGAGCCCGGGAAGAAGCAGCTTGGCCGTGAAGTCTGCGGGCTTCGCCCCTCCGTCGAAGTACCAGTCGGACCCCTCGCTCCGGTGTGCACTGCCTCCCTTGAGCATGACGAATCGCGTACGCCCGTCCGAATGCTCTGAGTCGGTCCAGTTCCAGACCTCGGGGGTGCGCCGGACGAAGCCTGGCTGCGCGGCGGCGAGTTGCCACTCGTCTTCGGTCGGCAGTCGGCCTCCCGCCCAGGCGGCGTACTCACGCGCACGAGCGAAGGTCACGCCGGTGGCCGGCCGTTCCGGGTCACGAGAGACCGCGACCTCCCCGATCGCCTCCAGGAATCGGGCGTATTCCGCCTCGCTGACCTCCGCGACGGCGACGCGCACCGGCCTCGGAAGTGTCACCGAGCGCTCCAGCGTGCGCTGGTCGTGCAAGCGCGGAGGGAGCGGCTTCCACTCATCGACGTAGGGCGCTCCGTCATACATCCCGGTCTCCCGCATGCGGAACCGCACCGTGAGCGTGTGATCGCCTGCGGGCACGACGACCGCCGGATCGGATGCCGGGGCGGTCGGCGCAAGAGGGCCGTCCCAGCGCGGCGCGGCCAGACGCGCGGCTCGGCGGTGCGGGAATGAGGCATCCCGCACGACGACCTCATCGGCGAGGGCCTCCCGCACCACAACGAGTTCGTCCGGGGTGTCGACCCCGTCTGCGACGCGGACCGCTCCGGCGATCCCACCCGCGGGCACCGTGATCGCCTCCGCCGCATCCCCCGCGTGCAGAGCCGACCATCCTGCGCCCGACGGACGGTACACGATCTCTTCGTCGGAGGTGTTGGCGAGCAGCAGAAGGGTGACTCCGTCGAGGTCGAACGCCGACCCGACGAGAGGTCCGTCGAGAACCGTCAGCGGCGTCCACTCCCCGTCGACGAGCCACCGATGGAATCCGCGCTGCACCGGAAGCATGCGTCGCAGTGTTGCCGCGTCGCGATCGTTCCACCCGACCCAGGCGCCGAAGACCACCTCCCACACCATGATGCCCACGCCGTTGAGCCAGGCGGAGCGGAGTTCGGCTGCGTGATCGCGATGCCAGCGGCGGATGTGGTGCTGCATGTGGCGGCGTTCGAACCAGCGAGCCCGGAGAACCCCCGGAGTCTCCGAGTCCGCGAACCACTGCGCCCACGAGAGGGTGTGGTCGGCGATGCGCTCGGTGGCGAGTTTGGACTCACCCTCGAGGCCGACGCCGGGGCGCGCCTCGTCGAGCGCGGCGACCAGCTCGGGGTCCGCTTTCTTGAGAGTGTCGAGAAAGACGCCGTCCGCCCCGAGCCGACGCATCGTCACGGCGAGTTCATCCTTGTCGGCCCCGGCGCGCCGCGTCCCCGTGTCCCACGGGTTGTAGTCGAGGAATACCGCGACCCCGGCGACCCGCAGCTCCGAGGCGGCCTCGGCGAGGCCGGGCACATCGTAGAAGTCCCACTGGTTGCGGTCATCGATGCCGATCACCGGGTAGGCGTGCCAGAGCACCACCCCGTCGAGCCCGCCGAAGCGCTCGCGCGCGTCGGCGAGGAAGCGGTGCGGCGTGAATCGCTGGGCGTCGAAGTCGAAGAAGAGCTCATCCCACAGCCAGACCTGCGCGACCGTGAAGCACCGGCTCGCCCAGCGCGACGCAGGCTCGTCGTACCGCACGGGCGCCCCATGCCGCTGACGGGCTCCTTCGCGCCAGGCCGTCAGCTGCTCCCGCCAGGTGGGCACGTCGGCGGCGTCGGCGGGTGCGGCGAAGATCTTGGCATCGTCGAGCATGAGTGCCGCGTCTCCCTCCGCCACATCGACGTCGAGAGGGACGAGCGTCGGCAGGTCCAGTTCGCGCGGGTGCAGGGGATCGAAACCGCCGCTCATACGTCGCCCCTTTCGAGGAGTGCCGCGACCTCGGTCTGCGCGGGCACGGCCGCCTGCGCTCCCTGTCGTGTGACTGCGAGCGCAGCGGCAGCCGCGCCGGCGCGGGCGGCCCCGGCCAGAAGCGTCACGTCGGCGGTGTCGGGAGTGCGGCCGGATGCCGCGAGGGTCGCGGCGAACATGCCGCAGAACGTGTCCCCGGCGCCCGTCGTGTCGATGGCGTCCGCCGCGAACGCCGGAACGTGCGCGCGCTCGCCGCGGCAGATGACGAGAGACCCGCTCTGTCCGAGTGTGATGACGAGTGCTCCCACACGGGATGCGAGGACGTCGATGGCCTCGTCGACCTCGGCGACCTCGGCGATGTCGAGCGCCTCGTGCTCGTTGACGATCAGCACGTCCACCGCGGCGAGGAGAGCGGCTCCGGCGGCGATGAACGGCGCGGACGGCGCTGCGTTCAACAGATGCCACGCGGTCGCCGATCGCGCCGCCGCTGCCTCCTGGACGAGCGAGATCGGGATCTCGAGTTGCGTGAGAAGCACGCTCGCGCCGGCGACCACCGCACTCTGCATCTCGGTGAGTGCGGGAATCGCCGCATTCGCTCCCGGGACGACCACGATGGTGTTCTCGGCGGCGGCATCCACGGCGATCAGCGCGATGCCACTGGGACCGTCGATCTGGGAGAGACCGGAGACGTCGATCTCGTCGGCGATGAGCGCGGAGCGGAGTGATTCTCCGTCGGCGTCAGTACCGACAGCACCGACGAAAGCGACCCTCGCTCCACCCGCCCGCCGTGCGGCGACGGCCTGATTCGCTCCCTTGCCTCCTCCGGTGCGCAGCAGCGTCGTGGCGAGCACGGTCTCACCCGGCGCGGGGATGCGCTCGACTTGCGCGACGATGTCCTGATTGATGCTGCCGACGATGACGACGGTCATGGCGTCGCCGTCGACAGTCGCAGCGTGCGCTCTGCGAGCTCACGGATGGATCGCTCCGGTCCGCCGGGCATCGACGTCGCGATGCGGTCCCGCAGCGGCGATGTCCATGTCTCGTCGATCCCGTCCGCCCCGAGGAGCCCGCCGACGACCGAACCGACCGTCGCTCCGACGGAGTCGGTGTCCCACCCGCCGGCGACGGCGAGAGCGATCGCGGATCCGAAGTCGTCGCCGTGGGCCTGCAGCGCGCACGCGGTCAGAGCGGCGTTGTTGAGCGTGTGCACCCAGTGCATGCCGGCGAACTCCGTGTGCAGTCGATCGAGCGCAGCGTCGGCTGTGAGCGCGCCCTCGGCCAGCGACCGTCCGAGATCGCGTCCGAGCCGAACAGCGGAGGCGAGACGGGATGCCGGCGGCACGACACCGTCGGCCGCATCCAGCACCTCGTCGATCGAGGTCACGACGATCGATGCCGAGCAGAGCGCGGCAGCCCACATCTCGCCGTAGATTCCGTTGCGCGTATGGCTGAGCCGGGCGTCGGTCCATGCCGAGGCCGCGGCAGCGCGGGCATCGCCGGGGTGCGCCCATCCGTGCACATCGGCACGGATCATCGCACCGATCCACTCGCGGAACGGGTTCAGATGGGTGGCCGTCTCGGGCACGGGCCGGGCGTCGAGGATGTTCCGGTACGCCGCACGTTCGGCGGTGAACACTCTTCCCGCCGGCAGCGCGGCGAGCCAGGCCTGAGCGACGTCATCGGTGGTCAAGTCGTCGCCGTGGGTCTCGAGCAGGTCGAGCGCGAGTATCGGGAAGTTGAGGTCGTCGTCCTCCGGCATCCCGTCGATGTTCTCCCGCAGCGAGGTCGGCGCCGAACGGCGATTCCACGGCCAGCGCTCCGCGATGTCGGACGGCAGCGCGACAGCGGTGAAGTACCGCTCGATCGGCCAGTTCCCCGTGGCGCGGGCTATCTCCTCGATGCCCTCTCGCGGAATCTTCTCGACGGGCTTGCCCAGAAGACATCCGGCAGCACGTCCGAGCCAGGCACCGTGGACGCGGTCGAACGCGGCACGCGTCGGAGCGGCCTCCACCGTCGGAAGGAGAGCGACGATCTCATCCCAGTCGTCCGGTTCTTCGGCGCTCGGCGTCTGCAGCCTCGCCAGTTCGTCGAGGACGAGTCGCGCGAGCGCTCGAACCTCTGCCGAGACCGGTGTGGCACTCGCCCCGGATGGCGCGAGTACCGTCGGTCCTCCGGCATCCGCCCACTCCCGCTCGATTGCGGCGAGCGCGTCCTCCGCGACGCCCTGCTCCCGCAGCGCCGCGAATTCGGCGGGGACCAGATCCTCCGGCTGCGCCCATGTCAGCCTCATCCGGCGTCCCCCTGGCCGAGCAAGCCGGCGAGGGTGGCCGCACGCCGAGAAGCCCGGTCGGCGTCAGCGCGAGCGATGTCCTCGACGACCTCGGTCATCGCGGCGACGACCCCGTCGAGGTCGAGTCGACTGGCCGTGGTGACGCCCGTCACCCATTCCTTCGGCACAGCATCGGCACCGTGCAGACCACCGCAGATCGCGCCGGCCATCGTCGCGATCGAGTCGGAATCTCTGCCGTAGTTGACGGCGTCGAGAACCGCGGCACGCAGATCGCCGTCTCGAGCCACGACGAAGCCGAGCGCAGCAGGAAGCTCTTCAATGGATTTCGTGCGCGAGGGCAGACGCGCATCCATGGCCGGCGCCCGGTACTGCTCCCCCACCGTGTCGAAGGGGGCGACGGCGGCGCGGACGACACGAGCAAGGTCGCGGGGATCGTCCGATCCGCCGCTCGCGGTGTAGGCGTCGACCGCATCGAAGACCGCGCGGATCGCCGCCGCAGTGCCGTCATGTGCGACGTCGAGCACAGCGGTGCGCACGTCGGCGACGGTGGCACCGGGGGCAGCGGATGCCGCCACAGCTGCCGCGAAGACGCCGGCCGCCTCCCGCCCGTACGACGACTGGTGGGCGCCGGCGATGTCGATCGCCTCGGCGTACCCTCCGCGGGGATCGCCGATGTGCACGAGACCGACGGGCGCCATGTACATCGTGGCTCCGCAGTTGACGATGTTGCCGACCCCTGCCTCGCGGGGGTCAGCGTGTCCGTAGTGCAGCTTCGCCACGATCCACTTCTCCGCCAGGAAGACGCGCTGCAGGATCAGCGCGTCGTCTTCCAGTTCGGGGATCCAGCGCCGTTCGCCGATCATGAGCGGGACGAGATCGCCGGCGACGTCGTAGGCGTCGAGATGGCGCCGGCGCTTCGCGTACACCTCGACGAGCGCGTGCGTCATCAGGGTGTCGTCCGTGACGTGGCCGTCGCCCTTGTGGTACGGCGCGATCGGGCGAGCGGTCTTCCAGTCCGCGAGGAACGGACCGACGATGCCCTCGACGCGACCGCCGTGGCGTTCCTCGATCTGCTCGGGTGTCCACCCCTCGGTCGCCCCTCCCAACGCGTCTCCTACTGCGGCGCCTGCGAGCACTCCGGCCACTCGGTCCTGCAACACGAACATTCCCACTCCTTCTTGCCTTGGTCGTCGGTGACGAGCGGGGGCGGACGGTCGCCCGCCCCCGCTCAGGTCATCAGCCGGCGATGTCTGCCCAGCCGTCGGACAGCTGCGCCGCCAGCTCCTCGCTGGTGATCTGATCCGCCAGGTACTGCTGGAAGGCCGGTGTGGCGATCGTGTCCTTCCATTCGGTGTACTTCTCCACCTTGAGGAACGGCGGTCCGACGAGTCCTTCGCCGGACGCCAGCACCTGGGTCCAGGCGGGGTTGTCCGCCGCGAGCTTCTCGACCTCGGTGCGAGCCGACTCCGAAGACGGGATCAGTGCATCGGCGTAGGCGATCTGCGCCAGGTTGTCGCCGCTCATGAAGAAGTTGAGGAACTCGGCGGACTCCTCCACGTACTCGGAATCGACGTTCACCGAGTAGGTCTGCGGGTTTGCGGCCTGAACGGCGCCTTCCGAGCCTTCGAGCGGCGGGAGAGCGACCCAGTTGAATCCCTCGGGGGCGTCGTTCGCGATGTTCGTCGCCTGGAAGGACCCCTGCACCGTCATCGCGACCTTGCCACCGTAGAACGAGGCGAGCACGTCGGAACCGGACTGGGTGAGCGACGTGGGCTGGATCGACTTGTCGGTGTAGGCCATCTCGTGGATGCGCTCCGGGACTGCGAGTTCGTTCTCACCCACCTCGATCGACGCGTCAGCCCCCTCGCCGGAGAAGAAGCCGCCGTCGAAGCCGAGCGCGAGGCTCATCACGGTCGCTGTGGGCGAGGCGAGCCCCCAGCCCAGTCCGTAGGTGTCGCCCGTGGTGGTCGCCTTGGCGATCTCCTGCAGCTCATCCCACGTCATCGTGTCGCCGGTCGGGATCTCGACACCTGCTGCTTCGAGCAGGTCCGCGTTGGCGAAAGCCATGTACGACTGCAGCGTCGAGGGGTACGCGATGATCTGGTCTTCCTGGGTCACGGACTCCCAGATGCCCTCGGAGATGTCCGACTTGAGGTCCTCGTCGACGAGGTCCGTCAGGTCGGCGAGGTAGCCGTCTGCCGCGAAGGAGACGATCGAGCTCGCCTCGAAGTGGATGATGTCGGGTGCCGTACCGCCGGTGAACTGGGTGATCAGCTTGTCGAACGCGCCGTCCCATCCCGCCTGGATGATCTCGACCTGGATGTCGGCGTTGTCCGCGTTCCACTCGTCGACGATGGACTTCACGGCGGCCTGCGTCGCCGGCTGGTCGGAGAGCGACTGGAACTGGAGGGTGACTGCTCCGCCCTCGCCCTCGCCCGATCCGTTGTTCGCGCTGCCCTGCGTACAACCGCTCAGGGCAAGGACGGCGACGCCCGCGAAAGCGATGGCGCCGATGCCTCGGATGCTGTTCATGTTGCTCGCCTTTCTCGTTGTGTGGTTCTCGTGGTGGGCCGGGTCAGCCCTTGACTGCGCCGGCGAGCATGCCGCCGGTGAGCTTCTTCTGCAGAATGCTGAAGATGATGAGCGACGGGATCGTCGCGAGGATCGCTCCGGCTGCCAGCGGCCCGAGCTGGGTCTGGCCTTCGGCGCCCAGGAAGGACCGCAGTGCGATCGGAAGGGTGTACAGCTCGGGGCTCTGCAGCAGCACCAGAGCGAGGAAGAACTCGTTCCATGCCGACACAAACGTGAACATCGCGGTGGCGACGAGTCCCGGCGCGAGCAGCGGAAGGATGATCGTCCGCAAGATCGTGACGCGGGATGCGCCGTCCATCTCGCCCGCCTCCTCCAACTCCGTCGGAATCGCGGCGACATAGCCCTGCAGCATCCACAGAGTGAACGGCAGGGTGAAGGTCACGTAGACGAGGATCAGACCGAACAGGGTGTCGTTCAGGTTGATCGAGCGCAGGACGAGGAACAACGGGATGATGATCAGGATCGAAGGAAACACCTGGCTGGTGAGAATCCAGACCGTGCCGGCCGCACGGAGCCGACCCTTGAGCCGCGCGAGCGCATAGGCCATCGGCATCGACAGCAGCACCGTGATCACCATCGTCGCGATCGAGACGAGCAGTGAGTTCCCCGCTGCGGTGATGAGGTTCTGCCGTTCGAGCGCCGTGGTGTAGTTGCTGAAGTCCCAGTCCGCGGGAATCAGGTTCACCGCGAGCGAATTCAGTTCGCTGGTCGACTTGAACGATGCGGACAGCAGCCAGAGCAGGGGGAATCCGAGGAAGAACAGGAACGCGGCCAGCGCCACGTACATCAGCAGCGTCCCCCACCAGGGGCGCTTCGAGGTCATGAGCGTGCCCCCTTCGTCTGGCGGAACTGATTGACGAGATAGAGCGACAGGATCAGCATGATCGCGATCACCAGCACGTCACCCATCGCGGAGGCGTAGCCGATCTCGCGGTTGCGGAACGCCTCGAGGTAGGTGAACAGCGGGGGGATCATCGTCCGCCCACCCGGGCCGCCCTCGGTGAGGACGTAGATGAGGCCGAACGAGTTGAACTGCCAGATGAAGTCGAGCGCCGTGACCGCGATGATGACCGGCCTCAGCGCTGGCAGCGTGATGTGCCAGAAGCGGCGGAGCGCCCCGGCTCCGTCGACTGCAGCAGCCTCGTGCTGTTCCGGCGAGATGGACTGCATTCCGGCCAGCAGCAGAACCGTGGTCTGAGGGATTCCGGCCCAGACGCCGACGACGATGACAGCGGGAAGTGCCGTCGAGAAGTCGCCGAGCCAGTTGACCCCGGGAATGCCGACCGCTTCGAGCGCACCGTTGAGCGGGCCCGAGTTCGGGTTGTAGATCATCCGCCACACGATCGCGATGACCACCGGGGGCATCGCCCACGGGATCAGCGCCAGAACGCGTGTCAGGCCTTTCAGACGCAGGTCGCTGTTGAGCAGCAGCGCGAGCCCTATCGCACAGACGAGTGTCAGCAGGGCGACCGATGCCGCCCAGACGATGCCGATGCCGAACGAGCCCCAGAACCGATCGTCGCCGAGCAGCTCGATGAAGTTGCCGAACCCGATGAACTCGATCTCCGCGTTGCGCTTGAGGGTGGCGTTGGTGAAGCCGAGCGCCACACCGCTGACGAGCGGGATGAGGGAGAAGATGATGATCGGCAGCAGCGCCGGCACCACGAGGGCGATCGCTTCACGGCGCTGTGCGCGAGCGCGGTGGCCGATTCTCTTCGGCTCGCGACGGTTCGTGCTCGTGTCTTTCTTCGCCGTGGCGGTGGCGCTCATCCGGCCGACCTCTCTTCATCGAGGGATGCTGCTTCGGTGCCGACGTCGAGGAAGGAGGCGATCCGACCCCGGTCGCTGGCGCGCGTCGACGAACCACGGACGACGAGCGAGGGCGAGACGGTGACGGTATGCGCGGCGCGCGATGGTTCGTTGATGCGCGCCAGGAGAAGATCTGCGGCCACCCGGCCGCGCTCCTCCGCGCCGAGATCGACACTCGTCAGACCGGGGCGCACCACGGCGGCGAGCTCCGTGTTGTCGACACCGGTGACGGCGATGTCGTCGGGAACAGTCAATCCGAGGTCTTCGGCTGCGCGGATCACGCCGATGCCGATCAAGTCGTTGGCCGCGACGATGGCGTCGGGACGCTGGTCTCGCTGAAGCGCTGCGAGTGCCGCGGCATAGCCTGCCGCGATGGTGAAGTCCTGCGCGTCGACGCTGCGGGTGGACACCGACGGATGTGCGGCGACCGCGGCGGCGAATCCCTCTCGACGATACGTTCCGGGAGTCGTGTCTGCAGGGCCGTTGACGAAAGCGATGTCGCGCCGCCCTTCGTCGACGAGGTGATCGACGATGAGGCGCATGGCGGTGAGCGAGTCGGCACGCACGGTGTCGAGACCCGCGCCATCGGGCAAGCGCCCCAGCACGACGACCGGCACGGGGGTCGCCTTCAGCGCGGCGAGGAGTTCGTCGGTGACACGAAGCGGCGAGAGGATCATGCCGTCGACGTATCCGCGCCCGAGGTCGCGGACGACGTCGACGGACGACGAGGAGGTACCCGTGGAAGAGAGCACCAGTCGATACCCGGAAGACGACACGACCTGCTCGATGACGCTCATCATCTCGACGTAGACCGGGTTGCCGATGTCGGCGACGGCGTAGGCGAGTTGGTCTGTACGGCCGCGCTTGAGCGATTGCGCCGTCGCGTCGGCGACGTAGCCGAGGGTGGCCGCCGCGTTCCGGACCTTCTCGATCGTCTCCGGGCTGGCGATCTGCCCGTTCAAGGCGCGCGATGCGGACGCGATCGAGACGCCGGCATGTGCGGCGACCTGCGTGATGGTGACCCGTGCCACGCGCGCTCCCCCTTGAGTGCTGTAAACGTTTCCAACGATGGGTTCGACGATGCCATCGAGTGCGTTCGCTGTCAAGTCCTTGCCGCGAATCCGGGGCCGCAGCCCCGAAAGCCCGCGCGACGGTTCCGGTCGCAGTTTGTGCCGCCTCGCCAGCCTTCAGCCGACCCAAACTGCGACCGGAACGGGGTCGACCCCTCTACCAGGCCGGGAGCGATGTGACGTATTCGTTCACCGCGTCGCTGAGCTCGCGCGGTAGATCGAGTCCGCTGATCTCGGCGACCGGGCCGCCAGTTTCGACGACACTCCAGACACGCCGCTTCGCTTCGAAGCCGATCTCGGATCGCTGCAGCAGCTCGAAGACGCCCTGCCGGTCGAACGGATGTGCACGCTCGGCCCCGACGATGCGGACGGTCAGTTCCGTCGCCGGATCGACCGCGCCGAGATCGACGCCCAGCCCCGCCGGTGCCAGTGCCTCGGCGTCCGCAGGCAGCGTGTCGACCCTCAGCACCCGACCATCGTCCGCGATAGCCGACTCGACGCCCCGCACACCCGGCAGCCGGAGTGCGATGCGCCGTTCGCGCATCCGCGCGCCCGAATGCGTCATCGTCAGGACGATGTCCGCCTTCCCGTCACCGCGGACGTCGAGCGTCTGCCGGAACGTGACGATTCCTCGTTCGGGTTCGGCCGAACCGTCGTCTTCGGCGAGGGTCGATCGGCCGGTCCCCGGGACAACCAGCAGCTCCATGGTCTCTGGCGCGTTCGCCGCGTGTGACATCGGGTCCGCATCCAACGGCACCACGGCTCCCGCCCGCGCGAGCACCGGATACAGCTCCAGCGGCCTCGTGAGAGCGACTTCCCGCGAACCGCGGTACCGCAGTCCGGTGAAGACATCGACCCACTCCCCCTCCGGCAGCCACGCGCGCACGGTCGCGAGATGCGACCTGCGCTCGCGTGGCGCGGTGATCGGGGCGACCAGCAGGTGCTCGCCCAGCAGGTACTGATTCGGATGCGTATAGGCGCCGTGCTCGCGCGGCGCGTCGTGGTACAGCGGCCGCACGACACTCACGTTCTCAGCGTGCGCGGCCCACGCCGCCGTGTACAGCATCGGGATGAGGCGATGCCGCAACCGCATGAAACGGCCCATGATCGCTGCAGCAGGCTCGCCATAGGCCCAGGGCTCCTTCGAACTGAAGGGGTTCGTCGACGAGTGGAGCCGGTTGATCGGTGAGAGTACGCCGAACTGCAGCCACCGCACGGCGAGCTCGACATCGTGATCGCCGTGCATGTGGCCGCCGATGTCATGACTCCACCAGGTGTAGCCCGCATTCGCCGCCGTCGCGGTGAACTCGGGCTGAAACGCGAGCGACCCCCAGCTGACGATGGTGTCGCCGGAGAACCCCACCGGATAGCGGTGTCCCCCGCGCTCGGTGTACCGCGAGAAGGTCAGTGGCCGACGACCGTGTCGCGCGGAGGCATGGAAATGCACGTGATTCAGCATCCAGAGCGGGTCCAGGCCCGGAAGATCGGAATGCGCTCCGGACTGCCAGTCGATCCACCAGAAGTCCACGCCCTGGTCCTCCAGCGGGTCCAGGACATGCTCCAGGTACGCGCCCATGAATCGCCGCGATGACACGTCGAAGCCGATCGCCGCTCCGATCGCCGGGTCGACACCCATCGCTTCCGCGACACGGTCGTACGACTCTTCGTGGCGGCGGATGCCGTCGGCAGGATGCAGATTGAGCGTCACCGCGAGACCGTGGGAGTGGAGCTTCGCGAGGAAGCGCTCCGGGTCGGGGAACAGCTCCGCGTTCCAGGTGTATCCCGTCCATCCGGTTCCGAGCGACGGGTCGACCGCCACGACATGCCAATCCATGTCGATGACCGCGACAGACAGCGGGATGCCGTTGTCACGGAACTTCCGCATCAGACCGAGATACGCGGCCTCGTCGTACGCCCAATACCGACTCCACCAGTTGCCGAGCGCGAAACGCGGAACCAGCGGGATCGGGCCGGTGAGCGCATGGAAGTCACGGAGTGCGGCAGAGAAGTCCCGTCCGTACCCGAAGAAGTACAGATCCGCAGCTTCCCCTCCGCCCGCCCTGGGATGGATCCATCCGTCCTCACCGAGGACGAGGGATGCGGAGTCGTCGAGGGTTCCGAAACCGAAGGTCGAGAGGAGCCCCGGCGGGATCTCGATCGCCCCGTCGACCTCATCCAGTGTGCGTGCCGTGCTGCCGAGGTTGCCACGCAAGGGCAGCGCCTGGGGGTACTCCTGCCCGTATCGCCAGGTGGCGTAGTGCACGTCTGTGGCACCGGTGAGCAAGGTCACGGAGAGGCCTGAGCTGCTCGGCGTCCGCCCGTCGTAGCGCAGATGCAGACTGTCGGTGATGATCTCGACTCCTCGATCGGCGTTCACCACTTCGTACCGCGGTGCCGGAAACGCACGGTTCAGCACAGTCTGCGTCTTCTCGTCGACGAATCGCTCCTGTGGATCCCATTCGATCCGGAAGAGGCGGTCCGTCAGCACGGTGATCCGGTACCCCGGCCCACGCACGATCCCTTCCGGATTCGCGGGTGCGGGTGCGCCGTCCGAGAGCGCGATCGTCGATGTGTCCTGCATCCGTCAGCCTTTCAGTGCTGCGCTCGCGGCGCCGGCGATGAACCGGCGTTGGAAGATGACGTACACGATCATCACCGGCACGATCGCCAGCGACGTCGCGGCGAACAACCCGCCATAGTCGGTGCTGTACTGCCCGTTGAACGTGGTCAGACCGACGGCCAGCACCTGCTTCTCCTCCGAAGAGATCATGAGATAGGGCCAGAGGTAGTCTTCCCAGACCCAGAGGAAGATGAAGATCGACAGCGCGGAGATCGCATTGACGGACATCGGGGCGACGATCCGGTGGAAGATGAACCACTCCGATGCGCCGTCGATGCGCGCGGCCTCGAGGATCTCGTCCGGCACGGCATCCATGCTCTGACGCATCATGAAGATCCCGAAGGCGCTGATGACGGCCGGGATGATGATCGAGGCATAGCTGTCGGTGAGCCCGATCTCGCGGAACATCGTGTACCGCGGGATGATCACGACGGCCCAGGTGACCATCATCGTCGACAGGATGACGGCGAACAGCACTCCCCGTCCGCGGAAGCGGTACTTCGCGAACACGAACCCGCCGACGAGGCTCGTGTAGACCGACAGCGCCGTGATCGTCACCGACAGGAAGACGCTGTTGCCGAAGAGGCGGAAGAAGTCCAGCTTCGTCTGTATCGAGATGAAGTTCTGCAGCGTCCACTCCCGCGGCCAGAAGCTCTGCTCGAAGCCGACGATCTCGGCGTTGGACTTGAACGCCGAAAGGATCATCCAGAAGAACGGCAGGACGATGATGACGCCGACGACGGCGAGGGTCGCATTGAGCGCGAAGACGCGAACTTTCATGAGGGCCTCTTCTCCGATCGCTTCGTCGCTCTGCGCCGACGCGGGGTGTCGATCGCGGACTGGTTCATCCGCCACGAGGCTGCCGTCAGCACAGCGGTGGCGACGAGCAGCACGAAGGCGATGGCCGAGGCATAGCCGAAGTCGTACTTGACGAATGCCTGGTCGTAGATCATGAACGAGATGAGCTGGGTCGAGGTGCCCGGCCCGCCGTTGGTCATCACCAGCACCTGCACGAATGCCTGCAGGTAGCCGATCATCGACGTGATCACCACGAAGAAGAGCATCGGTCGCAAGAGCGGCAGGATGATGTGCCAGAAGGTGCGCCAGGCGTTCGCCCCGTCGACGGACGCCGCCTCGAGCACGTCCTCCGGGATCGCGTACAGGCCGGCGAGGAAGAGGATGACGGCGAACCCGAAGTCCTTCCAGATGGTCATGATGACGATGGCGAGAAGAGAGTAGCGCGGGTCGAACAGCCAGTTGATGTCGAGCCCGAAGAGCGTGTTGATCGCGCCGAACTGCGGGTTGTACATGAGCTTCCAGAGGAAGGCGACGGCGACCAGCGGCATCACCGTCGGCAGGTAGAAGATCGTGCGGAAGAAGGTGCGCCAGCGGCTGAGCTTCGAGAACAGCGCATACGCGATGGCGAGGCCCAACACGACTCTGCCGACGATGGCGAGGATGCCGAACACGAGGGTGTTCGCGGAGGCCCGCCAGAAGGTGGCGTCGGCGAAGAGTTCGACGTAGTTGTCGATGCCGGTGAAGTCGAAGGTGCCGTTCAGCGGATTCCAGTCATGGAAGCTGCCGACGAGGGCAATACCGATCGGGATGAGGAGCAGGGCGACGATCGACACCATCACGGTGCCGACGGTGATGTTCCGCAGCCACAGTTCGCTCGCGGGCTTCCTGATACGCCGCGGACCGCTCGCGGATGCGGCCGGCGCCGAAGAGGACGCCGCCTGTTTCGTGGAGGTGTGAATGCTCATGGGTGTCACTCCCGGCCGTCACGTCGACGGCCGGGAGTGCTCCTTTCTTGTGATCTCAGTCGGCCGCGTAGAACGGGTAGAGATCTTCGGTGGGGACGAAGCCCTTGCCGTCGAGATCCTTCTCGATCGTCTTCTGCGCCGTCGCGAGAGCGTCTTCTGGCGCGACGCCGTTGAAGAGGATCTCCTCCCACATGGTCGCCGTCGACGTCTCGAAGGTCGACGGCACGGGACCCGGCCAGATGTAGCGCTCGATGTCGCCGAACGCGGCGAGCGCCGGGTCTTCGGTGAAGGCCGGGTCGTCGGCGATCGGCTTGTAGGCGGGGAAGATGCTGAAGCTCAGCGAGAGCTCCTTCATCGACTCCTCATCGGTGAGGTAGTAGCGCAGGAAGTCCTGCGCGGCGGCCTTCTCTGCGTCGCTCGCGTTGGCGTTGATGCCGAACGTGGATTCGCCGTTGTACCGGTCGTACGCATAGGGCGTCTCTCCGCCACTCGGGACCGGCGTCTGGAAAGCGCTCCATTTGAGGTCGGGGTACTCGTTCCGCAGAGTGCCGGAGAACCAGCCCCAGGCGTACGTCATGGCCGAAAGCCCCTGGCCGAAGCTTTCGGTGGCAGAGGCACCGAAGTCGGCATCCCCTGATCCGTCGGCGTAGATGTCGAGGAACCGATTGATCACGTCGAGGTTGGCCTGGTTGTCGACCGCGGGGGTGGCGCCGTCGGCGGCGAACAGGTTCTGCCCGAGCTGGTACGCCATGCCCATCTGCATCGCCTGCCCTGCACCGTTGAAGTTGAAGCCGGCCTGACGCAGTTCGTCACCCTCGCGAATGGTGAGCTTCTTAGCGACCTCGCGGAACTCGTCCCAGGTCTTCGGGATGTCGGCCTCGGTGAGGCCCGCGGCCTCCCACATGTCGGTGTTGTAGTAGATCGAGCCGCTCATCAGACCGAGGTCGACGTAGTAGGTTTCGCCGTCGATCACGTGGGCAGCGGCGCCCGTGTAGTCGGCTTCGAGATCGGCGGGGTCGATGTCGTACGGCTCCATCTTCGCGATGAGGTTGTCGTGCTGCGAGTTGTGCACGTTGAAGATCGCAGGTCCCCCGTCGGACTGCAGTTCGAGCGGGAGCTTGGTCCAGTAGTCCTCCCACGGCTGGTTGACGACCTTGATGGTGACGTTCGGATGGATCTCGGTGTACGCGTCGGCGATGGCCTGGAACTGCTCGATGTTGCTCCACGCCCACCACTCCAGCTCGATGGGCTTGCCGTCGTTGACCAGAGTGTTGGGGTCGTAGGTGAGGTTGACGCCGGCCACGGGCAGACCTTTGTCGGCTTCGGTGTCTTCCACACCGCCGCTTCCGCCTCCCCCGCACGCTGTCAACGACACGGCGATGACGGTCGCTGCCGCGATGCTCGCGGCGACGCGGACTCGCCTCTTCGGTCGAATCATCAGGACTCCTTTGTCGGGTTTACCGGTAAACTTTTACCGGTAAACTATGATGCAACAGGGCGTTGCTCTCCGTCAAGAGGGCAGGATGGCCTGGAGGCCGGGGAGGCAAGGCATGGTGACGATCGCTGACATCGCACGCGTGTGCGGGGTGTCGAAGATGACCGTGTCGAACGTGCTCAACGGGCGCGACGACAAGGTGTCGGCGACGACCAAACAGCGGGTGCTGGGTGCAGCCGCCGAGTTGCAGTATCAACCCAGCGCCGCGGCACGGTCGCTGTCGGTCTCCCGCAGCGAGATCATCTCCCTCGTGTACTACGCCGCAGCCGACGGCGATCTGGGGTTGTCGAACCCCCATGACGCCATGCTGCTCGGTGAGATCGAGCGACACCTCAGCGCGGCCGGCAAACATCTGATGATCCATGCGGCGACGGATGCGTCGGACACGGCACGTCGGCTTCGATCCTGGAATGTGGACGGCGCGCTCTTCCTCGGTGTCCTGGCCGACGAAGTGGAGCAGCTACGGCGGCACCAGGACGTCCCGATGGTGTTCATCGACGCATACACGGACGTCGAGATCTCCACGGTCGGACTCGATGACGCCCACGGCAGCTACGACGCCACCCGACACCTCCTCTCGGCTGGGCACCGTTCCATCGCGTTCGTCGGCCCTGGCGCGACGAGCGCCGGCGTCATCAACGCCCGGTTCACGGGGTTCTCGCGCGCCCTCACGGAAGCGCAGATCGACGTCGACGACATGAGGGTGCTGACCAACCTCACATTCGCCGACGCGGAGGCCGCCGCAGCGAAGCTGCTCGCGAGCCCGCAGAGGTTCACCGCCGCGGTCGTCACCGCCGACATCCTGGCGATCGGGCTCATCAAGGCCTTCGCCCGGCGCGGCATCCGCGTGCCCGACGACTTCTCCCTCGTCGGCTTCGACGATCTGCCCATCGCCGACATGGTCACCCCGTCTCTGACGACCGTGCGCCAGGACATCGCCGAGAAGGCCAGGGTCGCCGTCGATCTGCTCATGGAACAGCTCGACGGGCAGAGCGCCCCCCGTCGGATCATCCTCGAGCCGACGCTGGTGCAGCGGGAGTCCGTGGCCGGCCCCCGCTCCCCGATCACCTGAGGTGTTCCACCGCCCAACTCTCGAGCGTGGTCGGCGTGGTCGTGGCGTAGGTCCGCGGATTCTCGGGCGTGAAGTCCTCTCGGATTCCCGCGGCCATCATCACGATCGCTTCGATCTGCGCGTTCGGCATCCCGAACTGATGCAGCTGTGATCGCACGTCGTCGTCGCTGAGCTGGTGCGCGCGGACCGACCGCTCGAGCACCGTCGAGAGGATGCCGGCGACCTGAGTGAATGTGAGATCCGCGGGGCCGTGGACCGCATGCACGTGCCGACCGCTCCACCGCCGCGAGAGCAGACGTGCCGTGGCGACGGCGGCGATGTCGACCGGCGCCACCCACGGGATCGGCCGATCGATGTCCATCGCGGTGGAGAGGGAGCCGCTCCGGATCGCATCGGCGTCGATGAGGAGGTTCGTGAAGAAGTATCCGCACCGCAGATTGGTGACCGACGCCCCCGTGGCCTCCAACTCCTGCTCCGTCGCCGCCAACCCGTCGATCTCCCCGACCCCGTGGCGCTTCTCCGCGCCGACACTGGACTGGAAGACGACGCGCTCGATCCCGTTCGCATCGATCGCCGCCCTGACTGCGGCTGCGGCCTCGACGTGCGCTGCGACCGGGTCACGATCCGAGGCCGTCGGGCTGACCCAGTACAAGGCCTCGAGCCCCCGCGTCGCCTCGGTCACCGTGGGCGGATCCCAGGCGTCGAGCGTCGCCGTCTCGACATAGTCGGCGATTTCGGGGTCGAGCGTGCGCGGATCACGCAGGAGCGCTCGCGGTCGCTCACCGCCGTGCACCAGCATCCGCAGCACATGTGCTCCGATGTTTCCCTTCGGTGTCATCACGCCGATCGTCATGCGCAGCCTCCTGTCCGTCCGCACCTCGCGTGTCGAGGTGCGGACGAAGGTACCACCAGATGTGGCCTGATTCTGTCCGCATTCTCTTACACTCGGACCATGGCAGATGTCACGCAGCGGATGCTGGCGCTCCTGGCCACCCTGCAGGGAGGCGGGTCGTTCAGTGGCGCGGATCTCGCCGGCCGACTGTCCGTCACTCCTCGCACGCTGCGGAGGGATGTGGAACGGCTGCGCGGATACGGCTATCCGGTGCTCACGCGCCCCGGGCCCGGCGGAAGCTACCGCCTGGGAGTCGGTCAGCGCCTCCCGCCACTCGTCCTCGATGACGACGAGGCGGTCGCGACAATCGTCGCGCTGGCGTCACTCGCGGCCGCGGCACCTACCCGCCCCGGCGGCCTGAACGATGCCGCCGTCCGCGCCTACGGCAAGATCGAAGGCTTGCTGCCCACGCGGTTACGTTCACGAGCCACCGCACTGCGGTCGAGTATCGAAGCAGAGCGTCGACAGGTTCCCGACATCGCGGCGGACGCGCTCGGGGTTCTCGCCGAAGCGATCGCGACAGAGGAGATCATCGTCTTCGACTACACCGACGCGGTCGGCACCGACACCCGACGCCGAGTCGAACCGCACACCCAGGTACTCATCGACGGCCGCTGGTACCTCTTCGGGTGGGATCTCGACCGCGCCGACTGGCGGGTCTTCCGCAGCGACAGGATCACAAGCCCTCGGCGCACGGGGGTCGGGTTCACACCCAGAGCTCTGCCTGCCGGCTCCGCCGTCGCCTACCTGCGTTCCGGTCTCGGCGGGGCCTGAGTTCACTCCGGTCGCGGTTTCCCCGTCCGCTCCGGTCGCAGTTCCAGTCGCTCCCGACCGCTCCGGTCGCAGTTCCAGTCGCTCCCGCAGTGTGCAGGCGGCGACAACTGCGACCGGAACTCACCCGACGGACACCGAGGCGGCGACAACTGCGACCGGAACTCACCCGACGGACACCGAAGCACCCACTGGGCCACAACCAACTCAGATGTCGTGGTCCGGCTAGAGTCGGGCCATGGCCAGAAACGAGGGGCGCCGCAGCATTCTGACCGACTCCGGCATCGCCGTGTTGGCGCGAGAAGGGTCTCGCGGACTCACCCACCGGGCGATCGACGCCGAGGCCGGCGTTCCGGTCGGCACCACATCGAACTACTTCCGCACCCGCGAAGCACTCATCACCGGGTTGTTCGAGCGAATCGGGACACGCTTGGCACCGACGCCCGACGACCTGGCGGCGCGAACCACCGAGCCGCCGACCCGAGACCTGTTCGCCGACTACTGCCGCGACATCGTTCGACGACTCATCACCCAGCGCGAGGTGACCCTCGCGCTTTACGAACTACGCCTCGAAGCGGCCAGACGCCCTGAGCTCCGGACCGCTCTGGCCGACTGGCAACGGACCGCACTCGACGGCGATGTCGCGTTCCACGAAGCAGCGGGATTGCCCGGAGGTCGCCGCGAGATCGCCCTGTTCCACTACGCCATCGAGGGCCTCGTCTTCGACCGTCTCACCTCTCCGATCGACCCCGACACCTCGACCGACGACATCGTCGACGCCCTGGTGGCCGGGCTCATCCCCTGACACCTCCGCGGCGACCGACGACGCTCAGCCGGCAGCGACCCTGCCCTCCGAGAGAGAAATCACGCGGTCCGCGTCACCGATGACGGCGGCGTCGTGTGAGACGCAGACCACGGCGACTCCCCGTGCGGCTTCCTCCCGAAGCACAGCGCGGATGCGGAGACTGCTCGCTGCGTCCAGACCGGTCGTGGGCTCGTCGAGCAGGAGGACGTCGGCCTCGCGCGCCAACCCTTGCGCGAGGAGTGCGCGCTGCTGCTGCCCGCCGGACAGGGACGTGAACGGATGCCGCGCGAGCCCGTGAATGTCGAGCCGCTCCAACGAACGATCGACGAGCTCACGGGCGGTGGAGTCCATTCGACGCCAGAAGCCGAGTCGACCCCAGGTCCCGACGCTCACGACGTCCTTCACGGAGACGGGGAGCCGCGGCGGAATCGACGCACGCTGAGGGACGAACGCGACGGACCCGGAGACACGACGCGACCCTGACGTCGGAACCCGAGTACCGGCGAGCACCTCGAGAAGCGTCGATTTCCCCGCGCCGTTCGGGCCGGCGATCACGGTGAGCGACCCGGCGTGAATCTCCGCCTCGACACCGCAGAGAGCCTCGCGTCCCTCGAACGCCACGTGAACGTGGGTCAGTCTGGCCGCGGTCTCGGCCGCGGCGGAAGAAGAACTCATGCTCTCATCTTATGAGTTTGATAATCATTCTCATAAACGTCTAGGCTCGCTGAACGTGACCGTCTCACCAGCCAGCCCCCTCGGACCGTTCGCGCTCGACTTCCTCCAGCGCGGATTCATCGGTGGCGCCTTCGTCGCGATCCTGTGCGGCGTGGTCGGCACCTGGGTGGTCATCCGCGGCATGGCTTTCCTCGGCGAGGCACTCGCCCACGGGATGCTGCCAGGCGTCGCGCTGGCGACGGTCCTGTCGTTGCCGGTCCTCGTCGGAGGAGCACTCAGCGCCGTCGCCATGAGCGTGAGCATCGGCGCCCTGCAACGGAGAGCGAAACTGTCGTACGACACCAGCATCGGGCTGCTGTTCGTCTCGATGCTGGCGCTCGGCGTGATCATCATCTCTCACTCCGGAAGCTTCGCGACCGACGCCACCAGCATCCTGTTCGGCGACATCCTGGCGATCAACCAGGGCGATCTGGTGCTGCTGGCCATCGCGGCCGCGGTCGGACTGGCCGTCGCCATGCTCTTCCATCGGTCCTTCGTCGCGCTCGCCCTCGATTCACGCATCGCATCGGTTCTCGGCCTCCGCCCGCGGATCGCGCAGGCGGCTCTCGTGGGGCTGGTCACCCTCGCCGTCGTCGCGTCCTACCAGGCGGTCGGCTCCCTGTTGGTCGTCGGCCTCCTGCTCGCACCCGCGGTCGCCGCGGGCCACTGGACAACCCGCATCCCGAGCCGCATGATCCTGGCGTCACTGTTCGGCGTCGTGGCCGTCTTCCTCGGATTGCTCGCCTCCTGGTACGCGGCCACCGCTGCGGGAGCCTCCGTCGCTGCAGCCGCCATCCTGCTCACGTGCGTGTCCTGGACAGTGCACGCGGGCCTCACCACTTTCCGGTCACGGGTGCGCCGCTCCTGAGACCCGACCCTTCGCGACGACGCGATCCTGCACGAATACGAATCTGGAAGGAACCCGTGCGCTCCCGCATCCCTCTCATCGCCCTCACCGGCGCCCTCACCCTGACTCTGGTCTCCTGCGCGGGCGAACCGGCCACGCCCGCGCCGACAGACACCGACGCTGCCGCCGGCGGGCATGGCGCCGTGTCCGGTGCCGAGGAGGCCGCCGAACCCCAACTCGGCCTGACATCCATCGATCCGGACGGCGCCGTCACGCACCTGGACCTGCTCGACGAGAGCGTCGCCGACCTCGGCGAGATCTCCGCCCTTACGGACATGGCGACGGACGGCCGCTACCTCTTCGCCACCACCGACGAGGGCGTGGAGATCGTCGACAGCGGGGTGTGGACCTGGGATCACGTCGACCACTTCCACTACTACCGCGCGGCGCCCGCTCTCCTGGGCGCCGTCGACGGAGCGGGTCCCGCCACCATCGCGACGACCAACCTGTCGACCACCGGCGGCACCGGGATCTCCTTCGCCGGCTCCGGCGACGCCGTGCTGCTGGACACGGAGGCGCTGTCGAAGGGCACGATCACGGAACTCTTCCGCCTCGAACGAGAGCCCCACGACGGACTCGTCGTCCCCGTCGGGTCCTTCGCCTTGGTCACCCACGCGGAGGACGGAGCGGGCACCACGGTCGTCGGGTACACCGCCGACGGAAAGAAGATCGGGGTCGAGGAGCCCTGCGCCGACCCGGCCGGCACGATCACGACGCGCGTCGGCGCCGTCATCGGCTGCGCGGACGGCGCGCTGCTCGCTCACGTCGACGCGGACGAGCTGCACATCGAACGAATCCCCTACCCGGCGGATGCTTCCGCCCCCGCCGCCACCTCGTTCGACAACCGGGAAGGACGACCCACCGTCGCCGCCCTCGCCGGACCCGACCGGATCTGGCTGCTGGATACCCGCGAACGATCGTGGACCCTTCTTCCCGCCCCCGCTCCCCTCGTGCACGTCACCGCGGTGGACGACGACGAGGGACACGTGCTCGCACTCGCCCGCGACGGTCGCGTCTTCGTGCTGAACGGAGCAGACGGTGCCGTGCTCGCCGAGACCGCCCCACTCACGGCGGAGTCCCTCGCCGGCGGAGCACAGCCGACTCTCGTCGCCGATCAACAGCGGGCCTACCTCAGCGCCCCCACCGAGCAGCGGCTGTACGAGATCGACTACGCGGACGGCGCCAGAGTCGCGCGCACGTTCGAGACCTCGACCCCACCGGCGTTCGTCGCCGAGACAGGACGCTGACATGCGCCGCACGCAGCGGATACTGACCACGCTGGCGCTGGCCGGCGTCGCGGTGAGCGGTCTCACCGCGTGCACGACGGCAGAGGATTCCCGTCCGCTGATCGTCGTGTCGACCAACATCCTGGGGGACGTCGTCGAGGAGCTCGTCGGCGATCAGGCCCAGGTGATGACGCTCATGAAACCGAACGCCGACCCCCACTCGTTCGAGATCTCCGCGAAACAGGCGGCGACGTTGCGAAGCGCCGACCTGCTGGTGTCCAACGGCCTCGGACTGGAGGAGGGCCTTCAACAGCATCTCGATGCGGCGAGCGCCGACGACGTCGCCACCTTCGTCGCCGGCGATGTGATCGAGGTGCTCGACTACAGCGAGGGGGATGCCGCGGGGATGCCGGACTCGCACTTCTGGACAGACCCGGAGCGGATGCTCGACGTGATCGAGGCTCTCGAACCGGTGCTCGCCGAGGTCGACGGTGTGGACTCTGCCGCGCTCGACGAGACGGTCGCCGCGTATCGCGCGGAGCTCTTGACCCTGGATGCCGAGATGGTCGCGGCTTTTCAGTCCATCCCCGAGGGGAACCGAGCACTGGTGACCAACCACCATGTCTTCGGGTACCTCGCCGAACGGTTCGACTTCGACGTCGTCGGTGCGGTGATCCCCGGCGGCACGACGCTCGCAGCCCCCTCGGCATCCGACCTCGCAGATCTCGTCGAGGCGGTCGAAGACACCGGTGTGCCTGCGATCTTCGCCGAGTCGTCCTCACCCGACCGTCTCGTACAGGCACTCGCTGACGAGGCGAACGTCCACGTCGACGTCATCGAGCTCTACACCGAATCCCTCACCGCGGCGGACGAAGGCGCCCCCGACTACCTGACCATGATGCGCGTCAACACCGAGCGCATCACCACCGGTCTCACCCCATGAGACCTCGCCCCTCAGAGAAAGAGACACACATGAAAACCTCCCCCCTGCGGCGCGCGCTTCTCAGCGCCGCCGCCATCGGAGCGGTCATCACCCTGGCGTCCTGCGCCGGAGCCGATTCGTCGGCCCCCGCCTCCACACCCGACGACGCGAGTGCCGGCGACCAGGCGAGTGCGCGAGTCGCCGTCGCGTATGACGGCGGAGTCCTCGTCCTCGACGGTGAAACCCTCGAGACCGTGGCCGACTTCGAATCCGAGCCCTTCACCCGCCTCAACCCGGCGGGCGACGACCGCCACGTGATGGTCACCATGAGCGAGGGCTTCCAGGTGCTCGACACGGCTGCCGGATCGGCCGACGAGCCCGAGCTCACCGACACGATCTTCGAAGCCGAAGCCCCGGGCCATGTCGTCCGCCACGCCGGCAAGACCGTGCTGTACGCCGACGGCACCAGCGACACGACGATCTTCGACACGGCCGACCTGGCAGGCGCGGAAGGTCTGCCCGACGTCGAGACGATCGAGGGTGTCGAGGCTCATCACGGCGTCTCGGTCGTGCTGGAAGACGGCACGTTCCTCACCACGGTCGGCAACGCCGATGGCCGCAACGGCATCGTGGCGAAGGACGCCTCCGGCGAGGACATCGCCGTCTCCGATCAGTGCCCCGGCGTTCACGGCGAAGGCACCGCCAAAGACGAGGCGGTCGTGTTCGGCTGCGAGGACGGTGCGCTCGTCTACTCGGACGGCGAGATCACGAAGCTCGACGCACCCGACCAGCCGTACGGTCGGATGGGCAACGCGTACGTCAGCGAGACGAGCCCCATCGTCGTCGGCGACTACAAGAACGACGTCGATGCCGAGGGGTACCTCCTGAACGCGGTGACCCTCATCGACACCGAGGCGAAGACGCTCGAGGTCGTCGACCTTCCCGAGGGCGTCGAGTACACCTTCCGCGATGTGGTCCGTGGCCCCGAAGACCTGGCGTACATTCTCAGCAGCGACGGCTCGATCCATGTGCTCGACCCGGCATCCGGTGAGATCACCGACAGCTACCCTGTCGTCGAAGCCTGGGAGAGTCCGGCCGAATGGCAGGACGCGCACCCCGCCATCGTCGTCGCGGGCAACGTCGCATACGTCACCGAGCCTGCCGCGAACAGTGTCCACGCTGTCGACCTGACCACCGGCGACGTGCTTGCGAGCACCGAGCTCGAGGTCACGCCGAACGAGATCGCACCGGCCGCCGGCTGACGCGGTCGGGAGAACCGATGGGCGGGACGCGCACATGCGCGTCCCGCCCATCGCCGTTTCGGGTCGGAATCGGTCTGGTCGCTATTCGGACTCGACACTGCTGACGTGGTGAGGCACGCCGACGGGCTTGGATTCGCTCGATCCGCGCTGCCGCAGGTAGATGGAGAAGGCGACCATCGCGCCGACCGCGAGGAACTCGGACTGCCAGTTCTGCAGCGTGCGATTCCAGAACTCCGCCGAGACGACGTAATCGCCCCAGCTTTCGGGAGGGAGCCCGTGCTGGGCGTTCTCCTCATTGGCGACGATATGACCCGCGAGGGACTGCGCCCACCAGGAGAGCGTGAAGATGGTGCCCATGACGAGGAGCAGCGAGTTGGCGTAGATCCACCCTCGCACCCCTTTGACCCGCGCCCAGAGCGGTGAGTCCGGGCGCGCGTGGTCTCCGATGAACTGGTCGGCGTCGGACCCGACACCCTCGTCGCCCGGCTTCTTCGACTCCGGGGAGCCGCGCTGGATGAACCAGATGGTCGCGAGGATGAAGAGGAAGAACTGCAGGAACTCGGACTGCCAGTTCTCGGCGACGTCCACGAGGAAGTCCGACGACGTGACGAATTCGATGTACGACACGGACGGCTGCCCGTGCAACGCGAGTTCCTCGTTGTTGTAGGTGTGGCCGACGATCGATTGCCCGACGAGACTCAGGACGAAGATCGCGAGGAAGGCCAGGCTCAGGCCGGTGTCTCGGACGAAGCGACGCATGTCCTCACCGCCCCAGGAGCGGCAGTACGATCATGGTCGCGAGTCCCCCGACGATGATCACCATCCATGACCAGAATGCGGTGCGCATCGAGGCGCGGCCTACGCGGTGATCGGACATTTCTTCTCCTCCCCGGCGGTATCGGCGACGGCCGACACCGCATACTGCGATCTCAGGATGCACCGAACGCGTCTCGCGCGCTCCGCGGCTCGCGGCCCCGCGGTTGCGTGGGGCGAGGCCCCGACGGCGTCAGCGGTGGAGTGTCGACGACGACCGGCCGCCCGGCCTCGAGCACGAGCTCCTCTCCGAAGTGGCGGATCGTGACAGGCGAGCCCGTGCTGAGCCGGTATGTCGTCTCGGCGGGGGTGACGTCCACACGAAGGGTGCAGCCGTGGATCCGGACGCCGAAACTGAGCTGAGACAGCTGCGGCGGCAGGCGCGGGCTGAAGGTCAGCCCGGCCTCACTGTCGCGCATTCCGCCGAATCCGCCGGTGATCGCCGTCCATACTCCGGCGAGCGCGGCGATGTGGAGCCCCTGTTCGGTGTTGCCGTGCAGATCGTCGAGGTCGATGGTCGCGACCTCGGCAAGGTAGTCGTACGCCAGCTCGAGATGACCGACCTCCGCGGCGAGCACGGCCTGCACCGCGGCCGAGAGAGACGAGTCGCGTACGGTGAGCGCTTCGTAGTAGTGGAAAGCCCGTGCCTTCTCCTCCGCGGTGAAGGCCTCATGAGCGAAGTACAGGGCGAGGACGAGGTCCGCCTGTTTGATGACCTGTCTGCGGTACAGGTCGAAGTACGGAAAATGTTCCTGCAGCAGGTACTGGTCCGGCCCGGTGCTGTCGAAGTCCCAGGGCGCGAGGTCGGTGTACCCCGCGGACTGCGGATGCACGCCACGGGCATGGTCGAACGGGATCGTCATGGCCGCGGCCACCGCCTCCCATCCGCTGATCTCGTCGTCCTCCACACCGTGGCTCCGGGCGACGTCCGGATGCCGTCGGGCTGCCGCCGCGGCACCGCGGAGGTTCAGTCGCGCCATCAGGTTCGTGTACACGTTGTTGTTCGCCAGCGCGGAGTACTCGTCCGGGCCGGTGACCCCGTCGATGTGGAAGCCGCCCTGTGCATCCCACCTCCCCAGAGATACCCAGAGGCGGGCCGTCTCGGCGAGGATCTCGACGCCGATGTCGCGCTCGAGGTCACGGTCCCCGGTCGCTCGCACATAGTGCAGGACAGCTCCCGCGATGGCGGCATTGATGTGGAAAGCCGCGGTACTCGCGGGCCAGTACCCCGAGCTTTCCCGCCCGTCGATCGTCCGCCAGGCGAATGCCGCGCCCTTCAGGTGCAACTGCTCGGCCCGCTCCCTGGCGTGGCCGAGAGTCGAGTGCCGCCAGCGCAGCGCCTGTTCGGCGGCATGCGGAGCGGTGGATGTCAGCACCGGCAGGACGAACCCTTCGAAGTCCCAGAAGGTGTGGCCCTCATACCCGGATCCTGTCAGCCCCTTGCCCGGTACCGAGCGCAGTTCAGCGCGATCCGATGCCTGAAACACCTGGAACAGCGCGAACCGGACAGCCTGCTGCAACCGCGGTTCGCCCTCGACGCGCACGTCGGCGCACTCCCAATAGTCGTCGAGGCGCGCACGCTGACCCTCGACGAGGCTGTCCCAGCCGTCGCTCAGGGCATCGGCGACGGCCGCTTCCGCTCTGTCGCGCAGGGTCGCCGCGGACAGCGACGGCGACCACTCGTGGCCGACGACCTTGAGAATCTCCAGATTCTCCCCCTCCTGCAAGACGGCGCGCACGGTGATCCGCGCGTGATCGCCTTGCGCCTCGGCTGCGACGGAGGGGGCGGCGGACCCCGAACCGGCCACCGCGTGATCCATGGCGACGGCCACCGTGAGGTCGCTCTTGCGTGTGCGGTGTACCAGCGTGGCCGACGTGCCCACCGCAATCGATGAGACCTCGTCCCAGGGTTCGGCGAGAAGGTCCTGGACGCGCGGGTCGTCATGCACGATCGGAAGCGGCTCGTTGGCGAGCATCTCCGACAGCACCGTGACGTCGACGGGGGCGCCGACCGCGGAGACGACGTAGCGGACGGCGGCGACCGAACGATGCGTGAATGAGACGAGGCGTGTGGATCGCACCCGCACCCGCCTGCCGGCCGGGCTCTCCCAGTCGAGGTCTCGGGTCAGCGTGCCGTCGCGGAGATCCAGCCGCCGGCTGTGAGACAGGATCTTTCCGTGCCGCACGTCGAAGGGCTCGTCACCGACGATCAGGCGCAGGATCTGACCGTTCGACACGTTGATGACGCTCTGTCCGTGCTCGGGATATCCGTAGCCGTCCTCCGCATACGGCATCGGGTGTTCCTCGAAGACGCCGTTGAGGTAGCTGCCGGCGACACCCCGCGGGTCGCCTTCGTCGAGGCTCCCCCGCCACCCGACGTGGCCGTTGGAAAGCCCGAACACCGACTCCTCGTGCGCGAGATTCTCCACCTCCACGCGGTCGATGCCGACGCTCCAGTCGTCGACGTCGAAGCGCGGCCCGGTCACGGGGCCCCCTCGACTTTCCTTCGCCGACTGCATCTGTTGCTCTGCGACCACATACCGGAACGGTAGAAGAGGCGACGCCGCAAATCCAGCCGCTTGCGCGCCGCAGGCGACCCCGGTAAAGCGCACCGGCTGTCCGGGGCTCCGGACGCGCTTTCCGACGCCCGGCAGCCCGAAACGAGACCGGATCGGCGACGGGAGAATACGCCAAGGGATGTAGCCGAAGTCAGCCTTGCCGCCGACGACCGGCAGACAGCCGGCCGCGAGAGTGGAGGTATGAGAAAGTCTTTCACCTCCGCTCTCGCCGTCACCGGTCTCCTCGCCATCGTGAGCCTGACGGCCTCCGGCTGCAGCGTCGTCGACGAACTGGCGCACCATAAGAAATCCTCGGAGTTCGCCGACGCCGCGTCGCTGGAGGCCGACGGCGACCTCGAGGTCGCCTGGCTCCCGAGGGACAGCTCGGGGATCCGCGTCGTCCAGTCGACGCAGGCCGACGACGCCGCGGTGGCCGTCGTCAGCGAAGGCAGCCTCCCGAGCGCGATGTGCATCGAAGTTCCGCGCCAGTCCGCACCGCCGTACGTCATCGACGACACTGTCGACGTGTACGGTGTCTCGTCGGTCTTCGCGTGCGGCGAGTGGACCGTCGCCGAGACTCCCACCGGGTGGCTGGGATGGACACCGAATCACCCCGACGAGAAGGCGCAGAGTCCGGCTTCCTGAGCGGAATCGCGAAGAGAACGGCGAGGGGCCGCCCTACGACTGGCCTTTCGGACAGGGCGGCCTGTGCCGCCGGCGGGGGCGCTTCGGCGACCCGGCGATGAGGCTGAAGACATGAACATTTCAGCTTCCCTGCCCCTCGAGGCGCGTGGTCTGCGAAAGGCCTTCAAGGGCCACTCGCGCATCGACGATGTCTCCTTCGCCATCCGCCCCGGCCGCATCGTCGGCCTCCTCGGCCCGAACGGCGCCGGCAAGACCACGACCATCCGGCTGCTGCTCGGACTCGCCGCATCCGATGCCGGCGAGCCGCTCGTCTTCGGGCGCCGCTACCGCGACATCGAACGGCCTGCGCGCTCCGTCGGCGCTGTCCTCGACGGCGGCGGTCTGCACCCCGCTCGCACCGGACGCCAGCACCTGCGCATCGCCGCGGCCCGCAGTCACATGGCAGCCGAGCGGGTCGACGTGGTGCTCGCCGAAGTGGGGATGACCCGAGACGCCGACCGCCGCGCCGGCGGATACTCGTTGGGCATGAAGCAGCGCATCGCGATCGCCGCTGCCCTCCTCGGCGAACCTCAGGTACTCGTGCTCGATGAACCGTCGAACGGGCTGGACCCGGCGGGCATGCGGTGGCTTCGGGACCGGCTGCGCGCATTCGCCCACGACGGAGGCACGGTGCTGTTGTCGTCGCATCTCCTCTCCGACGTGCAGGACATCGCCGACGACATCGTCGTCATCGCGGACGGTCGCGTCGTGGCCGACCTGGCGCTGAAGGATGCCGTCGCGACCTCGGATGCCGACCTCGAAGGCTTCTACCTGCAGGTCACCGGCACGGCGGGGGTGCGCTGATGTTCCGCGCAGAACTCCTGAGCCTCGTCACCACCACGGCTGCGAAAGTGGCATCCCTCGTCGCGATCGTCGGCCTGATGCTCACCCAACTGGTGTTCGTCACCGTGATGCCCGCCATCGAACGGGGCGATATCGGTCCGGGGCTCGACGCTCTCGGCGCCGACTTCCCCAGCATCGACCTGACTTCGCCGAACGCACAGCTGGACGCCCTCAACCCCCTCGGCGCCTCGATGGGCGGCGGGTCTATCGGAATCGCTCTCATCGCGGTCGTTCTGTTCGGAGTCCTCGCCGCCACGAGCGACGACCGCTACGGCGGCATCGTCGGCACCGCGCTCGCCTCGCCGCGTCGCGGACGCATCGTGGTCAGCAAGGCGGCGGCCGTGGGCCTGGCCGCAGTGGTCATCGGGGCGGCGATGGCAGTGGTGAGCCTTGTCACACTGCTGGGCAGCCTCGCTGTGATGGGGATTCCGCTCTCGGCGGGAACCGTCGACATCCTGGCGACACTCGCCCGCGGTATCGCCGCCGTCGTGTGCCTCGCTCTGATCGGTGTCGCCGTCGGCGTTCTGGTCCGCACCCAGCTCGCAGGCGTACTCACGATGCTCGGCATCCTGTTCGTCGAACCCCTCGTCGCGGCGACGAGCCAGCTCGCCGGTGGCGGGATCGCGCTCGTCTGGACGCAGTTCCTCCCTGTCGCACTCGCTCAGAACGTCATCCACGGCGGCTCAGCGGCAGTGAACGTCGGAACAGCCGCTGCTGTTCTGGTCGCCGTCACGGTGGCGGCTCTCGGCGCGGCATCCGTCGCCCTCGCTCGACGCGACATCTGACCGTCGGCATCCGAATCACTTTCTCGAAAGGAATGCACGAAATGAACAACGTCCGCACCTCTCGACCCTCGAAGCTCCGCACGGCGCGCAGGGTGATCGCCGCTTCGGCCGCGGCCGTCCTGATCGCTGGAGCTGTCACCACCGGTGCTCTTCTCCGTACCGCGGAGAGCACCGCCGAAGCGCAGGCCGGCGAGAACTCGGCACTCGAAACCCGTATGCAGACGCTCGTCGACGCCGGGTATCCCGCTGTGCTCGCCTCCGTGACCGAGCCTGACGGTGACGTGGTCGACGTCGCCGTCGGTGCGGGCAACGTCGACACGGGCGCACAGCCACCGATCGACGGAGAAGTCCGGATCGCCAGCAACACGAAGATGTTCGTGTCGACGGTCGTGCTCCAACTGGTGCAGGAAGGGCGCGTCGATCTCGACGCGCCCATCGACAGGTATCTTCCCGGTCTTGTCACCGGCGACGGCATCGACGGCACCCGCATCACCGTGCATCAGCTGCTTCAGCAGACGACGGGTCTTCCCGAGTACGCCGACCAGATCGCTGCCGACGTTCGCTGCACAGGAGCAGTACATCTCGCCGCGGGACATGCTCGATGTCGCGCTCACCCGACCCGCCGGGTTCCAGCCCGGCGAGAGATGGGAGTACAGCAACACCAACTACCTCGTGCTGGGCCTGCTGATCGAGGCCGTCACCGATCGGGCGATCACCGAACAGGTGGACGAGCGCATCGTTGAACCCCTCGGTCTCGCGCACACATACTTCCCGGCACCGGGAGAGCGGGAGATCCGCGGCGAACACCCGACCGGATACCATGCCGACGTTCCCGGCGAGCTGCGCGACTTCTCGGATATGGACACGTCGTTCGCCTGGTCCGCGGGAGCGATGGTCTCCACCCCGAGCGAGCTCAACGTCTTCATGGGGGCGCTCCTCGATGGCGAGCTCCTGGACGACGAGATGCTCGCGGTGATGCAGACGGCGGTGCCGGCCGGCGATGAGCTGTGGCCCGGGGCGGCATACGGATTGGGGCTGCAGAGCTACCCGCTCAGCTGCGGCGGCGTGGCATGGGGGCATGGTGGAGACATCCCCGGCACCCAGACCCGCAACGCGGTCGGCCCCGACGGCACCGCCGTCACCATCGCCGTGACCGCCCTGCCCTGGGCGATCGTCTCGCCGGACGATGAGGAGAAGCTCCTCGATCAGTACCGGATCGTCGTCGATGCGCTCGATGAGACCTTGTGCGACAGCTGACACGGAAGGTGACGACGCCGGGTGCCGCGCCTGAACAGGGGCGGCGCTCGGCGTGGTTGACTCGATCCATGTCTGTCTCTCGGTCCGCGCCGATGTCCGCCGTGCGGTTCCGCACGGTGTTCCCACCGGCACTCGTGCTCGCCGCTGCGGTGGGATACATCGGAATCGGATTCTGGGTCGAGGAGGTGTCCGAGTTCGTGCCCGGAGCCGTGTCACCATTCGTGCACGCCGGGCTGGTCGCTCTGCAGGCGCTGATCCTGCTCCTGCGACGTCGGTCACCCGTCGGCGTCTTCGCGGGCGTCGTGCTCGTCGATCTCGTGATCCTGGCCAGCGCCGCGGGCGAGTTGGGCGTCGGGTCGCTGGCGGTGATGATCGCGTCGTATTCGGTGGCGCGTCACACCTCCCGGCGGACGGCGTGGACCGCACTCGGCGCGGGAGCCGTTGCGACGACGGTCATCGGCGGTGGTGCCCTCCTGCTCGAGTCGGGTGCACCGCTCCTCGTCATCGTCTTCACGGCGGTCGCGCGCATCGCCTTCCTGTACGCGATCCCGGCGGTCGTCGCGGAGTACTTCCGCGGTCGGGAGCGTCTCGCCGCTGCGTTGAAGGATCAGGCCAGAATGGCCGAGAACGAGCGCCGTGATCGCGCGGAACTCGAGGTTCGGGCCGAACGCACGGCGCTCGCACGGGAGCTGCATGACATCGCGGGGCATCATCTCTCCGGGATCATCGTGAGCGCCCAGGCCGCGGCCGCGCTCACGATGTCCGATCCCGAGCGGGCGCGAACGATGATGCAGACCGTTCAGGACGACGCGCGCATCACGCTGACCGATCTGCGACGCACAGTCGGTTTGCTCCGCAGCGACGACGATGACAGGGGTCCGGCGGAGCGTCCGCGTCCTGTCCCGAGCATCGCCGCCCTGCCCGCACTCATCGACGCCGCGCGCGATCGAGGGCAGAGGGTGTCGTACGAGCTCACCGGAGAGACGCGGGGTCTCGGACCCCTCGGCGAGACCTCGGCGTACCGCATGGTTCAGGAGTCTCTGGCGAACGCCGCCCGACATGCGCCGGGCGCGGAGTGTCATGTCCGCGTCGCGTTCGGGCCGGATGCGGTGGAGCTGACGGTGTCGAACGAAGCTGCTCCTCTCGCGACCCGTCCGGCGGGCGCAGAAGTCGGCTCAGGAGACGGATACGGGCTGGCGGGCATGACCGAACGGGCGGAGCTCATCGGCGCGCAGCTGACAACCGGTCCGACCGCCGGTGGCGGCTGGACAAACCGGCTCGCCATTCCCCTCGACGAACGGAACATCGCATGACCCGCATCCTCATCGCCGACGATCAGGCCGTCGTGCGCGCCGGGCTCGCCGTGATCCTGGGAGCGGAAGAAGACCTGGAGGTGGTCGGGGAGGCGATCGACGGGGCGGATGCCGTGCGCCTCGCCCGTGAGCTTCGGCCCGACCTCGTCTGCATGGACATCCGGATGCCGGGGACGGACGGCATCGCCGCCACCAGGACCATCACCGATGACCCCGACCTCGATGTCGACGTGCTGATCCTGACCACTTTCGACGTCGACGCAGACGTCTTCGCGGCCCTCGAGGCCGGCGCGGCCGGGTTCCTCCTGAAGGGCGCCGACGAGGCGACCCTGCTGGCCGCGGTGCGTTCTGTCGCCGCCGGTGACGGAACCCTCGACCAGCGCCTCACCCGACGCATCCTGCAGGAATTCGGACAGCGTCGGCGCGAACCTCAGCCTGCGCCTGCGCCGACCGACAGTCCGCTCACCGAACGCGAGTTCGAGGTGCTCCGCCTGCTTGCCCAGGGCCTGTCCAACGCCGAGATCGCCGACCGCCTCTACGTCGAACCGACGACGGTGAAGTACCACCTCACCGGTCTCATGCAGAAGACCGGCGCCCGGGATCGCCTCCAGGCCGTGATCTGGGGTATCCGGGCCGGCCTGGTAGAGGCCGGGTGACGGGCGCTGGCTCCGGTCGCGCTTTCAGCCGGCTCCCGCGCCGAGAACCGGCCCGAACTGCGACCGGAGCCGTCCGGCACAGAAGCACGAAGGGACCCCACCACCGGCGGGGCCCCTTCTTACGCGATCGGTCAGTTCTCGTTCAGCGACTTCCGGCGAGCCCGGAGGGTGGCCAGCGCGGCTCCGACGAGCAGCAGCGCCGCACCGAGCCCGACGGCGAGCGCCGTCATGCCGGCATCGGCACCCGTGGCGGCAAGCCCCCCGTCGGTTCCGTCGGCAGAACCGCCGCCTGTGCCGGGCGATTCGTCGCCCGCGCCGGGGCCGGGTGAAGGCTCCGGGTCGGACGGCTCGGGGTCGGGCGACGGCTCCGGGTCCACCGGAGCCGCGGCTATCGCGAACTCCACGGCGGCGGACTCGGATGCTCGGGCACCGAGCGCCTGAGAGAGAAGGAGTCGGTGCGCGCCGGGCGTGAGCCCTTCGGACACCTCGATCGCCCACTCACCGTTGTCCTTCACGACTGTCGTCGCTCCGGCCACGGCAGCCGCAGCGGCGTCGTTCGTCGTCTCGTTCACGAGTCGCACTTCGGCGCCGGGGAAGCCGGATCCCTCGAACGTCACCGACGTCGTCGACGCGGGAAGTTCTCCCTCCGGCGCCTCGGTCACGGCGAAGTTCGAGAGGTCGGCGCGCTGCGTCAGCCACTCGGCGGGCGACGTCGGACGGTCGATGATGCGTGTCTCTCCGATGCATCCGTGCCAGCCGTTCCGGGCGGCGTCGTCCACCCAGTCCGCCCCGAGGATCCAGGAGTGACCCTGGTGCCACGCCATCCCGCCGACATCCGTCGCGTTGCGCAGCACGGGAGCGCCGTCGACGTACATCGTGGTGGTCCGCTTCTCGGCGTCGTTCACCACCGCGAGGTGCACCCAGTTGTCGACCATGATCTCGCCGGACCAGTTGACGCGGTCACCGAGGGAGGCGTCGGCGTCCAGGCTCGTCCACTGGAATTCGCGGAGGCTGGAGATTCCCAGGGCGCTCGGGGATGCCGTCCAGTCCCAGCGCGTCTCCGGCACACCGATCTGCGAGCGGTTGCCGGTGCGGGTGAGGAACTTCGACCACGCGTTGTTCTCGACGCTCCAGTCGGCATCCATCTTCACGAACGTCTCGATCGTGTAGCCATCGCGAAGATCTGCCTCGTTGAGGGGAGCGTCCGCGGCGGTGGTCAGGTAGCTGAAACGCGAGCCGGACGAGTCGGCGAAGCACATCGACGCCCCGTCGGACGAGAAGGCGTGTGCATCGTCGTTCTCGATGGTCACGTCCTCCCACGTCGCACCCACGGCGTTGGTCGCCGCGGGATCGACCCGAGTGAGGTCGTTGTCGCCGGCGACATCCTCGATGACCGCGTCTGCGTCGACGACGCCCTCGGCGCCGTTGAACCGCCAGTGGGCGAGCGTGCCCTCCGCCTCTACGAAGTCCAGCTCGTTGCCCGGAGGCTCCGTGGAGATGGGGTCGGGGCCTTCGAAGCCATCGAGAAGGATGCTGCGGGCCAGGTCGGACAGGGGCGACTCGTCGGGGGTGCCGGCGGTGAAGTCCGGTGCGAATTCGGCGAAGCGGTCGGCGAAGTCGACATCGAGCGTGTATCGCTGGTTGGCGCCGTCGAGCAGCGGCTGGTCGTAGCTGGTGAGAGTGTCCTGGGGCTTGTTGACCACCCACGGCGACCCGGTCTCCAACGAGATGGTGTTGTTCGTCAGGTCGAATTCGAACAGCCCCAGGTAGCCGTTCCCGCCTTCGTAGGCCATCTGGTAGTCCATCAGGATCTGATGGACATCGTGACCGAAGTCGTTCTGCTTCACCTGCTTGGTTGCGCCGTGGAAGTGACCGTTGAGCGTCATGAAGATCTGATCGTTGCCGCGGATGAGGGTGTCCCACATGCGCTGGCTGTCGACTGTCTCGATCGGGGAGACCTGATCGGGGGCGATGTTGATCAGGGCGTGCGAGGTGAGAATCACGGGGACGGTGGGATGCGCGTCCAGCACGCTCTGCGCCCAGGCGAGAGTGGCATCCGACGAGTTCCACGAGATGGCCAGCGACATGAACTGCTGACCTTCCGCCTCGAAGATGTGCGCCTGGCTGAGCCCGGTGGGGTCAGAGGCCACGAACGTCGGCTGCTCCGCCGCGCGAGCCGCCCCGAACCAGCGGTTGAAAGGCTCGTTCGCCGCGTCGAGCTGGGTGTCCTGCTTGCCGCTGTCGAGCACGTCGTGGTTGCCGGGGAGGATCGAGTACGGCAGGTCGGCGTCGTCCAGGCTCTGCATGGCGCGATCCGCTGCTTCCCACTCGATCTGGACGTTGGCGCGGTCGACCACATCACCGAGATGAGCGACGAACGGGATGTTCAGCTCGTCGGCATGCTCGGTCAACCAGCTGGTCTGCGTGGAGAAGGGATCGGCGCCGTAGCGAGGGATGAACTGGTCGGCCGAGTAGCGGGAGTAGAACTGGGTGTCGGGCAACACCGCGAAGGTGAATCGAGAGGCGTCGGGCTCGGCCGGGGGGACCGAGTCGACGGCGGATGCCGGCGCGACGCCGCCGATGAGGAAACCGGCGGCGAGGCCTGACGCGACGAGTGCGGCGCCGCAGCGGCGCCCTCTGTCGCTCGAGGAACGGGTACGGGGGGATTTCACGATTCTCCTTCTGATGAATGTCAGCAGGCGCGGCCACGGGAAGGCGCGCAACCCGCCAGCCACAGTCGCGTGTTCCGGTTACGCACAGGCAACGAAGGATGCACCAGAAGGCAAACAGGAAGATCGTGCAGGCGCGGCGCAGTCGTACAGCGTCTGAACAAAAGGTGAGGGTGCGCGAGACGGACGACTGGACGCCGCGGCTGCCGTCAGGCGGCGGTCGTCACGGCGTGCACCGCGAGGCGCAGCGTTTCGGTTTCAGACTCGAGTCGCACGGCATCGGCGGGCAGCGCGCGTTCCATCATGAGCCCGCTGATGACGGTGGCGAGGAACCGGGCCCGCTGCTCGACATCGCCCGCCGGAATAACTTCTTCCTCGATGAGGGTGGCCAGCCACCGTTCGATGCGGTGGCGACCCATCCGCTCGAGCGCGAGGTAGGTCGTCGCCTCGTCCTCTGCAGGGGCGGACACCACATACGCCTCGTACAGCGCCTTCCACTGCTCGCGAGCGCGTTCGCCGACTCCGATCTGCCGAAGGATCAGCCGTAGGCATCCCATCAGGCGCTCAGCCGGACCCAGGGTGCGATCGTTGATCGGATCATCGGGGATGTCGATGTCGTAGAGCCCGGCGATGACAGTGTCGATGAGTTCGCGTTGGGTCGGAAAGAAGTGCCGCAGCGAACCCGTGCTCACCTGCGCACGAGCAGCGACCGCGCGCACACTCACGCGCGCGGTCGGGTTCTCGCCGAGCATTTTTGCCGCAGCGGTGAGGATCTTGTCGCGCGTGCCCGGTGCCGTCGATTCAGCGTTCATTCCTGCCCTCCGCGTGACACCCGTCTATCACAGTGTGCTAGCTTATCTCCTCGTTCACTATCACGCTGTACTAGTTGATGACGAAGGAGGAGAAGAAATGGGGATCAGACATCGCCGCGTGCGCACAGGGTCCGGTGAACCACTGGCTCGCTACCGCTGGTGGCAGATGTTCGGGAGATCGCTCCGTTCGATCACGTTGCCCTCTTCCGGCGGCATGATGTCCGTCTACTCAGTCGATGTTCGCCACGCCGGCGACATGACGGACGGAGAGATCCGCGCCCGCCTCTATGTCGACGGATCGCTGCAGTCCTACGCGAAGTTGCCCAGCCGCTTCTCGGTGCCAGGCGGGCACATCGACGTAGCGATCACCGGCTTCGGACTCAAGCGCTGCCACTACGTCCGCCCAGACGGCACCGAACAGCAGCTCTCTCCTGACCCCGCATCCGCAGAAGGGCGACGCGCTCGCCTGCACCATCGGCATCCCGGCCTCAGCCGCATCATCGGCATCGTGTCGACCGTTCTCGTCATCGTCGGCCTGTGCGTGGAGGTGCCGCAGATCATCGAATCGCTCTCGCAGATCCCCGCGATCGCCGACTCGATCGGAACCTTCACCTCGCCTATCCAGCTCCCGCTGCAAGCCAACCTGATCATCGGATTCGCGGCCGTCATCGGCAGCACGGAGCGCGCCCTGCGAATGCGATCGAGCTGGATCGATGAACTCGCCAGCTGACCGCCGAAAGGAAACACCTGCCCGAGGTCCGCACCGAGCGGCGCTAGACGCTCAGACCTTGAGGCGCTTACGCACGGCGCGCTCGGTGAGGACGGTGAAGTAGTCCGTGACCCTGCTGTCCGAGATCTTGCCGAGTTCTTCGGTGGCGAGAGTGGCGATGGTCTCGCGACCGGTCTCGGGGTAGCGCTCGAAGAGTCGGTCGGTGACCTGCTTCACGACTTCGGCCGGATCGAATTTGGTAGCCACGCGCTCATGCTATGCCTGACCATCCGTTTTGAGCGATCTGTTTCCCTCCTGTTCTTTTTGCCGCACCTCGGGATTCCGCCGCGCGCGACTGACTACTCCGCTTCCGTGGGAACGAGCTTCTCGTCGGAGACGGGGAGCTCGCGCAGCGCCGGAAGTGGCGAAGCCAGCATCACAGCCAGTTGCGCGGCGAACACGACGACGGCCACCGCGATGCACCACTCCATTCCGAGCGTGGCCGCGATCACCGCCCCCAGACCGGCACCGATCGGGCGGGCTCCGTAGGTGGAGATGACCAGCAGCGACGAGACTCGACCGATCATCCGCGTCGGGGTGACTGCCTGTCGCAGCGAGGTGGTCGAGATCGACCAGAGCACGGGACCCAGCCCGAACAGGAAGTACGAAAACAGCGCCAGGGCCGGCGTGGGAAGCCACAGCGTGATCACCATGAGAACGGCCGCGAGGAAGCCGCCGATCGGCCCGAGGACCGACATCCGCCCGAGGCTGAGACGGGCGGACAACGACCGGGCCACCACAGCACCGAGCACCATGCCTGCCCCGTACACGCCGATCGCGGTTCCCACGCTCGCCGCCGTCATGCCCAGATCACGCAACGCGTAGACGACGAAGACCGACTGGATGAGGAACCACCCGACGTTGAAGATCATCGAGGTCACGATCATCGGGCGCAGCAGCTCGTGAGAGAGGACGTACCGGAGCCCGTCGGCGACCTCTCGCCACGCTTCCCGGGAACGCGCGCGTGCCGGACGCCGGACGTCGAGCCGCGCGAGCAGCACCACCGCAGCACCACAGATGATGGTCGCCACCACGAAGGTCGTCTCGGCGTCGGCCAATGAGACGATGGCCCCTCCGATCACGGGCCCCGATACAAAGGCGACGCTGCGCCCGAGTTCGAGCCACCGGTTGGCGTCCATCAGACGGTCACGGCTGACAAGCTGCGGCACGGTCGACGGAATACCGACCGCGACGCCGAGGCTGCCGATCGCGCCGAGGAACCCCACGGCGAGCAACGCTCCGAAGGTGAGCCAGTCCGTGAGCACGAGCACAGCCGTCACCGCCAGAGTGAGAGTGCGCAGTGCTTCTGAGGCGAGGAGCAGACGCTTCGGCGAATACCGGTCGACGAGCACCCCGAACGGGATCGACAGCAGGAGGAACGGGAGCGTCTGCGCGACCTGAAGGAGAGCCGTCCCCGTCGCGCCGACACCGAGCACGACCACCGCGGCGAGCGGCGCAGCGATGAGCGCCATCTGCTCGGCGAACTGGATGAGCACGTTCGACCAGGCGATGCGGGTGAACTGCGCGGGGAGCGGACTGCGTCGGTTCGAGGGCATACCCGAAGTCCAGCAGCAGTGGCCGCGGGGTTCTGGCGGGAAACGGACGTCGCATCCACGGCGCGTCCCGCGACTGTGTTCGCGGTTTGCGAAGCAGGGGATTGCGATGACTCCACTCACAAGTGTTCACTGGTGTCATGGCAGCGGAAGAGATCGCGGTACCGCCGGACGCGCGGTTGCTCATCGACTTCGTGAACACGGTCGAATGGCAGACCGACACCGAGACATGGAGTTCGCCTCAGGCTCTCGCGGAGTGGGTCGAGACTCGCACGCGGGTGCCACCGATGACCCTGACAGAGCGCGATCTGGCGTTCGCGCGTCGCACTCGGGAGGGGCTGCGCGAGGTGCTGCTGACGCATGCCGGCCACGAGCCACTCCCCGGCGCGATCGCCCGCCTGAATGGTCTGCTCGCCCAGGTACCCGTGCATCTGCGCTTCAGTGGTGACGGACGGATGCAGATCGCATCCGCTGAGGACTCGTTCCTCGCTCTCGTCCTGGCCGCCGTCGATGCCGTCCGCGCCGACGGGAGCTGGGAACGCATCAAAGCCTGCTCCCGGGACTCATGCCGCTGGGCCTATTGGGACGGATCGCGCAACCGATCGGGCCGGTGGTGCTCGATGACGGGATGCGGCAACTACGTCAAGATGCGTCGACGCAACTCGCCGCAGGCTGCGGCATCCGATGCCTTGGCGTGGAAAGATCGCGCTCCGCGGATGCTCGACGTCGCCGCTCGTGCAGGAGTGTCGATAAAGACCGTGTCGAATGTCGTGACCGGAGCTGTTCCGGTATCGCCGGCTACGCGAGAGCGAGTGGAGGCAGCAATCGAGGAGCTCGACTACCGTCCCAATCTCGCAGCGCGTGAGCTGAGGCGGGGGCGCCGTCAACCAGGACGATAGTCCGTCGCCGTGCCTGCGTTTCCACGACACCGAGTACCCCGTGGAGAAGGCGTCGAGCGCTCAGCGCAGCAGGCGCACGATCATCGGCATCGCGAGTTCCTGAAGTGTGAGTACTCGGAAGAGCGGGTGGGGCGGTCCCGATCGCCACCATGCGAGTGCGCGCGCTGCGCCGCCGGCTGCCATGAGCCAGCCGATCCCCGCGATCTCGTCATGATCGAGCTGCCGCCGTGCAGCCGCGCGTCCGACCACGACGGAGTGGGCGGTCCAGATCACTGCATAGAACCGCAGAACGCTGCTCGTGCTCGCATCTGTTCGCTCAGTCGCGCCAGGAATCGCCCGGTTGCCGAAGAGAGCGACGAGCACGCCGGTCAGTGCGGCGACACCTGAAATGCTCCACAACAGTCCACGAAGGATCTTCGTCCGCATGGTCGCACGATACACCTCGACGATCGACCGGGGTCTGGCGCGCCGGGCTTTCAGGCAGTCGCTCGGCGTCAGCCGGGGTGTGCTCTGCCCGGGTGTGTCACGGTCTGCCTGACTCGTTCGCGGGTCCGCAGGCTGGGGTTGAGGATCTCCACTCCGGAGATCGAGGAGGATCCATGAACAACGCATTCACCCCCGAGCTGCTGGAACGCATCATCGGTAACCAGGCGGACTACGCGCAGCCGCTGCTGTTCGTCGGTGCACGGGTGCACCTGTTCGACTCTCTCGTCGATGTGATGGAGGATGCCGACATCCTCCTCGGCGAGGGGTTCATCGTCGGCACCGGGCCGGGCATCGTGACGGCCGCGGGGGATGACGACGCGCTCGTCATCGACTGCAGGGGTATGGTGATCGTCCCCATGGCGATCGATGCCCGTGCCGCACTCGGTCTCAACGCTGATCGCTCCTCGGACTTGGGAACTCTGTGGCCAGGGAACACCGGAACCTTCGCCGTCGTCGACGCGGAACTGGCGAGCGACTCCGCGGGTGCCGTGGCCACCGTGCTCACGCGCCCCGGGTCCGTTGCAGCGGTCGTCATCGATGGCAGAGTCGTTCTCTGGAACGGCGAGCGTACGGCGAATGCGCCTGCGCCGCTCGATAAGAGTCTGGTCGGCGAAGTGTCGCCGTCCGCCAGCCCCCATGTGGGGATGTGGATCGATGAGACCGACTTTCTCTATCAGGAACTCACAGCGGCCGGACGTTACGACGAGACTCGCGGAGGCCGACCGCATGCCTTCCAGGGCTCGTTCTGGATTGACGGTGACCGCATCGACTATCTTGACGATCTCGGTTTCTGGGCTTTCGGTGAGTTCGTGGACGGCGTCCTCCACCACGGGCCGTACGTTCTCAACCGCCGCTGATCGCGAAAGGAGCGAGTACATGTCTGAGCCGAGCACTCATCCCTACGTCGGCATGTGGCAGACGTCTGACGGCCACGTCCGCCATGAGCTGCTGCCGGACGGCAGATATGTGGAAGCGCGCGGAACGCGCGAGCGCGCCTACACCGGCAGATATGTCGTCACCGGAGATCACATCGACTATGTGGACGACACCGGCTTCACCGCGGACGGCGATTTCATCGGCGGCGTCCTCCACCACGGCGGAATGATCTTGCGCCGGGACTGAGAGACTCCCGGCGACGCATGCGGCTGACGCGCTGGTGAGGAGGCCGACGCCGTCGAGCGTGATCCCGCGTGGTCAGCTTCGCGGCGTCGGCGCCGACGCTTCGAGTGTTCCTCGCCGGCGACGCGATCGGCCCCCTCGCATCTGCGGCGCGATACTCATCGCTCCCGCGTCATTCCGAGATCGCCTCGACCGTCTCACCTGTATCGGACGCGTTCACCGCTCGGGCGATGTCGGCCTGGCTGATGATGCCGACCAGATCGTGACCGTCGATCACGGGAAGGCGCCGGACCTGATGCTCCTGCATCGTGGCCATCGCTTCCTCGAGAGTGTCGTCGGCGCCGATGGTGACGGGCTTGCCTTCAGCGAGATCACCGGCGCGCGTGGTTGCCGGGTCCCCGCCCTGAGCGAGGCACTTCACCACGATGTCACGGTCGGTCAGCATGCCTTTCAGGCGCTGATCCTCACCGCAGATCGGCAGACTTCCCACGTCGAGATCCGCGAGCATTCTCGCCGCCTCGATGAGGGTCTGATTTTCGTTGACGCAACGCGGCGCGGTCGTCATGATGTCACGTGCAGTAGCCACGGTGGCTCCTTTCCTCGATCTGGCGAGGCTAAGCACCCACCAGAGTCGCGGATGAGGGGGTTGACAGTCACAACCGGGCTCTTCCCGCGAGTTGTCGCGCTCACCTGCACCGCGAGATAGACGTGCCCCCTGAATGCCGGGATGCGCGCTGTCTCAAGACCGTCGCCGTCGATTGTCAAGGGCCGAGGCCTGTCGGCCGCCGCGGCCTACCGTCGCCCCCATGAACGTAAATGAACGATCCGGATTCGGCGCTTCGGAGAGCGACATCGTCCGCAAGGACATGTCATACAGCCCGGCAAGCGAGACCGAGACGCAACACAAGCAGCGCGACCCGCTACCGGCGGCCCTCGATGACGACATCGACCCTGACGGCATCCGCGTGATGCCCGGTACCGGCGGGCCGGATGACGCAGGCGACGTCGATGTCGACCCGGACGATCTCAACATGCCCGGCCAGCGCTGATCGCCCGTCGGCGAGGACGCCGAAGCGGCGCTCATCAACGCGTATTGACATCACGCCCATCCGTAGAACTATATTAGAGACGTATCTCTAATATAGTTCTCGGTGGACACGACGCCCTGGAGTCGAACCCCCTGATCTGCGACGCACTGCCCGCACACCGGGCGACTTACCGGTTCGATATGCGAAAGAAGGCTTCGATGGGACGCGCTGCACAACACACCGATCAGGACATCTTGGATGCGGCGCTCGACCTCGTCGCGGAGGACGGAGTGCACGCGGCCACGGCCGTCGCCATTGCCAAGAAGCTGGGAGCTCCGTCCGGATCTGTCTACTACCGCTTCCCGTCGCGTGACCTGATTCTGGCAACGCTGTGGATCCGCACCGTCAAGGGTTTCCAGATCGGCTTTCTTGAAGCGCTGGCTGCGGAGGACCCTGAGGCGGCCGCCAGGGCTGCGGTCGCGCACACGCTGACGTGGACCGATGCGCACCGCAAGGAAGCGAAGCTGCTCACCCTGTACCGGCGCGAGGACCTCATCGCGTTGTGGCCTGAGGAACTCGGACAGGATCTCACCACTCTCAACGATGAGGTCAAGCGCGCGGTCAAAGCCTTCACAGTCGCGCACTTCGGCCGAGTCGATGCCGAGACCATCGGCCGCTCCCAGTTCGCGCTCATCGACCTCCCCTACAGTGCCGCGCGTCAACTGCTGCGGGCTGAGCGCACGCCCCCATGGCTTTTCGACTCGGTCATCGCTGCGTCCGCAGCTGTTCTCCGCGTCGATCGGTCGAGCTCTTGAGGCCGGCATCGCTTGCGGAAGCGATCGGCAGACGGCTCGCGTACACGCTCTTTCATCCTCCTCGGAGACAGCATCACCGCTCACCCGAGGATCTGGGCTTGATGGCGACGGAGCATACGACCACGGCCCCTGACGGTGTCGAGCTGCACCTCTGGTGCATCCCGGGAGCGGGAGTGGGCACGGTGATCGTCGGCCACGGGATCGGACTCACCAAGTCGGCAAGCCTGCGTCACGCAGCTCTCCTGCACGAGCTCGGGTATAACGTTCTGCTCTTCGACCACCGCAATCACGGGCTTTCCGCGGTGGATCGATCACGGGAGCAGCTCGCCGAGCGCTACAGCAGCGACATCACCGCTTCCCTCGCCGTCGCGTCAGCGACGTGGCCTGGAAGCCGGCTGATCGTGTGGGGATTCTCCTTCTCGACCTTCCCGACGCTGCATAGCCTCCGTCATGAGACGACCGAGATCGACGCCGTGATCTGCGACAGCGGCCCGGGCCTGGACCTCGATGAGATGTTGCGCAGCTTCATCGCGGGCGGCAACGTCCCCGCGCCTCGGCCGGTCAGACGGCTCCTGAAGCGCCGCGCCGTCGTGGACGCTTTCGCATCGTCGGCGGTGAGGATGCTGGGGACCGAGTGGCCCCCCGATCCCCAGGCCTCGGCATCCGGATCGATCCCCATGCTCTTCCTGAGTGGCAGCGCTGATGAGATCGTCAGACCGGAGCAGGTGAGTGCTCTCGCCTCCCGGTATCCACAGGCGACTTTCGTCCAGCTTCCAGGCGGACATCTGCAAGGCATCAAAGCCGCCTCCCTTGAGTACCGAGATGCTGTGACAGCGTTCCTGGGCACCCTGTCGCCGGCGGCAACGACGTGAGCGTGAACACGAGCACCGGCGCGCTCCCTCCATCGAGAAGAGGTGCGGCATGAGGATCGCCATCGTCGGGGCAGGTATCGGGGGCCTGGTGGCAGCGGCCGGTCTGCAGAGGGACGGGCACGACGTCACCGTGTACGAGCAGCGAGACGAACCCGCCGCTTTGGGAGCGGGGCTGACGCTCTTCGACAACGCGTTCGTCGCGCTCGATGCGATCGGCCTCGGCGATGTCGTCCGCACCGTCAGCAGCGACGCGATCGGTCGCCTTCGATCCGGCCAGCGGCGACCCTCCGGGCAGTGGCTGGTGTCGCTGCCGCCCTCCGAGGCACCGGCGATCCGCAGCCTTCACCGGGTCGACCTCCAGGAAGCGCTGCTGCAGCGACTGGCAGGCGGCGCGTATCGATGGGAAACAGGGTGACGGTCTCGGCCGACGGCGCCGCGGTGATCACGGTCGGCGAGCATCAGGAGTCGTTCGGTCTGGTCGTGGGGGCAGACGGCATCCGCAGCGATGCCCGACAGCGATGGGGATTGGACCGAGGGCTTCGATACGCCGGCTATACCGCGTGGCGAGGAGTAGCCCCAGCGAGCGGTCACCTTGCGGATGCGGCCGGCGAGACCTGGGGCGACGGCGCGCGCTTCGGGATCGTGCCCCTCCCCGACGACCAGGTGTACTGGTTCGCGACGCTCGCGACAGCTCCCGGCGGCATCGATGCAGACGCCCACTCGACGCTGCGACAGCTGTTCAGCTCGTGGCACGCGCCGATCGCACAACTGCTCGATGCCACCCCGGACGGCACCGTGCTGCGGCACGACATCAGCGACCTCGCGGAGTTCCCGCCGTCGTTCGTCCGCCACCGGGGCGTCCTGCTCGGCGACGCGGCACACGCCATGACCCCCGATCTCGGACAGGGCGCAGGACAGGCGATCGAGGACGCTGCGACCCTCGTGCTCCTCCTTCGCGACCTGCCCGCAGGGGCCGACCAGTCCGCACTGGACGCCGCACTCACGCGCTACGACCACCTGCGACGCCCCCGGACTCGTGCGCTATGGCAGCAATCACGACGGACCGGCGCCGTCGGGCAAGCCACCGGCACGCGAGGGCGCCTCCGCGACACCGCGCTGCGCCTGATCCCTCCGTCACTGATGGTTCGCGCAATGACGCGCGTGCAACGCTGGGCTCCACCGAGCCACTGACGGGGCTCAGTGGCTCTGTATCCCCGGGGACGACGACTCGTCGACCCCGCATCCGCCCGCGCTGACACCCGATCACCGCGCCGCGAGAATCGCGCCAGACAACCATTCGCCGAAGTCGCCGAAGCTGGGTCCGTCGCCGTCGCTCTGCTTTCGGCGGGCGTTGGCGAGAAGGGCGGCATCCGGGTGCGGCTGATCATTGATGATCGAGACCAATTCAAGGTAGCGTCCCTCGGTCGAGGTGTACTCCGCGTCTTGGAGCGCCTCGAGGGTGAGGCTGTCGAGATCGCGATAGCGCGCCGCGAGCCGACTCCGAAGGTCGTCGTCAGCCGCGACGCCGAAGGTCTGCGCAAGATCTTCGACCAGCTGTGCGGCAAGGGAGACGGCCTGGGTGTCGTCAGCGGCGAATCCCGCCTGGTGGGCAGCCATCAGCTTCGGCATCAGGTCGGCGCCCGCTGAGTGGATGAATTCCTGCACGTGGGGTGTGGAGATCTCCGAGCCGGGGAACTGCGCATACGTCGCGTGCAGATAAGACCGGGTCGCCTCGCGGAATTGGTCATCCCGCAACAGCTCGGCCAGGCTGATCCAGGCATCGAGCTGTTCCGGACTGGGGTCGGGCGGCAGCACCGGCTGCACTTCGCGGATCCGGTGGATCGCCTCTTCCGGAAGGCCTGCGGACACGTCGTCGAGGAAGTCGTCTACCAGTCGTTGCCGCTCGGCATCCGACATCGTCACCAGCTTGCGCAAGAGGTTCGCGCGTTCTGCCGTCCCCTCCTGCCGCACGAGCGCGCGGAGCACGGCCCGCTTCGACTGCAGCTGCGTCGTCCGGTTCTCGATGACGTCGAGATGCTCGGCGAGGACGTCGCGCAGCGAGGTCGTGCCGACGAGGACGCGGCGCACCTGATCCAGACCGGTCTCGAGGTCGCGCAGAGTGCGAACGAACTCCAGGCGAGCGATCGCATCCACGTCGTAGAGGCGATGACCGGCGTCGGTCGCTTCTGTCGGTCGTACGAGGCCTTCATCGGCGTAGTAGCGGATGGCGCTGACGCTGAGTCCGGTGCGATGCGCGACCTCGCCGATGGAGTGGAGGGTGTCGTTGGAAGTGTTCATGTTCTCACCCTTCAACCTCAAGCCGCTTGAGATGCAAGCAGAAGTTTCATTCGGCTCGGTCAGCATCTCGATAGCAAGATTCCGTAACCAAACCGTTGCATTCGTTACCCCGCCGTTATACAGTGATCACACGGTGAATGTTTGCTGTGGCATCCACCGCATGTGATTGCAGGACACTCTTGGTGCAAGGGACAAGGGCCGGTCGGGAGCCTCTCCGACCGGCCCTTTACTGTTCGCACTATTCTGTGAGCATGACCGATCGCAAGCTCGCCCTGGAGGCATGGGAGAGCCTGTTCCGCGCGCAGCACGAGCTGTTCACCGAGATGCTCGCCGACTTCGACGACGCCCATCTCGCTCAGGCCGAATACGACGTGCTGCTGACGGTGACCCGGGCGCCGGAGATGACGGCCCGCCTGCGAGATGTCACCGCGAACATGCTGATCAGCCAACCGAGCGTCTCGCGGCTCATCGACCGCATGGTGGCGCGCGGGCTGGTCGCCAAGTGCCCCGATCCCGACGACGGTCGCGGATCGTTGATCCGAGCGACGGATGCCGGAGCCAAGACATTCCGCGCGCTCGCGATGATTCACGGTCGTTCGATCGCCGAGCGCATGTCCCGACTCGACGACGACGAGCTCCGCACCCTCCTCGCTCTGACGAAGAAGCTCCGCCAGGGCTGACTCTCCTCCCGACACGGTTGTGGCGATCTCAATCGACCTTTGCCCACACCAACTGCCACGGGAGCGCGCGCGGCAGACCGCGATCTGGCAGGGTGGTGCCTAAAGCGCACCGACAGAGGTGCGCGGGGGGAAGGTCACCATGGAGATCGCCGGAATCGTCGGCATCCTCATCATCGTCGGCATCGCCGTCGTCATCGGCATCGTTCTGCTGCTCATCCTGCTGCTGTTCGCACGCAGCTGGATCAAGGTGGCCCGTGCAGACGAAGCGCTCGTCATCTCCGGCCGCAAGCAGAAGGTGCAACTCGCAGTCCTCTCGGCTGACGGGACGAGCCGGGACGAGATGTCGGAATCGCCGGTCACCGTCATCGTCAACGGCAAGTCGCTCGTCAACCCGATCACGCAGCGTCACGAGATCATCTCGCTGCGCTCCCGGCAGGTGTCTCTCAACGCCGAGGCCCAGTCGCTCGACAGTGTCACGCTGAACGTCGACGGCGTTGCGATCGTGAAGATCGGGTCCGACCCCCTGCTGGTGCGCCGTGCCGCCGAGCGTTTCGCTTCGCAGGATGCCGCCATCGAGCAGTTCACCACCGAGCAGCTCGAAGGTGCACTCCGCGGTATCGTCGCCACACTCTCGGTCGTCGAGCTCATGCGCGAGCGCAAGAAGTTCTCCGACCAGATCGCCGCTGACGTCTCGCAGGAGCTCGCCGAGCAGGGCCTGATCCTCGACTCATTCCAGATCAAGGGCATCACCGACAAGGTCGGCTACATCCAGTCGCTCGGCTCCCCCGAGATCCAGGCGAAGCGTCAGTCGGCGGAGATCTCGCAGACCAACGCCGACCGTGCGATCAACCAGAAGAACATCGCCAACCAGGAAGCCAACCTGGTCGAGCAGACCGCGCTCGACACCAACACCGCGAACGCGAACGCCGGCATCGGACGCGCGCGAGCCGAAGCCGAGCAAGCCGAGAACCTCGCCCGCGAGCAGGCGCAGCAGGCCGTGCTCCAGCAGCAGGCCGAGAACAAGCAGGCTCAGCTCGACGCCGACGTGAAGCGCGTCGCCGACGCCCAGCGCTACGAGGCCGAAACCCGCGCTCAGGCAGAGCTCTACACGCGTGAGCGCTCAGCCGAGGCTGCAGCGATCGAGCAGGTCAAGCAGGCCGAAGCCCGCACCCGCATCGCCGAACAGCAGGCTCAGGCCGACAAGGCCCGCGCCGACGGTGAAGCAGCCGCCGCCATCGCGAAAGCCAGCGGTGAGGCCAACGCCCTTCGTGCACAGGCAGAAGCAGAGGCCGAAGCCCGACGCCTGCGCGCGAATGCCGAAGCCGACGCCATCCGCGCCGAAGGTGACGCCCGCGCAGCATCGCTCGAAGCAGAGGCCAAGGCCATCGCCTCCAACCAGGACGCGTTCCTCTCCCAGCGCGTACTCGAAGTGCTCCCGTCGATCATGGCGGAGTTCTCCAAGGGCTACGCGGCCATCGGCAACGTGTCGATCGTGGGCAGTTCCGGAGACGACGGCGCATCGAGCGTGGTCGGTGCCGACAACGCGCGGGCTCTTCGCTCGGTCTTCGACAGCGTCCACGCGGCGACCGGACTCGATCTCGCCGGCATCATCCAGGGTCAGACCGTCGGCCGGAGCTTCGGCGCCGGTGTCGCCGAGGCCACCCCGCCGCCGTCGAAGCGTGAGTCGAGGCCGACCACACCTCCGCCTCCTCCGGCGCCCGCCGCAGAGTGACTTCTGGGCCGTCCCACATCCGTGCGGGGCGGCCCTTTCTCATCAGTCGCGCAGGCGCTGTGGCCCGACGCCCTGGGTGCCGAGCGCGTCGTCGGGGTTGAGCAGGCCGCAGGCCTTCATCGACAGGCAGCCGCACCCGATGCAGCCGGTGAGTTCGCGTTCCAGCCGCTCGATGCCCTCGCGGCGCTTCTCCAACTCCCGCTTCCACCGCCGCGAGGCCCGCTGCCACTCGGCGTGACTCGGCGTCTCGGTCAGCGGCACGTCGGCGAAGGCGGCCTGCACGTCGGACAGCGGGATGCCGAGGCGTTTGGCGACCGTGATGAGCGAGACCCGACGCAGCATGTGCCGGGCGTAGCGACGCTGATTGCCGGACGTGCGGGTGGAGGCGATGAGCCCGAGGGTCTCATAGAAGTGCAGGGCGGAGGCTGCGACACCGGTGCGGCGGGTCATCTCGCCGATCGTCAGCGGCTCGTCAGGTGCGTGCGGGCTCATCCGGATGTTCCTTCCTGATTTGACCTCAAGTGTACTTGAGGTTTTACGGTTGTGGAGTGGCCCGATACGGGCCGTTCGACCCGAACGAGGACAGTGTGACCCGAACGAGAACCCCGCGATGACCTATGTGATCGCTCTGCCGTGCGTCGATGTGAAGGACAAGGCCTGTATCGACGAGTGCCCCGTCGACTGCATCTACGAGGGTGAACGATCGTTGTACATTCACCCCGACGAGTGCGTGGACTGCGGCGCTTGCGAGCCGGTGTGCCCGGTCGAGGCCATCTATTACGAAGACGATCTGCCCGACGAGTGGCAGGACTACTACAAGGCGAACGTCGAGTTCTTCGACGAGATCGGGTCGCCGGGCGGTGCAGCCAGGACGGGAATGCTCGCCTTCGACCACCCGATCATCGCCGCGCTCGCACCTCAGGGGGAACACGCATGACCGTCATTGAACCGCGCATCGCCGTCGTCGGGGCAGGGCCGGCCGGAATCTACGCCGCCGACATCCTCCTCGGCCTCGCACCGACCGCCTCGATCGACCTGTTCGAGAAGCTTCCGGCGCCCTACGGCCTGGTCCGGTACGGGGTCGCCCCGGATCATCCGCGCATCCGCAAGATCACCGATGCCCTGCACGACGTGCTGGTCAACCCGCGCATCCGTCTACTGTGCAACGTCGAGATCGGCGTCGACGTCGAGATCGAGGAACTGCGGGCGGCCTACGACGGGGTCATCGTCGCGACCGGCGCCGACCTCGATGTCCGTCTCGACATCCCCGGGATCGACCTTCCGGGATCTTTCGGCGCCGCCGAGTTCGTCGCCTGGTACGACGGGCACCCGGATGTCGGGCGCACCTGGCCTCTCGAGGCGGAATCGGTTGCGGTGCTCGGCGCGGGCAACGTGGCGCTCGATGTCACCCGGATCCTCGCGAAGCACGCGTCCGCGCTGACGCACACGGATACCCCGGATGCCGTACTCGATCAGCTCGCCGCCAGCCCGCTGCGCGATGTGCACCTGTTCGCCCGGCGGGGCCCGGCCGATGTGCGCTTCTCGGCGATGGAGCTGCGTGAGCTCGCCGAGCAGGACGACGTCGACGTGATCGTCGATGAGGAGGAGCTCGTCCTGGATGAGCACGCCGAGCGGATGGTCGCGCAGTTCTCACAGCGCCGCATCATCGTGCGCACCATGACCGAGTGGGCCGCGCTCGATCCGGCGGAGCGGACGGCCTCGCGCCGCATCCACCTGCACCTCCGCCAGCGTCCCGTTCGCCTGCTGGGCACGGACCGCGTCAACGGTATCGAGATGGAGCGCACTGCGTCGGACGAGCTGGGCCGGATGGTCGGAACCGGCGAGCTGCTGCGCTACGACGTCGGAGCCGTCTACCGGGCCGTGGGCTACCGCTCGACCGCGGTTTCCGGGATGCCGTTCGACGCGGATCTCGGAGTCGTCCCGCACACCGAGGGGCGAGTCGTGGACGCGGCGGGAGCGCCGATCCCGCGGTTGTATGCCACCGGCTGGATCAAGCGCGGGCCGATCGGGCTCATCGGATCGACCAAGTCGGATGCTGCGCAGACCGTACGCCACCTCGTCGACGATCTCGCCGAAGCCGAGCCCGTCTCGCGCGGCGAGGATTCGATCAACCGACTCGGCCACGCCGTCGATCTGGATGGCTGGCTCCGCATCGACGCCGCCGAGCGCGGCGCCGGAGCCGAGCGCGGACGCGAGCGGACGAAGATCGTCGACCGCGCGGAGATGCTCGCGCATGCGAAACAGGAACAGATGACGGAGGCCGGCCGATGACCGTGACACCAGTACCCACGCCGGTCGGCGAAGGACTCAAGGCCGCGTTCCGCACCCACCCCGCCGGCGTCGCGATCATCACGGCATCGACCGCCGACGGCCCCGTCGGCCTCACGGCGTCGAGCGTGGCCTCGGTAGCGGTCGATCCCGCCGCCATCGTCTTCTCGGTCACCAGGGCCACCGGTTCGGCGGGTGCGATCCTCGGAGCGGACACCTTCGTCGTGCATCTCATTGACGACGAGCACTCCGACCTCGCGCAGAGCTTCGCGGTCAGCGGCTCGGAGCGCTTCACTCCCGAGCAGGGGCGGTCGGCCCTCGAGACGGGTGAGCCCCATCTCGCCTCGGCGCGGGCCGCCCTGCGCTGCCGGATTCTGCAGACTGTGGTCGTCGGGTCGTCGACGGTCGTGGTCGCCGAAGTCCTCGAGGTGCTCGCCGGGCCACAGGGGCGCCCGCTCGTCTACCTCGACCGCCGCTTCCATGCGCTCCCGCACGCCTCCCACCACTGAAGATCATCGAAAGGAAGACGTCATGTCCACTCTTTACACACTCCCCGAGCTGCCCTACGACTACTCGGCGCTCGAGCCGCACATCTCCGGCAAGATCATGGAGTTGCACCACTCCAAGCACCACCAGACGTACGTGACGGGCGCGAACACCGCGCTCGAGCAGCTCGCCACGGCGCGCAGCGCCGATGACCTCGCGAACGTGAACAAGCTCGAGAAGGACCTCGCGTTCAACCTCGGCGGCCACATCAACCACTCCGTGTTCTGGCAGAACCTCTCGCCCGAGGGTGGCGGCGCGCCCGAGGGCGAGCTCGACGCCGCGCTGGTCGACGCGTTCGGGTCGATCGACGCCTTCCGTGCGCACTTCACCGCGACGGCACTCGGCGTGCAGGGATCGGGTTGGGCCGTGCTCGCCTGGGACTCCGTGGGCACCCGCCCCGTGATCTTCCAGCTGTTCGACCAGCAGGGCAACGCCCCGCTCGGCGTCATCCCGCTGCTGCAGCTCGACGTCTGGGAGCACGCCTACTACCTCGACTACCTCAACGTGCGCGCCGACTACGTCAAGGCCTTCTGGGAGCTCGTGAACTGGCCCGACGTGCAGCGCCGCTTCGAGGCCGCCCGCACCGTGACCCAGGGCCTCATCGTCGCTGGCTGACCCCACCCCACCCCACCGGGCAGGATCATCTGCGGTCGGTCCGCTGGGTCTGGCTATGCTCCGATGGCTTGGTAGCGGGCACACCCGCTACCAAGCCGCGGCACAAAAAGCCGTTACGCGAGCAGATGCCGAAGATAGCGGGACGGATGCTCGAGGAACGACCGCCAGTGATTGACGATCTCGAGGTCGTCCCACATCGCCGGGCGGACACCCCACTCCCCGACCTCGAGGATCCGCGCTCCCGGAAGCGCGGCGAGCACGGGTGAATGCGTCGCGCACAGCACCTGGCCGCCCTCGTCGGCGATGCGGCGGAGCACCGCGATCAGCGCCAACGTCGAGTTGAACGACAGCGCGGCCTCGGGCTCGTCGAGGCAGTAGAAGCCCGGGTCGTCGAAGCGGCTCTCCAACAGCGCGAGGAAGGACTCGCCGTGGCTCATCTCGTGAAACGGAACGTCTCCGCCAGCCGACGGGTTCTCCTCGAGATACGTGTAGAAGGAGTGCATCGTCTCGGCGCGCAGGAAGAATCCCCAGCGGTTCGCGCCGACGCCTCGCTGCAGACGCAGCCAGTCGGACAACGGCGACTCAGTCGGTCGAGTGCGATGTCGGGCGTTACGCGAGCCGCCTTCCGGCGAGAGCCCGTAGGCGATCGCGATGCCCTCGACGAGCGTCGATTTTCCGCTGCCGTTCTCTCCGACGAGGAACGTCACGCCGGCGTCGAGGTCGAGGCCTTCGCGTAGCACCTGCGCGACGGCGGGGATGCTGGTCGGCCAGCTCCCGTCAACCGCCGGTGCGTCGTCGGACGGCCGAATTGCCACGACGGGCTGCTGGCGCCGCTGGCGACTCGTCGGCTCCCAGAACGGATCCACGCGGTCTCCTCCCTGGTCGGTCCTGGTGGGAGACTACCGGGGGCAGCCGACAGCTCCCCCGACCGCAGCACCCTCGACCGGTCAGCACTCGATGACGTTGACCGCGAGGCCGCCCTCGCTGGTCTCCTTGTATTTGGTCGACATGTCCGCACCGGTCTGCCGCATCGTCTCGACCACGGCGTCGAGCGAGACGTAGTGGCTTCCGTCCCCCCGCAGCGCCAGCCGGGCTGCCGTGACGGCGGTGGCTGCCGCGATCGCATTGCGCTCGATGCACGGAATCTGCACGAGTCCGCCGATCGGATCGCAGGTGAGCCCGAGATGGTGCTCCATCGCGATCTCGGCGGCGTTCTCGATCTGCCGATTCGTGCCACCCATCACCGCCGTGAGGCCGCCTGCTGCCATGGCGCAGGCCGACCCGACCTCCGCCTGACATCCACCTTCCGCGCCCGAGATCGAGGCGTTCGCCTTGAACAGCGACCCGAGAGCGGTCGCCGTCAGCAGGAAGCGTCGGATGCCGCGGCGACGGTTCGCCTCGGCGACGAGAGCCGGGTCGGGGCGTTTCGTCTCGTCGCTGCGCGCCTCGCTCAACGACCGGGGAGGGGGGCCCGACGACCCGGAAGGGTCGAAGCCGATGAGCGCGCTGCCCACCAGCTCGCCGTATGGAGTGACGGCGTTGCCTTCACCGAGCCCAGAGTCGGCGAGGAACCGCCACCAGTACATCGCCACAGCGGGGAGGATGCCGGCGGCGCCGTTCGTCGGAGCCGTGACAACGCGCCCGCCCGCCGCATTCTCCTCGTTGACGGCCAGAGCGAACGCGCCGAGCCACTCGCCGGGAAGCTCGCGATGCCCGCCGGCCTCCGCCTGCTCCAACTGCGCGCGGATCGTTCCGGCCCGCCGCTTCACCTTCAGGATGCCGGGCAGAACTCCGTCGGCGTGCAATCCGGCGTCCACGCATTCGGCCATGGCGTCCCAGATCGCGTCGAGTCCCGCGGCGACCTCTTCCTCGCTGCGCAGCGCGGTCTCGTTGAGACGCGCCACCTCGGCTATCGACAGTCCGTTCTCGTCGCAGAGCGCGAGCAGCGACGCGGCATCCGCATACGAGTACGGCAGGCCGCCGCGCGAGAGCGGCGCTTCCTCGCCGTCGCGACGGATGAAGCCACCGCCGACCGAATAGTACGTCTCTTCGGCGACGACGGCGCCGTCGGCATCCGATGCCGTCAGAGTCATGGCGTTCGGGTGTCCGGGGAGTCTGGTGCGCGGAGCGAACACGACGTCGTCTTTCACGAAGGGAACGTCGTGGTGCCCGTTGATCCGCAGCGGCTCACCGGCGAGGTGATCTGTCCAGGCCGAGCGCACGTGCACGGGGTCACAGGTCTCCGGCGAGAGCCCGCGCAGTCCGGCGACGACGGCATCCGGGGTGCCGTGTCCGATCCCCGTCGCTCCCAGTGATCCGTATAGGGTGCAGCCGACACGGGCGACTCGACCGAGAGCTCCGCACGCTTCCATCCGCTGCGCGAAGTCCAGCGCCGCACGCATCGGCCCGACCGTGTGCGAGCTCGACGGGCCCACCCCGATGGAGAAGAGGTCGAAGGCCGAGACGTACGCTGTCACCACTCCAGGCTACGCCGCATTTCCCCATTCGGTTCATCGACATTAACTCGACGGCCGTCGGCGTCGTTGATCCGCTGTGGCCCGCGCGTCAAGCCCCTACCCTCACGCGGGTCGCGGCGCGATCCTGGTTTCGACGACAGGAAAGGGACGGTCATGAGCGACAACACGCAGCAGAACGCGCCGGATCAGGACACCACCGGACAGACCGCGGTACCGACGCCCACGCCAGGCGCAGATGCCGGAGAGGTGAACGCGCTCACCCCTGAGCAGGTCCACTCCGGCAGCGAGGCGCAGGCCCCTGAGCAGACGCAGGCCGCAGACCAGGCCGAGACCCCGGAGCAGGCGGAGTCGCCGGAAGAGGCCGCGCCGAACGAGGTCCCGAGCAACGAAGAGCTCGAGGAACCCAGCACCGAGAAGGATCCGGGCGATGAGCCGAAAGCTCCTTCGCGCCAAGAGGGCGAACCCGACCACGAGGCTGTAGGCATCGGGGTCATCGGTCAGCCGCAGATCGACGAGGATGCCACGGCCGACTGAGCCCGCGGCCACGCCGTTCCGGTCGCAGTTCTTGCCACCCAGCACCGTTCCGGTCGCAGTTCTTGCCGTGCTGCGGGTCTAAGCGCGGCAGAAACTGCGACCGGAAAGCGCAGCCCCGGCAGAAACCGCAACCGGAAAGCGCAGCCCGTCACTCGACGAGCTTGCCTTCGGTGTCGACCTCGCGCATGAGTTCAGCGATCTCCGCGGAGACCGCCGGGATCTCCTCACGGGTCACTCCTCCGCGCGGCGACCAGACGAGGTTCACCTGCAGGGTCGGATCCGTGTCGGGGAAGTCGCTGCGGTTGTGGCACCCGCGGGTCTCTCGACGCTCCAGCGCGGCCTCGAGCGTCGCCCGAGCGGCGAGCGCGGACGCCTTCAGGTCGAACGCGTGTGCGAGATCCTGGAACCCCGCGATGTCGGGATGGATGCCGATGTCCTCCATCCGCCCCTCGATCATGTCGAGGTCGGCGAGGCCCGCGAGCAGACCGTCCTCGGATCGCACCACCCCGGCGTAGTCGGTCATCAGGTTGCGGATCGCTCGCTGCAGGGCTCGCACATTCTCTCGGCCGTCGGCAGCGAGGAGGCCGTCTATCTCCGCGCGCGCGGCCGACACCGCTTCCGCGGAGCGCCGCTGCGCGTCCAACCCGGCGGCATGCGCCATAGCGGCCTGCCCGACGACGCGGCCGTAGACGAGCAGCTCGATGAGCGAGTTCCCGCCGAGCCGGTTCGCGCCGTGCAATCCGCTCGAGGCCTCACCGATCGCGTACAGTCCCTCGACATCGGTCTGGTGATCTTCGGGACGCACCCACACGCCGCCCATCGAGTAGTGCGCGGTGGGTGCGATCTCGATGGCGTCGGTGGTGATGTCGCGCATCTGCAGTTCCATCATCGTCTGATAGACCCGCGGCAGCCTCGTCATGATCGTCTCTCGCGGGAGGTGCGACACGTCGAGCCAGACTCCCCCGTTCTCGGTGCCACGCCCTTCCTTGATCTCCGTGTATGCGGCGAGCGCGACGCGGTCACGCGTCGACAACTCCATCCGCTCCGGGTCGTACTTGTCCATGAACCGTTCGCCGAGCGCGTTGCGCAGGATGCCGCCTTCGCCGCGCGCCGCCTCGGAGATCAGTGTGCCGGCGGCGTTCTCCGGCTCGATGATGCCCGAGGGATGGAACTGCACGAGCTCGGGGTCGCGCAGTCGGGCCCCCGCGTCGACGGCGAGGCGGAAGGAGTCGCCGGTGTTCTCGTCACGGCGCGAGGACGTGCGTCGCCAGATGCGATTGTGGCCTCCGGCGGCGAGGATCACCGCATCCGCATGGATGAGGTACCGCGTGCCGTCGGACTGGTCGAAGCCATAGGCACCGAACACCACGTTGTCGCGCACGAGCAGGCGCGTGATGTAGATGTGGTCGAGGATCGGCACCTCGAGCTGCTCGGCCTTGCGCACGAGCGTGCGCTGGATCTCGAGCCCCGTGTAGTCACCGGCGAAGGCGGTGCGCCGGAAGGTGTGGGCGCCGAAGAAGCGCTGTGAGATGCGTCCGTCGTCTTCCCTCGCGAACTCCATGCCCCAGCGCTCGAGATCGCGGATGCCGCGCTCTGCGCCCTGCGTCACGATCTCGACGGTGTGCGGGTTGGCGAGCAGATAGCTCTCTTTGATGGTGTCCGCTGCATGCTGCTGCCAACTGTCGTCGGCGTCCATCGTTCCGAGGGCCGCGTTGATTCCGCCCGCCGCGAGGGATGTATGGGCGTCTTGCCGCGGGCGTTTGCCGACGGCGAGGACGTCGATGCCGTGTTCGGCGACCTCGATGGCGGCCCGCAGGCCGGACCCGCCGGTGCCGATGACGAGGACCGTGGTGGAGACCTGCCGTTCGCGTGAGCTCATGCGTCCACGCTACGAACCCGGGGCCGATAACTCCAATGCATTATCCCTCTGGTATCGATAGACTAGCGGCATGAACCTCGAGCAGCTTCGCGGCTTCGTGGAAGTCGCTCGCCTCGGCCACTTCACCCGGGCGTCCGAGCACCTTCATCTGGCCCAGCCCTCGCTGAGCCGTCAGATCTCCACCCTCGAACGCGAGCTCGGCGCCGAGCTCTTCCACCGCGCGCGCGGTCACATCGCGCTGACGTCCGCGGGCGAGACCCTTCTTCCCCGGGCTCAGCGGATGCTCGCCGAGGCCGAAGCCATCCGCGACGAGATGGGCGAACTCGCCGGGCTCCGACGGGGACGTGTGCGGCTGGGTGCTCCCCCGACGCTGTGCATCAGCCTGGTCGCCGAGGCGCTCAGCTCGTTCCACACGGCTCATCCCGACGTCGACCTTCATCTGACCGAGAGCGGGTCTCGGCGGCTGGTCGAGCAGCTGGCGGTCGGCGCCGTCGACATCGCCCTCATCACCGCCTCCGAGGGTCCGACTCCGGCAGGGGTCAGCCTGACCAGCACGCCGTTGCTGGCTGAAGAGCTCGTGGTCGTGTCCTCAGCCGCGCGCGCGCCGATCGCCGTGACACCCGCCATCGGCATGGAGCATCTCGCCACGCTGCCGTTGATCGCCCTCGACGAGAGCTATGAGCTGCGGGCGACGACGGATGCCGCCTTCCGCAGCGCCGGCCTGAATCCGACACCCGTGCTGGAAGGGGGCGAGATGGATGCCGTGCTCCGGTTCGTCGAGCGCGGGCTCGGCGTGGCGGTGGTGCCGGCGATGGTGCTTCTCGACCAACCCGCCCTCCGCTCGGTTCGCCTGTCTCATCCGATGATGTCGCGCACCGTCAGCCTGGCGCACCGCTCCGATGTCACTCCCGCGGTTGCCGTCGCCGAAATGCGGCGCATCATCGTGTCGACGGCGGCGGAGGTCGCGCGGCGGGATCCGGCCATCACCAGCCTGTTGTAGTCAAAGCAAAACCCCCGCCGCTTTCGCGACGGGGGTTCTGTACTGTCTCAACACAGTGTGCGCCTCGAGGGACTCGAACCCCCAACCTTCTGATCCGTAGTCAGATGCTCTATCCATTGAGCTAGAGGCGCATGACTCGCGATGCGATATCGCTCAGCGGGCCGACGATAAGCCTACAACAGTCCTGAGCGGATTGCGAAACGACGAGTCAGCCGTCGTTGTCGCCACCCTTGTCCTGTTTCTTGAGCCGTTTGGCTCGCGCCCGCCGCTCCGAGGACAGCGCCTGCAGGTCGACCAGCCGGAGCGCCTGCATCCGCGCCTCGCGCATCCGGTTGTAGTCCGGATCCTGGTCGGGCCGCATGCCTTCGACGTACAGACGGCGATCGAGATTGTGGCGCACATCGGCCCACGCCGCCTCCCGCGCTTCCTCGACGATTCGGCTGAGCTGCTCCCGATCCTCCATGATCTCGCGAAGCCGAGCAGCGACCCCTGCGGACTGCTTGGCGCGTCGGCGGAGGTTGCGCACATCGCGGTCGCGGTAGTCGTGCGTGCCCACAGGGTCGGAATGCCGGCCACGGGCGCGCTTGCGCAGAGCCGTCACCGTGGTGGCCGCGTCTTCCGATTCGGCGGCCATCGCTCCGAGTGCATCCCGAGCGATCGCGATGTACGTGTCGATGTCGAAGACACCGTTCTCGGCGATGGTTCCCACCAGGATGCGGTTCTTGAGAGAGAGGCGCGCAGCAGCTGTCGCGATCGCAACGCCTTCGGCGACGGCATCAGCTGTTCGTCCCACGGCCACCTCCTCACTTCGAGCGTACCGGTATCACTCGGGCGCAGTGTGGGGCAGATTGCCCCGGACAACATTGCCCTCTGCATCCGACATTCGTCGCCCGGTGCATCGTTTCGGTGCGCCGCGTCGCGGGATATCACCGCACTGCGCCGACCCAGATTCCCGACGCCCAGGCCTGCTGATCCCCGTTGCAGCCCACGGATCCCGGGTAGCCGCGAACCACAGCCATGCAGTTGGCCAGGAACTCGGGGTCGCCGCCGAACATCGCCCCGTATGCCCCCGAGGCGTTCAATGCTCCCCAGACCCGGAACTGGTAGATGTGCGCGAGCTCATGCGCCATGGCCCAGTTCAATCGCGCCGGGCTCCAGCCTGCGATGTCCGCGCGGTACTTGATGTAGCCGTTGCTGTTCGCGCAGGCCGGAGCGGTTCCCCCGGCACAGGACGACGACTCGTAGAGCCCGATTCCGCCCCCGCCGACGAGGTCGAGCGCCGCACGAACCCTGGCATAGCCGTCCGGACCGCTCGTCGTGAAGACAGGGCCTCCGGGTCCGGCGCTCTGTGCCGCCTGCGCAGACTCCCAGGACGTGACCTCGGCGGAGACCTTGGCAGTGAGCGACCGAACCGTGGCCGTCGCTGCTGTCACCGTGTCGGGGTCACCCTTCTCGGCGACGACCGCCTGTTGCGCGGAGAGCGCGGATGCTCGGTGCGCAGCCGTGTAGATCTTCCCCTCGGCCAGCTCGAGTGCAGTGACGAGGTCGCCCACCTCCGCGACGAAGGCGGGGCGCAAAGCGAGCACTGCTTCCCGGTCGGCCACATCCCACTCGGCCTGTTCGACGGATGCCGTCAGATAGTCCGTGCGCTGCGCCGCATCATGCACCTGACCCGCGAGGGCGGTGAGCTCGGCGACAGCATCCGTTCGCTCCTGGTCGAGGGCGTCTGCCCGGGCGACCATACCCGCGGAGAGCAGCACCGTGGTCGCGACCGTGACCGCGATCACGCGACGGATCATTTGAGGAACCCTGTCGTGTCGGCGAGCTTGGCGCCCTGCTCCGCGATCTGCGACCGCAAAGCGGTGAGCTGCTCCGCGAGCTCGAGATTCTCGCCGCGCGATCCTTCGAGCTTCTGCTCGAGTTGCTCGATCTGGGTGCGGACTTCAGCGACCGCGGCTGTGCGCTCCTGGTCGGCGACCACCACGAGGGCGGCTCCGCCCACCAGCAGCAGGCTTCCGACGACGACAGCAAGACCCCGCATCTCGCTCCCCAGGGCAAGGCGACAACTCCGGAACCACTCCGAAGTGCTCAATATACAACCGGGAGCGGCGCGATCGAGGGTGGGTCGTGAGTCAGCCGCGAACGTCAGATCGCGATCTCGCTGCTCACGAGACGTTGCACCGCCGCTTCCTGGCCGCTGGCGAGATGCTGCGGCACGATCCGGCGGAGCGCATCCGCGTCTCTCGCGGCGATCGCTTCGAAGATGACGCGGTGCTCCTCAGCCATCGCCTCGAGGTCGTCGTGCTGGCTGAACAGCCAGCGCAGCCGGGTCGCGAACACCCCGATGAGTTCGCACAGCATCTCGTTGTCGGCGAGTTCGGCGGCGACTTCGTGGAACTCTCCCGCGGCGAGCCGGGCCGCCTCCACATGGCCTGTACGGGCGGCGGCCGCCTCCCGCTCGTACACGCTCCGGAGGCGCGCGATACCGGCTTCATCGTGACGTTCGGCCGCGAACACGAAGATGAGAGTCTCGATCGACTCGCGAACCTCGGCGAAGTCCTGAAGGTCTCGCTGTGTGAACTCCCGCACCACCGCCCAGGAGCGCGGGCGGGCCACGACGACGCCCTCCGAGACGAGCGTGCGTATGGCCTCGCGAACCGGAAGACGCGACACGTCCAGTTGGGCGGCGATCTCGCGCTCGATCAGTCGCGATCCGGGCACGCGGCGCCCGAGGACGATGTCGTCGCGCAGGATACGCGTCACCCTGACCGACTCCAATTCGCCGGTAGCCCCCGCCCCCGTCATCCCCGAAGTCTCTCACCTGAACGGCGGTTAACCAAGCTTTGGTATCCCAGCGGGCGCGGGGGGCTGTCGATCAGGGCAGGCGGTTGGCCTTCGCGACGTTCGCCGTGAGCTCCTCGGCCGTCTGTCGGATGACGTACGCCGGCCGGTCGCGCTCGACTCGCCACGACTCGCTGAGCGGACCGACGTTGACCGTGTCGAAGCCTGCCTCGTCGTAGAAGCGAGTGACGAAGGCGACCGCCTCGGGGTCATCTCCGGCCGTGGCCAGCGCGCGGCGGCTCGGCGTTCCGGCCCGCAGCGCATCCGTCGTGATCTCGGACGCATAGATGTGGTTGAAAGCCTTGGCGATCTTCGACGTGGGCAGCTGGCGCTGCAGCAGTTCGGACGTGGTGGTCTCGCCCTTGTCGAGCTCCTCGATCCGTCCATCGCGCTCGAAATAGTAGTTGTTGGTGTCGAGGACGATCTTGCCAGCGAGCTCCTCGGCGGGGAGCTGGTCGATCGCGCGCAGCGGCACCGTCACGACGGCGACGTCTGCGGCGGCCGCGGCTTCTGTCGCGGTGGCGGCCTTCGCCCGCTCCCCGAGCTCGCCGACGAGATCGGCAAGTGTCTCCGGTCCTCGCGAGTTGGCGATCACCACGTCATAGCCGTTCGCCACCGCGATCCGCGCGATCTGGCTGCCGATGTGTCCTGCACCGATGATTCCGAGAGTTGTCATGCTCGAACCCAACGCTCGTCCCGCGCGCCTATTCCCCATGTGTCTCCATGAGACGTCACGGCGGCAGCTCAGACGTCGAGGACCCGCGTCTCCTCGACGCGACGGTACCCGAGCTGCTCGTACAGGCGGATCGCGCCGACGTTGAAACCGAACACGTGCAAGCCGACGGACTTCGCACCGAGGCGGCGCGCTTCGCGCTCCACGGCGTGCATCAGTTCGCGCCCGAAACCTCTGCGCCGCTGGTCGGCGGCGACTTCGATGTCGAAGACGAACATGTGCGGCCGCTCGTCGCGCGTGCGCAGCCCGATCCAGAGGACTCCGACCTCGACATCGTCGACGGATGCCGTGAACAGGTAGTGGCCTTCAGTTGCCAGTCCTTCGGGCAGTCCCAGCCGGAGTTGACGGCGCGATTCCACGATCGCATCCTCCGGCGAATAGCGGCCCGACGTGACGAGATCCTGTGCGAAGCCTGTCTCGGACGCCTCGACGAACTGTGGGAAGCGCTGCTCGGTCATCGGCGACACATCGACGTGGGCCGCGACGTTCCGCTCGGGCAGAGGCTCCAGCACCATCTGAATCGACGCGATGCCGAAGCCCCGCCCCTCGGCGAGCGCATGCTCGACAGCATCCTGGGGAAAGAGCGGCACAGCGATCTTGTCCGCCTGCATGTCGGCGGCGATCGTGACGAGCCGCGCGAGCAGTGCGTCGTTCTGATCGGACGTCAGGCGTTCTTCGATGTCGAGATCGAGGACGAACAACTTCCGACCGGTCAGGACGAGCCAGATCGTGCCGAGTTCGCGCTGCTGAGCGTCGACGACGAGCATCGTCTGCGAAGAGTTCGTCTCCTCGCCATTCGCCAGGACCGTGGCGAAGAACTCGTCCGCGTAAGCGGTCGCATCCGCCCCGATGCGCAGCCCCGACTCCCGGTTGCCGTCGACGACCCGCTGTCTCGCGGCCGCACGCCAGTCGTCGAAGCGCTCGGCGGGGAGGGGCTTCAGCTGCACGGACATGTGTCCATCCTGGCCCTCAGCTCTTGGCGAGCGCATCCTCGGCGGCGACCCAGGCGAGCATCGCGCACTTCACACGGGCGACGTACTTCGACACCCCGCCGAGCGCTGCCGCATCGCCGAGCAGCTCCTGGTCGGGCTCGATCTTCCCCCGTGAGCGCATCGCCTCGCGGAAAGCGGCGATCCGAACCTCGAGCTGCTCGACCGAGAGCCCCTCCGCAAGCTCGGCGAGCAGCGATGCCGAAGCCTGGGAGATCGCGCATCCGTGCCCTTCCCACGCGATCGCCTCGACGCCACCGTCGGGGGCACGATGCACCTGGAGGGTGATCTCATCGCCGCAGGTCGGGTTGATCTGGTGCGACTGGGCGGCGATCTCCTCGCGCAGCCCATAGCCGTGCGGGGTGCGCGAGTGATCGAGGATCAGCTCCTGGTAAAGATTCTGCAGGTCGCTCATGCGCCCCTCCGAAAGAACTCGATGGCGCCGCCGACCCCGTCGATGACGGCATCCACCTCGGCATCCGTCGTGTAGAGATAAGTGCTGGCGCGGGTCGATGAGGTGACGCCGAGACGTCGATGCAACGGCTGAGCGCAGTGGTGCCCGACGCGTACGGCGATGCCACGGTCGTCGAGGAACTGTCCGACGTCATGAGAATGGATGCCGGCGACGTCAAAGCTCGCGAGCCCGACGCGGGGAAGGTCGATGTCGGCACCCAGAACACGCACGCCGTCGATCCCCCTCAGCCCTTCGACGAGTCTCCGACCGAACGCCGCCTCGTGCGCGGCGATGCGCGGCATCCCGACAGCGGTCAGGTAATCGACGGCGGCGGCGAGCGCGATCGCCTGCGACACCCGCTGGGTTCCTGCCTCGAAGCGCTGCGGCGGCGGGAGGTATTCGGCCTCGGTGGTGGTGACGGTGGTGATCATGGAGCCGCCCGTGAGGAACGGCGGCATCGCCTCCAACAGCTCGCGGCGACCGTACAGCGCACCGATCCCGGTCGGCCCGAGCATCTTGTGGCCGGAGATCACGGCGAAGTCCACTCCGAGCGCCCGCACGTCGATGGACAGGTGCGGGGCGGACTGACAGGCGTCGAGCAGCGTCAGGGCACCGACCTCCTGCGCCAGAGTGACCAGATCCGCGACCGGATTGACGACGCCGAGGACGTTGGACACGTGGGTGAAGGCGACGATCTTCGTCCGTGCACCGATCAGGTCGCCGGCGATGTCGAGCCGCAATGCTCCGTCGTCGTCGACCGGGATGACGCGAAGCGTGGCCCCCGTTCGCGCGGCGAGTTCTTGCCAGGGGATGAGATTGGCGTGGTGCTCCATCTCGGTGGTGACGATCTCGTCGCCCTCGCGAAGACGGAATCGCTCGGCGGCCGTTCCGCCGCGCCCGACCGACGCGTTGGACATCGAGTACGCGACGAGGTTGATCGCTTCCGTGGCGTTCGACGTCCAGACGATCTCGTCGTCGTCGGCTCCGATGAAGCGGGCGAGCGAGGTGCGGGCGTCCTCGAAGAGCTCGGTGGCTTCCGCGGCCAGCGTGTGGGCTCCGCGGTGCACGGCGGAGTTCATCGTCTCCGCGAATTCCCGCTCAGCGTCGAGCACCGCGTACGGCCGCTGGGAGGTGGCGCCGGAGTCGAGATATGCGAGCGGATGCCCGTGCACCTGTGTGCGCAGGATCGGGAAGTCCTCGCGGATGCGCTGCACTTCGGTGTCGCTCAGAGGGGCGACAGGGGCGGCGACAGGAGAAACGCTCATCGTTCCAGTTTCTCATCCGGTGAGCGGTCGCGGGTTGTCCCGCGTCCGCCCCAGCGGTCACATCCGCGCGTAGCGGGAGCGCGCGATGCAGAAGAGGCCGTAGATCGCGAACCCCGCACCGACTGCGCCGAGGAGGAATGGCCCGAGCGGAAGCGCGAGCACGCTGCGAAGCGCAGCATCCAGGCCTCCGGCTCGGTCCGGATTGTCCGTGAAGGCGGCGACGACGAACAGGACGCCGGTCACCGACACGGCGATCCCCTTGCCGATGTAGCCGATCACGCCGAACGTGACGATCCCCGCGCGGGCTGCACCCTCGGGAAGATGGAGGAGCTTCTCGAAGCCCTTGGTGAAGCCGCTGACGATGAACCCCACGCCGACGCCGACCACGGCGAGTCCGAAGATCACGAGAAGGACGAACCCGGCGGGAGCGGCGAGCAGGATCGCGCTGAGCGTCTGCGACGCCTTCTCGGATTCGACGCGACCGCCCACCGCGAAGATGAGAGCCAGCGCGGCGATCACCAGATATGCGAGCGAGATTCCGAAGTACTTGATCCGGACGCCCCATTTCCTGGTGTCGGCCGGATCGGTGGTGAGGAACGCGCTGGCGATCTGCCATCCCGCAAGCGCGAGGAGACCGACGGCGATGCCGATGAGAAGCAGTCCTCCGATCGGATTCTGACGGATCTGCTCCATGGCGCCGTCCTGATCCGCGTCACCACCGGCGCCCACCGCAAGCGATACGGCAAGGCAGCCGATGATGACGTGGATCACGCCGACGACGACGAATCCCGCGCGCGCGATCCACTGGAACGCGGAGGAATCCTTCGCTGTGCGCGCGGCGTGTTTGACGGTGCCCATCGATGAAGAATAGCCGTCGACGCGCGCAGTGGCAGCGCTCAGGCCTGTTCGACCGGAAGCCAGAGCTCGCAGGACGCGTGCGTTCCGGTGAACTCCAGGTAACGGAGGATCGACGGCCCCTGCCGCAACCGCCACGGGTTCGACGGGAACCACTCGGTCGCCGTCGCCGCCCACAGGTTCTGCAAGGTCTCCGGGAATGGACCGCTCGAGGCGAAGACGGCCCAGGTGCCCGCATCGAGTGCGATGACATCGAGGTCGCTCGGCACCGAGGCCGTCGACTGCACCGCGACTCCGTGGAGATAGGTGAGCGGGCTTCCCTCCGGCGCGTCCGGCTCGGTGTTCGAGGTGACCGCCAGGATGCCGGCTGGCTCGGCATCGCTGAGGGCCTTCAGGCGTGCGTGCTCCTCCGGTGGCAGAGAGGCGATGTGCTCCTGGATATGCGGGTTCACTCCCTCGTGGATGAGCGGAACCTCGGCCGCGTGGCCGACGAGGTTGAGTGCGGGCAGGTGGGTGATGGTGACGTCCATCGGGATGCTCCCTTCGACGCTCAGGCGGAACCGGAGCGTGGGTTGTGTTCGGAGAGGACCCCCGTCTCGTCGCGCATCGCTCGGGCCGATCCCGTGCACTGCACGGAACGCGCGTCCGAACGCCTCGACCGAGCCGTACCCGTGGCGCACCGCCAGGTCCAGCAGGTTCGCGGCGCCCGCGGCGAGCTCTGCTCCGGCGAGCTCTGCTCCGGCGAGCGTCATCCGACGCCGGCGCACGTACTCCGAGAGTGGCATGTTCGCCAGCGCCGAGAACATCCGTCGCAGGTGATATTCGGTCGTGCCGTGTTCGAATGCGAACCGAGCGACGTCGATCTCACCTGCCGGGTCGGTCTCGACCAGGTCGACGAGAGCGTTGAGCGTACCGATCATGAGGTCCTCCTTTCCCCACCATCGTGTCGTCGAGGCACACGTGCGCACCCGATCATTCTGGTCGGATCCGATCGGGTGCGGCCATTCTTCACCGTGCCCGACCGGGTGTGAACACGTCCCGCGTCGGCGTCACCGACGAGAGTGCGGAGTGCACGGCCGTCGGCGTGGCCCGATCCGCCCCCTGACCCGACGCCTGACCGCGACCGACGTCAGAGCTCGACCGGCACCGCGGGCTCGGCCTCGTCCGCCTCGGGATGGCGTGCGAGATTCACGACGGCGGCGATGAGCCCACCCCAGACGGTGATCATCGCGACGATCATCATGACGATGGCGACGGGGGTCATGACACTGCTCCGTTCTGCGCCGGCTTCTGAATATCGAGGACACCGGTCTCGGGGTCCGGGTCGTAGTGCTCGTCGACCAGGAAGTCGTCGTACTCGGGGTCGTCCTTCGCGTGGGACCGCGTGCTCCACGGGAGCAGCGAGAGCAGGACCGCGAAGACGACGAGCGCGATGACCATTCCCCAGCCGAAGACACCGAGGAACCACCCGGGGTATCCGCCGTAGGGTTCGGAGATCTTGGTGATGAGCTCGGTGACCAGGAGGTAGCCGAGCACGAGAGGAGCCAGAACTCCCACCGCGACCTTCCAGATCAGGCCGACGCGGAAGCTGGAGCGACGGTTTAGGTGCTCCTGCAGCGCTGGCAGTTTGTGCAGCACCCAGGCGACGACGACGACCGCCACGAGAGCGACGGCCATGATCCCGAAGGCGTTGACGAACGCATCAGCGGTGTCGAGCACCGACAATGCGGTGGTCGTCGAGAACAGCGCCATCGAGATGACGGCAAGGGGAATCGAGACGGTGAGAGTGGTGCGGACGCGTCCCCACCCGAGCTTGTCCTGAAGGGCGGCCACGACGACCTCGAGGATCGAGATCAGCGAGGTGATGCCGGCGAAGACCAGCGCGCCGAAGAACAGCACTCCGATGATCGAGCCGCCGACCGCCTGCGAGACGATCGTGGGGAACGCGATGAAGGCGAGACCGATACCCGACGAGGCGACGCCGGCCACTTCCGTGCCCGCCGCCTGCGCCATGAAGCCGAGAGCAGCGAACACCCCGATGCCGGCGAGGATCTCGAAGCCGGAGTTGGCGAAGGCGACGACCAGGCCGGAGCCGGTCAGGTCGGTCTTGCGCTTCAGGTACGACGCGTAGGTGACCATGATGCCGAAGGCGACGGACAGCGAGAAGAAGATGTGTCCGTAGGCGGATGCCCAGACACCCGGATCGGCGAGGGCTTCCCAGTTCGGGGTGAAGAACGCGTTGAGCCCCTCCATCGCGCCGGGGAGGAACAGCGCCTGGACCACCAGCACCGCAAACATCAGCGTGAGCAGAGGCATCAGGATCATATTGGCCTTGCCGATGCCGCGCTTCACGCCCAGCGCCATGATGATGATGACGACCAGCCAGACCCCGATCAACGGGATACCCACCTGCGGGACGAAGGCGGCGGAGACTCCGACCTCGCCCACGTCAGCCGACTGCAGGAAGTCGACGAAGAAGAAGTTCTCCTCGTTGCCCGCACCCCAGGTGAGCTGCGCGGAGAACCACGTGTACATGCCCGCCCAGGCGACGATCACCGCGTAATAGACCGCGATCACGATGCAGATGAGCACCTGCCACCAGCCGAGAGGCTCGGCCGCACGATGGATGCGACGGAACGCGAGCGGTGCCGACCCGCGGAAGCGGTGGCCGATCGCGTAGTCGAAGAAGAGCAGCGGGATTCCGGCTGTCAGCAGTGCGCAGAGGTAAGGGATCAGGAACGCCCCGCCGCCGCCTTCGTACGCGACGTAGGGGAAGCGCCAGATGTTTCCCAGGCCGACCGCAGAACCGATCGCCGAGAGGATGAATACGTTCCGCGACCCGAAAGCCTCGCGTTTCGCGGTCTGAGTCGTTGCGGTGGTCATGCGGTGAGAATACCGGAGTGGCAGTGGATGACGCGAAAAAGGGCCGCTTTGATGCAAGGACCCCGCCCGACAGGTGGCTGGCGGGCGGGGTCCTGCGTGGATGGACGAGTCAGCAGGTGGGAACGACCTCTGACACGTTGCCAGACGTATCGACGGCCTGCAGCGTGACGCACTCGCCCTTCCCTGACCACGACCCATCCCATTCCTGTCCGATCTGGGTCCCCGACGCGTCGTTCACCCGGTAGTGAGCGATACGGGCGCCCTCGGCGGGGATCGATGCGTCCCACGTGACGGTCTCCACGTCCCCGGACTGGGTCGCCACGACGTTCACGGGAGCGGACGGAGGAACTTGTGACAGCTCGCCTCCCTGATTCCAGATGCCGAACGGCTTCGAGAACGAGTCGACGCCCAAGGTCCAGGGTGCGTACTGACGCGAGAAGCTCCACGAAGTGAAGTGCGACACCAGCGGCGTCAAGGCCGTGTGGAAGTCCTGGATGTCGCCGATCGGCTGACTATACCCGTAGGAATCGTAGAGATCCATGTTGGCCCACAATTCCGTGTCGCGGCCGGCTGCATCGATGGCGGCCTGCGTCGCGGTGTACTTCGTCATCAGCGCGCTCTTGATGGCTGACGGGTTACCCGCCCAGGGGCCGCACTCGTTCTGCCAGCAGTCGCCGGTACCGTCCTGAAGCGCAATCACGTCCAGAGGGGCAGCGTCCAGAATACGAGTCCACATCGACGTCCACAGGTCGATTCGCAACTGCTTCCGGTCGGAGTCCTCACGGATGTTGAAGAACGGCGACACCATTGTGCGAGTAGCCGTCGCAGCGGTGCTCGCCACGTCCGTCAGTCCTTTGTAGTAGTCCACGAGAGCCACGTGGGCGTCCCACACCCAGCTGTAACTGCTGAAGACTTCTGTGCTCAGGTACCAGCCCTCCACGACGTCGGAATAGCCTGCATAGCGTTTGTCGAGATCTTCGAGCACCTGTGTCGTGATCACGCCGTTGGCCGGGATGTCGTCCGCGACGACCGGCTCGTCGAACCAATCCTGGTCGGGCAGGTACGTCCCGAGCCACACCTTCATGCCCCGAGCGCGCGCACCCTCGAGAAGCTCGTCGACAACCGACTCCGATCCCTTGGCGTGCGGCACGGGCTTCGTGCCCGGCACCGAGCTGGGGTAATACGCCTGAAGACCGGCATCAGTCTTCTTGACGGCATAGTTCAGGATGACCTCGTCGATGCCGGCCGCGTCGAGGTCATCGAGTTGCTGCGCCCACATGGATGGCGTCCATAGCGCAGCCTGGTCGGCGCCGATCAGTGACGAGGGGATCTTCGCGGGCGTTTCGGTAGCACTTGCTGGCGCCGCCATGCCGACGACAGCAGATGCAGTGAGGACGGTGGCGAGCAGTAGTCGCGTGATATTTCGATGCATTTCCACTCCGAGATTCGATGTTCTGTCTCGCGTCAAAGTACGCAGCCTGCGTCGCACCGATGCCGCTGTCTTCGGTGATTAAGTAGCGTCCGCGCGGAGTTGCGTGGCGGACACCCGGTCCTTGCGTATGCGCCGACGAGGACCGAGTGGCGATGTGCGCGCCGCCACCTGAGAGGATCGGGCATGGCGCATTTCCATCCCGACCTCACGGCAGCGCGATTCATCCCTTCGTTCTCCTTCGGCCCCAGAATCACGGCACTGGCGAACCGCGCACCGGTGAGGCCGGGACAGGGTCCGGACGATCTGATCGTCGAAGACCTGCTCATCCCCGGGCCGATGGATGCTCCGGATATCGACATCCGCGTCTACCGGCCTCGGGACGCCGTCGGGTCTACCCCGGCGCTGCTCTGGGTCCACGGCGGCGGCATGATCACCGGCAATCGGCTTTCGGACGAACGCACCAACGCTGCCTTCGTGCGGTCACTGGGCATCACGGTCGTCTCGGTCGAATACCGCCTCGCGCCCGCCCATCCGGCCCCCGCCGCTGTCGAAGATGTCTATGCGACGTTCCGGTGGCTCGTAGACCATGCCCGCGAACAGCGAATCGACGGGAGTCGCATCGCCCTCGGTGGTGCCAGTGCGGGAGCAGGACTGGCGGCCGCGACCGCGCTGATGGCACTCGATTCCGGCGGCTCGCAACCGGCTTTTCAGCTTCTCATCTATCCGATGCTCGACGATCGGACGGTCGTCCGTGGCGATCATCAGGTGCGCGGTGTCCGTGTCTGGACGAAGGGCAGCAACCGCTACGCCTGGTCTGCGTATCTCGGCCACCCGCCGGGCGGCGAGAACGTTCTCGACTATGCGGCCCCTGCTCGCCGGGCGGACTTGCGCGGACTGCCGCCGGCGTGGATCGGTGTGGGCTCGAACGACCTGTTCCACGATGAGGACGTCCGATACGCCGAGCGGCTCCGCGAAGCCGGCGTGCCCTGCGAACTCGTGGTCGTCGACGGAGCCTTCCACGGCTTCGACATCCTCATGTCGGGCCGCCCGGTTTCCCAGTCCTTCTGGCGGGCGCAGGAGGCCGCGCTCCGCAAAGCCTTCGGAGTCGATTCCCCGGCAGACGCTGCAGCCGGGGACGACACGAGGGAACGTCCCACGCCAGAGTGACCGCGGCGGCGTCGGGATCGACGCCGATCCGGGAGAATGGGCATATGCCCCGGAGCTCCCCCAGGCGACTGCTCGCCTCCGTGCGCAGAATCGTGCACACCGACCCGTCAAGCGTCGCCCCCACGGAGGTCCTCCCCGTCATCGACGAGCGCATGGTGCCCAGGGTTCTCGATCTCTCGACCCGCATCGGCGAGGCGATGTTCGCCGTCGGCGCGTCGGCGCATGAGGTGACGCTCGCGATCACGCGCGTCTGTGACACCTATGGGCTTCGCGGCGTGCAGGTCGATGTCACCTACAACTCGATCACCGTCTCGTTCCACCTCAGCGGCGAGGTGTGGCCCGAGACCCTGCTGCGGGTCGTCCGCGTCACAGCGCCGGACCACGCGAAGCTGCAGCGGGTCCAAGCTCTGGTCGCCGACATCCAAGGCGGGCTCGATCTGGAGACGGCGCGCCTCACCTTCCGCGCGATCCGCCGCGTGCCCTTCCGCTATCAGCAGCCGGTCGTGGTGACCGCTCGCGCCATGCTCGCAGTGGGAGTCAGCATCATGCTCGGGGCGTCGCCGATCATCGTCGGGCTGACCTTCGTCGCCGCCCTCGGCGCCGCACTGACGCAGGCGGGTCTCGCCCGTCTGAGAGTGCCGCTCTTCTTCAGCCAGATCGCCGGAGGCTTCGTCACCACGGCCGTCGCCGTCGCCGTCTCCGCTCTGGGCGCCGCAGGAATCGACGTGTTCGTCGGCATCCGACCCTCGATCATCGTCGCCTCCGGCATCGTGCTCATGCTGGCCGGGCTCACGGTCGTCGGAGCCGCTCAGGATGCGATCGACGGCTTCGCGCTCACCGCCGGCGGGCGCATCCTCGACCTCACGATGCAGACGCTGGGCGTCGTCGTCGGCATCCTGGTCGGACTCGAACTCGGCAGCGTGCTGGGCTTCACCATGGATCTCTCGGCTGAGCCGATCCCCTTCGGGTCTCTGCCCGGCGTGTTCGCCGGAGCGATCATCATCGCGATCGCGGTGGCCGTGTTCAACGGCGCCGGCATCCGGATCATCCTGGTCAGCGCACTTCTGAGCACCATCACCATGGCGGGATATACGGTCGCGACCGCGCTGCAACTGCATCCGGCGGCCGCGAGCGCGATCGGCGCACTGCTCGCAAGCTTCGTCGGCGTATTGATCGCCTACCACCTGCATGTTCCGTCGGTGGCGGTGACGACCGCTGCGATCGTGCCGCTCGTGCCGGGCGTCGCCGTGTTCCAGGGGCTGCTCGAGATGATCAACAACGATGGTTCGACGAGCGACATGCTCACGGGGAGCACCTCGTTGATCTTGGCCGCCGTGGTCGGAATCGCCCTCGCGTCGGGCGCTTCGCTGGGCCTTTACCTCGGCACCCCGGTGCGGTCGACGCTCGAAAGCGTGACGAAGACGCGGGCCCGCGTTCGGCGGTGACGGCGCAGACGACCGCCCCTGCCGTCAGCCCTGGTCGAGTGCGGCCAGCTCCTCGGAGGTCAGCTCGAGGTCGGCGGCGGCGGCGGAGTCGCGAATCGACTGCGGCCGCTTGGCTCCGGGGATCGGGATGACCACCGGCGACTGGGCGAGTTCCCAGGCCAGCGCGACCTGCTGGGCGCTCACGCCGCGCGCCTCGGCCACCTGTTGGAAGGCCGGGTGGTGGGTGGCCAGCTCCTTGGCATCCGACAGCCCGCCGAGCGGGCTCCACGGCAGGAACGCCACGTTCAGTTCGGTGCAGACGTCGATCTCGGGTCGGCTGCTGCGGAACTTCGGGCTGAACTGATTCTGCACGCTGACCAGGCTGTCGCCCAGGGCCTCGTGCGCCGCCCGGATCTGACCGGGGTCGGCGTTGGACAGCCCGATCATCCGCACTTTGCCACTGGCCGCGATCTCGGTCAGCGCGCCGATCGTCTCGGCGTAGTCGACCTTGGGGTCGGGGCGGTGGTGCTGCCACAACGCGATCTGCTCCACCCCGAGCCGCGACAGGCTGGCGTCGACCGCCCGACGCAGGTACTCGGGCCGTCCGTCGAGGTCCCAGCCGCCGCCCTCCGTGCGGAAGGCACCGCCCTTCGTGGCGAGGAATATGCGGTCGCGGACGCCCAGCTCGTCGAGGATCGAGGCGATGAGCTTCTCGTTCTCGCCCTGGGCATCAGCGCCCAGCTCCTCGCCGGGCCCATAAGCGTCGGCAGTGTCGAAGAAAGTGACGCCGGCGTCGAGCGCGGCGCGGACGGTGTCGAGCAGCTGCTCGCGGGGCTGGTGGCCGGTCTGGTCGAAGGTCATCAGGCCGAGCCCGACCGCCCCGACCTCGACGCGGCCGACGGTGGCATTGCCGAGTGCACGTGTCTTCATGGGTCGATCCTACGGGCGGCCCCGCGGAGGGGCTCCACCTCATCGCGGCTGTGACCGATGTAGATGGTGCCGAGTATGCACGCTCTGCGCGTCAGGCCCGATGGCGGTCAGCCCGAGGTGCGTCGAATCCGCCGCCGTCGCAGGACAGGGAGCGCCGCCGCTGCGATGACACTTCCTCCGGGCCCGGTCTTCGACCACCGAGATGTTCACAGGGAGTCCTTTCAATCGCTGAGCGACGCCGGACATGAAGGTGGCCGAACTGCTGAGTCCCAGCGAGCTGGCCGACGGTTCATGTCGAGGTGCGCCGAGTTGTCAAAAGGGTTGCCAGGACCCGCGCGGGCTGAGCCGTGCCGGGGGCTTGACGTGAGCCCGAGAAACCTGACAACGCAAGTGCCCACGAGCACTCGCCCGTCCCGCGCACAGCGGGACCGACAGCTTCCGGGGCGCCCAGTCGGAACGCGGCAGTCACACCGGATGAGCCTCACGCTCCCGGGACCAAAAAATCCCCGCCGAAGCGGGGACTTTCACTGCGGAGACGAGGGGATTTGAAACCTAGCGTCGCTCGGCCGCCTCGTGCCGACTGCCGAAAAGACGCGGATGCGGAGCCAGTTTGGACGCATCTCGGGACGTTGATCACTGTTCACTTGATGGCAGAAACGTGGCGGGCGATCTACTCCCCCGTTAGACCAACTCAGTGCGGGCCTGGCCTCCGCCCCTCGGCGCGGCGTCTCTGAGCCGCCAGCGCTCGCGGTGGCTGCGCCCATGCATCCGGTGCGAAGACGCGTTTTTGCTCCTCAAGCGAAGTCTCTGTCGCGGCGAACCGCTCTCCTAGCATCGCGGACTCGAGGATGTTGAAGGCGCCGATGCCAAGAAACAAGGCAACTCTGTCCAGCTCTGCGACTGAAAATGCGTACGCACCACTCAATCGGCCAGCCACGGTCGGCCGGCTGACGCCGAGCACCTCCGTGAGATCAGCGGGATGCTTGTTCGCCCGGGCCAGTTCTGCACGCACCGCCGCGGCAACAGCGCCCTGACTGAATGAGGCGAAGACTGGCACAGAGGGCGGCATAGAACGAAGCTCTTCCCGAAGTACCTTTCGGATCGTCGCATCGAGTGTGTCTTCTCTGATGTGCATGAGCGATCTCCCCTCAGTTGGTAGAGAGCACGATACTCAGAAATCGTGTCAGCATGTACAGACATCAAGGGGTACTCTCGGCCCATGCCGATTGGTGGCGAGCTTGGGATTCAGACCGGTGAGTATTGGGCGTTCAGGCCGGGGACAGCGCTACCTCTACAAAGGGCTCTGATCCTGAATCCGGGCCTGCACTACGAGGCAAGCATCCGCATCCGACTCATCGACGACCCGGCCGTGGTGGAACTTTGGACAACGCGAGCCAAGCTGCCGTGCAAGTGGGTGGACCTCGAGGAGTACCTGCGATCCCATCCGGATGTTCCTCGCGGCTACCCACAGACTCCGGAGCCGCCTGCACAACCAGACCCCGGAGCGGTCAGGCTGGCCTTCACAGCGAACGAGCTGCGGTCCATCGTCCACGACGAGGTGATTCACGCGCTCGGCTCACGGAAGGTCGCTTACACTCTCAAGGAAGCCGCTATAGCTACAGGCGTGAGCGTGAGCATGATCCAGGCGGCGGTCAAGATGAATCGACTCGTTGCCCACTACGCCGGGACAAAGCCGCTGTTCACTCCAGATGCGCTTCGAGCATGGGTTGACTCGCTTCCCGACGAGCCGTGGAAGATCACATACCGGTAGGCATCCGATCCCATGGCCGGAGAAGACGGGTCGGCGTGGCTGTGAATGATCGGCTGAGATGCCGCAAAAACAAAGACGTCCCCGCTTGCGGCGGGGACGTCGGGCCTGGCTGTACAGGTCAACCAGGTGTGGTATGTCCAATCTTAGGCTCTCACCTAGTGGCTGGCTACCACTCGGAATCCCGGGCGTGTCGCGGTGCGTGCCGTACGATGACCAGATGAGTCAGCCGGTCCCGATGAAGCCCAAGGAGAGATTGATCGTCTATGTCGACGGGTTCAATCTTTACCACGGGATGCATCAAGAGTTCGGGCGCTCAACGCTGTGGCTGGATCTGGTTGCCCTAGCCCAGAGCTTTCGACCCCAGCAGCGACTGGTTGCGGTGAAGTACTTCAGTGCCCCCGTCCTGGACGATCCCCGTGCTCAGAGCCGACAGGCGCACTACGTGGAGGCTCTGGCGGCGCTTTACCCCAACCAGTTCTCTGCCATCATGGGCCGATATCAGAAGAAGAACATAGTCTGCTTCAAGTGCGGGAATTCCCATGTGCACTACGAAGAGAAAGAGACCGACGTCAATATCGCGGTCACGCTCGTGGCCGACGCCGCGCTCCACAGCATGGATTCCGCCATCATCGTCAGCGCTGACAGTGATCTGGTGCCAGCAGTGAAGGCGGTGGGATCGATCGGTGCCCATCTTTTCGTCGCCGCAGCCTTTCCGCCGAACCGGGTCTCTCAACATCTCAAGACCCTAATGCCGGCTTCCTTCCACATAGACCGAAGGCGCATCAAGAAGCTGCAACTCCCGACGTCATTCACCGCCGATGGGAAGAACTTCAACAGACCTGCCCGCTGGGCTTAGGTCTCACTCGTACGTGCGGTGCAGATGCCAGCCGTCCGCGCCCTTGTAGACGTCGAACACGAGTGACAGCCCCTCGTCATCCGTCCCTTGGAATCGCCAGCCGTAGAGGCCCGTGTGAGCCTCCTCGAGTGGCACCGTCCAGGTCGAGTGGCGCAGTCGCGTTGGGGTGTCTGTGACGCGCCATCGTCGGCCGGCGTAGATCATCCGTGTGGGGATGTCGTTGACCATCCATAGTGTTGCCGTGGGTGCGACGGTTGGCGTACTCATGAGTACGAGGATAGAACATATGTTCGAATATTGCTATTCTCGATCTGTGGCCGGAGAATGATGATCCGCGCTGGCGACCACGCCGAGGCACATGGGAATCTGTCTCGCGCGGACGCCCTGCGCCGTCGGGCAATCCAAGCACTACGCGAGGAAGGATACCCACCGGGGGCAATGGCCACCGCGCTCGGTATCAACCTCCGAGACATTCAAAAGCTTGCTGGGCAACACCCGGCCCCGGGCACTATGCATCGATCCGCTGACTGGAGCGACTAATGGATCTCACCGACACGACCTGGAACAAGAGTGCGGTCACCGAGCAGCTCGACGATCTGCTCGGTGGTGACTGGAACCGCGACGGCAACACGTTCGAATACGCAAGCCTGACCGCCCAACGCGTTCTCATCGTCGTCGACCACGCCGTCACGATCCACGAGCGCGGCATCAACGATGAGTATTTCGTCACAGTGAATTTCGCTGGTCGCGACGCAGCTCATCGCGCCGCCGTCCACGCAGCCGAAATCACGCGCGCCACCCTTCCGAGATAGGACCTCCCACCGAGGAGTCCCCTGGTATCGCTCGGTGGGAGATCAGAACGCGGTTCGGACGTTCCCCAGTTCACTCACCGCGGCTCTGCGAGCAGAGTACGCCGCTACACGATTGGCGTCTAGGTCGACTTTGGGCCACAAGATCGCGGGTGCGCGCTGATTCTCCGGCTGCTAGGCGCCCGGCGGAGTCTTGAGCACCTCGTCGAGAGGATCAGCGAGTGGTCATTCCCTCCCGCTGCAATCCTGTCCGCGCGGCGAGAGAGCTGATCAGCAAGGAGACAGTTGAACGCGGGATCTGCGCCCGACGATGCTAGGCGTCGGAACCTCTCGGTGGTATCTCGAAGTACCCGGAGCTTAAACTCGAGTGGGTCGTTGGGTTGCATGGCACTCGTCGGAAGAGGCGCGGGCAGTTGCGCCACGAACCGGGGGCAACAAGCAGAAAGCGAGGAGACCCCCACCCGACCCGAAGTCTAGATGGGGGCCTCCGGCCGGTGCTACGTTCGTCAGTTGTGACGGTTGGCGCGGTCGTCGCTGTCGTACCGCTCGCGGCTGCCCGACTTGGCGAGACCACGGCTGACCATGTAACCGACCGTGAGGATAGTGGCGTACCACCAGACCTGCGACGCGCCGAATCCCTGGCCGTCTTCACCGTTGTCAACGACTGCGGAAGCGATGAACATTGCGACGAGGATGACGACGTAAGCGATGAATTCGGTGGTCTTGAACGCAGCCTTGGTCTCAGTCGTGAGACGAGAGACGCGCCCGTTCGTGTTGGGGTTCGTCATGATGATTCCTTGCTGTGGTGGTGGGCATCGGCGCGACTGCGGCCGAACTCCTCGAGACAACCAGTCCGACCACATTCGAGTAACCCCCTTGCTTTCTGGGGGTAGCAGCAGAAGTCATACCGTTCCCGAGGAATCTAAGGAAGGATGAGGCTGTGCGAAAGGTGAGATGGAGTGGCCGACAGGGTGTCGCGCGTTCGCTGTCACCCTGGGTCTGGGTTGGCGCAGCAGTTGTCGTTACGCTCTTGGCCGCGCTGGGAAGAGTTGTGCTCGTGAAGCTTCTCAGCAAGCTCCTGCTCGAATCGCTGCCCGGACGCCGCATGCCTCAAGTATCTGAGCCATCGGCGACCAAGAACGGCCTGTGATGCAGGTTTCAGTGCCGCGGGTACGCACGTGCCGAGTATGAGCGAACCCGGGATGCAGTCGCCAGGCCCAAAAGGTTGAGGCAGTCTACGTAGCCTCGTCTGCGGGAGTCTCGAGCATTTCGTCGATGAGTTGTATGCCACCCGTGGAACTGGCCGAGTGCATGAGGTCTTCGATCCATTTCACGTTGAGTTGCGGGGTTTCGGGTTCTTCGAAGGTAAACCGCAGGGGGATGGATGGGTGAAGCCAGATGGTGGATCGGCCGTCGGGATCGTCGTCGTGGTGGACCCAGGAAAGGGTGAAGCTTTCGTTGCGGCGCAGTTTTGTCGCGATCACGACCTTGAGGTGCGCGAGGGCGCGATCGTCGATATGGATCGCGTCGCCTGTGCCGCCGTACTGAATGGTTCCCATATTCTGAACCCTAGCTGGAACATCGCCCCCAGGCCGCCTCGGTTGGTCTCGAGCCGTCTCATGACACTTGGCGCGGAGAGGTTGCGATGACGCTCTAGAAGTCGAACATGCCGCCGTACGGAGTCTCGAGGTCGCCGTCATCCCTCTCGTCGAACTGCACCGTGTCAATTGACAGGACGATGCTGGTGTGGGCCGAGACGAGAACGCTGACTTCTCGATTGCCGACCACGGAGAAGTCCACGAACGCGCCGGTGCTTAGCGCGGCTTCGAAGCTCCGCTTCAGCGCGTCCAAATCTTGGCCTTGAGAGAGCAAGAACGGTACGCCGTCGACCACCACCTGCGTGCGAATCATCGTCTGCATTGAAGTCATCGCCTCACGGTACGAGGCCGACGATCGCCCAGAAACGGGGTTGCGTTCACTGAGCGAAAGCCGTAGGGGTTGCACGATACAGACCGCCCGAGGCGATGGGTCCGGGGCCGCGGTGCCGCTCCGGACCCATCGTCGCTAGCGGGGTCCGGGCCAGCCTGGCTACTCTACGCGCGACACTGCGCGAACGAAGCGCGACCTGCAGACGCCGGGCTCAAACTCGAATGGGTCGCCGTTTGTCGCCATCCACCGAGCAAGACCCCAGCGCCGGCTCGGTGGACGGCTCAGATCGCGACCGGACTGGTCCCCAGCTTCAGCCCTTTGCCACGGCTCTGCGAGCAGGCTACGCCGGTCTGCTTTGGGAATCCAGGCTTCACCCGCGCCAGGCATCTCTTCACGCGGGTGTTTCGAAAAAGCGGAGCGCGGCGGCCCGCAGTCGCATCCCTTCTCGCCACCACGGGCCACCGACCTGCAGAGTCCCATCGCGGCTCTCCCCAGATCGCCGCACGGGCTGCAACCGATCACGGTAGCTAGGACAGAGGCGATTGCTAGGGGGTTGACAGGTATCAAGGCTTCAGAGATAGCTTGAGCGTGATCGCACGTGACAGCGGTCTATAAGCCGGTGGAGTCCCCAGCGAAGCCGGCAGGTGGTCCCGCAGGTTCCCCAGACTTGTCGGGATCACCCCCGGGGACCGGAATGCACGCGGCCCACAACGCGCCACCACGAGACCCCCGTGCGCCTCCGGATAGCTCTAGCGGGGGCTTCACGTCGCCGTGACACGCAACAGGGGCCGCTGGAGTCCCTACGGAATGGGCGCTCGAAGTTGATTGGGCGCTAGCTGAGTTGGTCGAGGATCAATTCACCGCGAGAGTTCACGTGTTCCATCATCCGTCCGATGCGCTCCGGCTCGATCGAGTGCAGTTTCGGGTCGTTGAACGCGAAGATCAGCGGAATGCTCGGGTGCATCCAGATGGTGAGCCGTCCAGCCGGATTCTTCTCATCGGGAAGCCACGTCATCATGAAACTCTCCTGGCGGCGAAGCTTCGTACCGATCACGATCTTCAGATGCGCCAGCGTGGCGTCGTCGACCTCGATCGGCGGCCGAGAGCTGTTGTACTCGAGAGTTCCCATGAGTAGAACAGTACGCGCCAAGAGAGGGATACTTCATCGGGGAACATGGGACACTGGCGATTGCACCGGCGGTCGTTACGATCGCCTCTCGAGGCAAGTGCGGGCGGACAAGGGGGAACGCGGATGGGCAAGTTCATCTACGAGGACGGCGTGAAGACCGAGATCGAAGACCGCGCTCTCTCGCACCTTCAGTTCGTCATCACGGCCAAGCTGCGTCGTGGTGAGCCCTTCCCGTTCAGCTGGCGCGAAGACGCCAGCGTCGGCGGTGGGCGCACCACTGTCTGGCTGCAGCCGGGCAGTTCACTGGTCTTCAAATACTTCGGCGGCCGACAGCCATCAATCAATCGCCAGTGGATCGAAGCGCTGGCGTTCACCGCCAACTCCCCCAGTGGGCTCTACCTGGTGCCCGAGCCCCCCGAAGGTGCACCGGTGGCACCTCTCGAGAACACAGACTCCGCATAGTGGCCGCGAGCGGTGCGCTGGATGGCGCGATGATCCGGGCCAACTATCGGTGCTTGGTGATCATCGATAACGAGACAGACACCGCGAAGGTTCGCATCGGTAGCTTTGGCAAATAGGCCCGAAGGCACTGGGCGGGCAGTCTCTCAACATATCGATTTGCGGCGGCGGTGTCTGTAGGCCAAAAAGGGGACAGCGGTCAGCCGTGCGAAGCCTCTACCTTCGATCTGACGGGCTAGTGAAGCCCACGAAAGGTACTCAGATGAAGAAGCGATCCACAGCCCTCGCAGCTATCGTCCTCCTCCTCGCCGGGGTCTTTACTGCTCAGCCTGCCAGTGCCGCCCCTACAGGCAACTGGCAGCCGTACCCGGGTGGGTTCAGTATGCCTTCGAACTGGACTTGCGGTCCCACACTAAACGGGCCAAAAGTATCCGCTCAGGCGTGCGTCGTGCGAAGTGGAGAATACGTGCAGGCCGCGACAATCGTACGAAACCGGACCTCATCGTCCGTGATCACCGCGGTGGACCAAGGCCTCTGGAATACAGCCAATACCGAAAAGACATACGGAACGTGTTCCGCTTCGGGAATCGCCGCGAGCAGCGTATCTGTATGCTTCACAGCCACGGTTAGCAGTCGGTACTTGAAGGTGACCAACGCGTCAGTCGTCAGAGAATCCACGAGTAGTGCGCTCTTGCCCGGCAGCCCTTTCGCCTAGGCGCTGACGACTGAGCACGGTGATGAAAGACCCCCACCCGGCCCGAAGGCTAGGCGGGGGTCTTTCAATCTAGTGAGGTGTGGGCAGCAACCCCCTCCGCGTCGCGCACGACGCTACACAGCTTTCCGCGTTATCGCGCCTTCGGTAAGCCACACGCCATCGAGCGTGACGCCAGGACCGCCTGCCGCAGCGCCTGTGGAGTAGTCCCCGTACACGCGGACCTGCAATTGCGTCGCCGTGTCGGCGATCCGCATCGTCAGAGCCCGCCACACGAAACCGCCGAACGTCCACGGGTCGCCCAGGCTGATGATGCCGCCGCCGCTGACACCCTGCACACCGTCGATGAGGTGGACGATACCCGCATTCTGATTCGGGGCCGACGCGTTGTTACGCACCCGAGCAAGAAGCGTCACGTGCCGTCCACGCCACGGAACGATCTGAGTGGCGTTGAGGAACGTTTGGAAGATGAACGCCTGACCGCCACCAGTCGGCGTCATCAGCAACCCATACCCGCGCTTAGCGTTCTCGTAGTTCGTCGTGTCCTTCGCGAATGTGAGACGGCTCGAACTCCACGAACCGGGCGCGAACGTCGTTGCGTCGAGTGTTGCGAAGTCGCCGTTGGCAATCAGGTTCACCGCGGGAGGGTCAGTAAAAACTGACGCTGGCGAAGTGACCGGGTTGGATGGTGTGTCCGTGTAGATCGACCGGAGGATCACCTGTGCTTGCAGGTCTCCGCCGGCCGAGTTCGGGTGAAGCAGATCAGGCTCGTACAGTGATGCCGGAGTTCCGGCGTCGATGTAAGCCTGTGTCGTGTCAGCGAACCCGTACCCACGCATCGCCGCGACGCCCTTGATGATGATTGACTTGTCGGCCATCAGAGCCACCGCATTCTGCGGCGGATTCTGACCGATGCACACGATCCCAGCCTGCGGGCTGTTCCGGCGAACGTCCTCAGCCATGGCCATGTAGCGGGCCTGGAAGCCCAGTGCAGTGTTCTGCGGCGTCCAAGCCGGCGATCCTTCATTGTGGCCGTCGTTCAGAAACACCAAGTCCGGGTTTTTCGACACATACATAGGCACCGCGTCAGGCGCCTGGTGAGTGTACGTGCTCCCACCGGACACTGATGCGTTCCAGAAGAACAGGGTGCGACCGTTCGTCCCAACGTTCAACACTTCGGCGGCATCGTAAGACCGTGTGGTGTTGTTCCACCGCGAGTATGCGACCGTCCAAGCAGGGAACAGGGTAACGAGGAGGAGTGCGAGCTTACGAGGCCACCGGTACGGCGCATCGCCTGTCGAGTCACCCAGCGCCACGATCACAGCGTCAGCGGTCACCTGCCGCATCTTCGTAAATAGGCGTTCCGCCGCGGCACCGCCCAGAGGGTCCGCGCGCCGGGACGCTGCCGAATCCGCAAGAATGCGAACCGCGATCCCCGTTTCCGTATCGGTAGCGGCTACCATCGTGCCCACTGCTTCATCGGTCGGCACGGCGTTGAGGCCGGAGAGGCCGCGCGGCACATCTACTTCGATCTGCCGGTTTTGGTCTGCACCTGTCATGCGAGCGGCGGCAGGCTGATCGGCGGGCACCGTGTTTGCGGTGAATGATGTGATCCGTGCGGCGGGTCCACGCAGGTTAGTGATTGTTACATAGTCAGCAGCCATGGGCTTGCTCCTTCTCTCGTGGTTGATGTGTAGTTGGCGCCCATTAGGTGATCCGGTAGAAGACGCCGTTTGAATCGACGTACACGTTCGGCTGCACGCCGCTGATGGTTGGCATCTGATCGATCTCGAGCTGCCCAGTAGGCAGGTGGATGCCGTTGATGTAATGAGTCATGAAGTAGGTCCTCTCAGATGGTTGATCGGTCGAAAAAACGGGGCCTCTGCGCACGCATAACAGGACCCGCTATCTCCGGCGACTCTGAGAGGTTCAGGGGGAGGCACCCGCACCTGCTCCTTTGACTGAGTGCTCACGAGTGCGGTGATCATGCTTCGAACGCCTTGGTGACCGCTGCTGCGACGATGGCATCGTCGTTGACGTTGCGGATGGTGGTGACGTGCTGCGTGTCCGGGAGTCGCGACGTATCTCCGACGAACAAGGTCCGCTCGTACTCGGATCGCTCCGGGATATCACCCTCGATGAGTTCAGCGCTGCCGTTGTGAACCATCTGTGCGAGCACGCTGCGAGCGTGAGTGCGAGTCGTGAGGACGTCACCGATGCTGCGCCCGCCGATCGCTTTGGTGAGCCTTACGGATGCGATGTCTTCTCGCATTCGTGAGCGGGTGTCGGTGCTGCTCAGTCCTACCGGGTCGATACTCATGGTGGCTCGGCTGGTGGCACGCTGTGTGATGTGTCGGAGGTACCCGGCGACGTTGGGAACGCTCGTTACTCGACCGGCGCCGATGGCGATAGATGAGCCTCCAGTCCCGTTCGCGATGATGTGCACCTCGTCGTCATTTACGGTGAGTCCCCGGTCGGGGATACCGAGCTGCCGCAGACGTTTGACCCAGGTGGTTATCGCTTCATTTCGTGTCGTGTTGGCTTCCTCGAGCTGGGTGATCGCCTCCTGCACTCGTTCGGCTGCGTCCAGAATCGCGGTGGGATCGAGCGCTGGATCTTCGATGAACTCGGCGATGGCATCAGCGACAGTGTTTGCCGTGCCGAGGTTGTGCTGTTCGGCGTCAGCGGCTTCTGAGGCGGCTTCTGCCCGTAGCTTGGCGAGGTTGAGTTGGTCGTTGTGCGCGGCGAGGTCGTGGGCCGTGAGGTTGCCGGTCAGAGCTGCGGCGCGGACGGTTTCTGTTCGAGATTCGAGGCGGTGAAGTTCGTCCGCTGCTTCCCGGGCGGCTGTCGCTTTGACCGATTCGAGCTGAATTGTGTGCTTCTTCATTCGGTTGCTCCTGTGTGGTTTCGGTGTCCGTGTGGAAAAAAATGTCGGGGAGAGAGGGCGGCAAGCCCCAGAGACCCGGAGGCGGAGGCCCCACCCGGGGACCCCCGCCTGGGTGTCACATGTATGCGACGGCTCGTGTGAAGGTGCTGTCGTGCAGTTCGTGGAGCTTGTGCACGTCATGGACAGCTGGGCAACGGCAGGGTTATCTGCGGCGAACGCTCGTCGCGCGTCTTCCCATCGCTGTTCGACTGCTCGGCGGTATAGCGCGTGCGCCAGTGTCCTGTCGTTGGTGCGGAGGGCGCGGGCCATGACGGTTGCGGCCTTCTCTGGGTCACCGATGTTCTCGGCTCGGTCCTGCGCGTCGCGGAACGCCATGATGTTCTCGCTCGAGTACCCGACGAATCCGTCTAGGCGTCGCTCGAGCTCGGTGATCTTGTTCTTGATGATTGCTTTCTCGTCTGCGATCCAGCTCTTGCGCTGGGTGCTGCGAGTGGCTTCGAGTTCTGCGGCGCGCTCCTCCTTGCCTTGTTCGCTGAGTGTCGGATCGTTGTTGATCTCGTTGATGGCCCGCGTGTGGGCGTTGCTCGATGCTCGGGCGGTGTCGCGCTGTGCTTTGATGCGGGTGGCGACGTCAACGAGTGCTTCGCTGTCGGTGTCGCGGATGACGACGTTGTTGGTGGTGTCGCGAAACTGCATGGTGGTCATGGTGTCTCCTTCAGTTGGTGTGGTCGGGGCACTGGTTGGTCCAGCGTCCGTTGTGGTTGGTCGATGTCCATCCGTCTGCGTGTGCCCGTGCTGTGAGCTGGCCTCGTGGTTGGCGGTTGTCGGTGACGAATACGGCCTCGCAGGTGTCGCAGAGGACGGCGGTGCGTATGGTCACGTGATCTCCTTCCTTTCGCCTGTGATGTCGGGTGCAGGTAGCAGGTGCCCGCTTTCGCGAAGTTGCGAGTAGTAGTGCGATAGCTCGGTGGCGAATGCGATGGGCGAATCCCATGCATCAGCGAGAGCACGAAAGTTGGCTGGTCGCGGTGCGCTCATGCTGTGGATCTCCGTTCAGGTGTTGAAGTCGAAGTAGGGGTCGAACCCCGAGCTGACGAAAGCCCTCCCTTTAGGTGAGAGGTGTTCGACTTCAGGGTCGGCTTCGTCGAGGCCACCGTCGTAGTTGCTGGCGCGCCCGAACCTGCTGTAGTAGTCGCTGATGAGGTCCTGGGCTTGTTGGACGGTGAGAACTTCCCACACGTGCTCGACCTGTTGCGAGGGGAGCTTCCCGCTGATGATGATCCAGAGATCACGGAGAAGGGTTCGCTGTTTCGCTGTTGACCGGTTCACTCGTAGGTTCTGGAAGTTCATGCGAGCGCCACTGCTTGCAGTTGCGCCTAAGGTCTTGTGTAGATGTCTTATAGAGATGTCTTGTTCCTCGTTCCCTTTTGCCGGGGTCGGTGTGCCCTTTTGCCTGGGTCGGTGTGCCCTTTTGCCTGGGTCACATGTTCGGAACATGTTCGGTAGGCAGCTGGACTCGGTACTTGTTGATGCCCTGACGTTTGCCACGACGCGGTTGATGGATTCGTGTGATGAGCCCTACCGCGGTCAGAGCGTCGAGCGCGGGGGCTAGCGTCCGGTTCGTCACACGGGCTTCGGCGAGGATCGACACCCACGACACGACGGCCTCACCTGTGCGTCTGTTGCGACGGGACAGCAGCACGAGGTAGACGATCCGCTCGGTTGCCGTCAGTGAGGTTTCCCACAGCCACCGCCGCGGTAGCCGAAAGAATCCGCCGTCTCGCGGGAGTTCGTTCACCCGGTAGTAGCTCGGTATCCCGTCGTAAAGCTGCTTCTGGACGATGACCCCGGCCGCCGCCAGCCGGGGAAGCACGTCTCGGGTCGTGCGCACCGAGACGCCCGCACCTACCGATATTTCCGTTTGCCCCGCGATGACAATGCCGTTGCGTTCAAACGGCAGACACAGCAGCGCGAGGTACACAAGTAGTTCGGTCTTCGTCCATCCGAGCCGAAACAGGTTGTTGGGGATCGGCGCCCACGCCTCATGCGTCGTCATCGACCGGAGGCGGCTTCTGCTTCGCTGTTTCGCGGGCGGCTGCGATGAGTGCCTGCGCTTTGTGAAATGCCTTCATCCGCCTCTGCGCTGCGGTCTCCTTCGGTTCGTTCGTCATGTGATCCCCTCCTCGGGGTCGATGTTCAGTTGAGATCAGCAGCGCCCCTCATCAACCGAGATGAGGGGCGCTGGGTCGATGGCGCAAGCCATTCGGTCATGCTGCGGCTTTCATTCACCCCTGCACGAGAAGGGCCTCTGCTGCCTCTCGGAAAGACGCAGAAACGCCCTGCGGCGCATACTCGGCGATCGTTGCCGCGAGTTCATCGCGAATCGTCAGCCACTCGGCGAGAGAGCGTGGCTCCTCTCCCCGCGCTTCGCTCACAGGTGCTTCGAGGCTCAGCCGACCCGTGCGGACCAGCTCTGCTTCGACCTTGTCGTCAGCGAGGGCGAAGAGATCCGGGCGCGAGTTCCGCGCCAGCAGTTCGGCGCCATGTTCGACGGCGATAGTCGGATTCGCTTCGATATAGGACTCTCGGATGTGTCATCTGTTCATCTCCGCGGCATCCTTGGCTTTCACGGCGGCGACTTCGTCGGCGAACACCGGGTCGTTGATTAGCGCCTCCCGAAACTCTCTGTACTGCTTCGGGAGTTCGCAGAGCATGATCGCGACGTCGTCGTACTCGGTGTCGATCTCTCCGGGCTTGTCGATCCACCATTCACCCCAGTCGGGCATCCAGTTGGCGATCGGCTGCCCATCCATGTTGACGGTGAGCAGCATTCCGTGTCCGAGTTCTCGCGTGTGATAGCTCGGGTCTTCTGAATGCAGCTTGGCGGGCGTCTGACACCAGCCGAACCGGCAGGCCATCAGATGTCCAGCCGCTGTAGCTCGGCGTCGACATCGACGGGCCGACGCAACAACTTCGATTCGGCCCGCAACAACAACGCCGCCGCGGTGAGATCTTCCGCGACGTGCAGTGCCCACTGTGCGACATTCGGGTCTTCGTCCGCCCTCAACTCTGAACGGATGTAGATGTTTGGGATGCCGTTGTCGCACAGCTCCACTCGTCCGTCCGCGTGAAGCCTGCCGCCCCCGTATATCTCGACATCTCGAATGGTGCGGGCGAACGAGAAGATCGTCCCGTCGACATCACTCTCAATGTCGATGAAGTCAAGCTCTTCGGTCCACCGGGGCACCGCAGCCGAGATCTCCGGGTGCATGGCCAGGAACGCCGCAGCGTGTTCTTCCCAGCCCGGGTCGAGGCGAGTAGGGGGCGGAGGTGCCGTCTTGTTCTCCGCCCCCACGTCCAACAAGGCGTCATCACCCCCGGCGCACCCGTCCAGCAACAAGGTGCGCGCGGCGGGGGTGTGGTCTACACTGGTGGTACTAGTCATTTCGGATCTCCAATTCAGATGACTCCGCGGTCGCCCTGCTCCAACAGGTCGGCCGCTTTCTTTTTTGACTGGTGAAGCCTCTGCGGTAAGACTCCCGCTCGACTTCAATCAGGTTGGCGATGTGCTCGTCGATCGTCCGGCGAGCTTTCTCGGGGCCGAACACTCGCAACGCATCCCTCACGAGCCGGCTCATCTTGCCGCGAGACGTACCAACGCAGACGAGCGCGCCGCTGTCGTTGACAAACGACATCTTGTGCTTCTCCAGCGCTCCCATCGCGTAGACGATGAGCCGATCGACTTCGTGCGGGTCCAACCTCGCCCGGGGCATGGAAGTCGAGTACGACGGTGCGTTCATCCGGTCTCCGCAAACTCACTGGTACCGACCCGCTCCGTGGACCTGAGCCATGCGACAACGACGTCCCGGTCATAGACCACTGTCTTCGCCGTTGGCTTGTAGTAAGCCGGCCCAGTTCCGCTGAAGCGCATCTGAGAAAGCTTCGCCCGCGTCATGCCGGGGATCAGCTCGCACACCGCATCGGGTGCGAGGAGATCTCCTATTGCCGATACACCCATACTCAACCTCCTTTTGGTTTTGTTTTGAAGCTACTTCAGCGTACACCCGATTTCGGTTTGAGTGCAACACTTATTTGGAGGTATCTTGATGACATGCCAGGCCCGGGGAGAGACGCGACCGCCGTAGACAAGACTTTCGGCGAGACTTTGCGAGAAGCGAGAGAGCGGAAGGGCCTCTCACAGGCCGCGCTTGCTGAGGAGATGCAGCAGTTGGGGTTCGAGTTCCAACAGCAAACGGTCTACAAAATCGAGTCGGGCAACAGGAAGGCGACGATTGGTGAGGCGGCAGCCCTCGCACGGGCGCTGCAACTCCCTGATGTCACTTCCCTCGTGAATGGCAAACACTCGCTCGCAATAACCTTGCTCCTCCGCCCGCTCGAGGCCGCCTACGAGGATGTGTTCTTCGCCAGCCAACGCATGCTGGACGCACAGATGAAGCTGGCGAGGCACTTGACGCGCATCGATGACGGCGTCGACCTCCCTGATTCTCAAGTCGATCAACTTCGGGACGCGCTGCGGTACGACCCCGTCGAGGTGGCCGAAGAGGTGCGGGGCTACGCCGAGAAGAGACTCAGAGACGACGACGAGATTTCTGAGACGATCCGTAACATCATCGCTGAGGCGTGGCGACCCTCATCTGATGGCTAAGCGAGTCGTTCAGAACGTCTACTCCTACCCGTCGAAGAAGGCGGAGTCTGGACTTTTATGGCGGGCGCGGTACCGCTCGCCCTCCCACAAGATCATCGAAAAGCGCGGCTTCGCGACCCGAGATCAGGCTGAGGCGTGGTTGACGGCGGAGAAGACCAAGCTCAACACGGGAGAGTGGACCGACCCGAGGAAGGCCCGGGTAACCGTTAGCGCCCTCGCGCCGGCTTGGCTGGCACTTAAGAAAGCGACGTTGAAGCCGTCGTCATTCGCCCCGCTCGAGGCGTCCTGGCGGAACTACGTGGCACCGCGGTGGGGAGACGTCGAGCTGCGCCGGATCGTCAACAGCGAAGTCGCCGAATGGGTCGGCGCAATCGACAAGTCCGCGACGATGAAGTTGCGCGCGTACGGTGTCCTGAACGGCATCCTGAAACAGGCTGTGCGAGATGGCCGCATACCGAGGAATCCGGCCGAGGGCGTGGATTCGCTGCCGCGCAAGACATCGCAGCGGCACCATCGTTATCTGACTCCTGGGGAGCTGCATGCCGTGGCTGAGGCTGCGGGGCAGCACAGGGCGCTTGTTCTCGTGCTCGGGTACTGCGGACTCCGTTGGGGAGAAACAGTCGCTCTGCGCGTGCGTGACGTGGATCTCGAACGACGGCGCATATCGGTTCGACGCAACGCAGTTGAGACGCTTGGAGAGATTCACGAGGGAACGCCAAAGACGCGTGCAGGATCACGTCAAGTCCCACTCCCCCGTGTCACAGCTGACGCACTGGGAGCAGCGCTCGGGGGGAAGGCAGAGAGCGACTTGGTATTCCCTGGCACTGGCGGCGGCTACATGCGGCGAGTGCGGGCGTCCAGCGGCTCGAAGTCGTGGTGGAAGTCAGCCCTGCGTGAAGCGGGCGCAGAGAACATGGTGCTGCATGATCTGAGGCACACGGCCGCATCGATCGCGGTCAGCGCTGGCGGCAACGTTAAAGCGATCCAACGGATGCTTGGGCACGAGTCGGCTGCGATGACGCTAGACATCTACGCAGATCTGTTCGACGACGACATTGAGACTCTTTTGACGCGAATAGATGCGCTGACCCAAGAGGCGGTTGGTGGCAATTCGATGGCAGATTGAAATGCAAAAGGTCCGAATCCCAGTGTTTCCAGGGGATCTCGGACCTTTGACGGTGCGGAGACGAGGGGATTTGAACCCCTGGTCCCCGTGAGGGGACTCCACCTTAGCAGGGTGGTGCACTCGGCCGGACTATGCGACGTCTCCAGGCATCCGACCCGAAAGCACGGATGCACCCGTCCATCATAACGGGTCCGGCGAGACAGTCACGAATCCGCTACCCAAGGCTTGCGGAAGAGCCGCCGCTGGACTCGCGCACGACCAACTCCGGCCGAAAGCGCACCCGACTGTCGTGCTCGACCCCGTCGAGGCGGTTCAGGAGCAGGTCGACGCCAGTGCGTCCGAGCATCCGCGCGGGCTGACGCACCGAACTGAGCGGAACCACGGCGGCTGACGCGAAATCGATGTCGTCGTAGCCCACCAACGCGATGTCGTCGGGCACTCGGATGCCGGAGCCGAAGCTGAATGCCTGCAGCAGCCCGACAGCCAGGAGGTCATTGGCGGCGAAGATCGCATCGGGTCGTGTCGCGGCGTCCCGTGCCGCGATCGCCTCCCCCGCCGCTCGCCCTTGAAGCACCGTCAGCGCAGAGCGTTCGATGACCTCGAGTTCGGCATCAGGGAACTCAGCCACCGCGGCATCCGCCCCTCGGAGACGGTCGGATACCTGCTGCACCGATCGCGGTCCGCAGATGAAGGCGATGCGGCGACGCCCGGCATCTAAGAGGTGTCGCACCGCGATACTTCCCCCTTCGACATCGTCGACCGACACCGAGGCGAAGGCGTCGCCTTCGATGTCACGGTCGACGAGAACGATGGGCATACCGGCTGTGGCGAACCGCTGCAGCATCGCGAGATCGTCGGATGCCGGAGTCAGCAGCACACCGTTGACCCGCTGCTCCTGGAACAGCTCGAGATGGGCCTCCTGGCGTTCGTCGCGCTCGTCGCTGTTGCCGAGCAGCACGGTCATCCCCGCTTCGGCGGCACGATCCTCCGCCCCTCTGGCGACGTCTGCGAAGAACGGGTTGCCGATGTCCGGGACGACGAGTCCGATGCTGCGGCTGCGACCGGCCCGCAACTGGCGGGCGGCGTCATTGCGCACGAAGCCGAGCGATTGAATGGCCTGCTGCACACGCTCGACCGTGCGCGCAGACACCCGCTCGGGCTGATTCAACACGTTCGACACCGTGCCGACCGACACTCCGGCCGCCGCCGCGACATCTTTCACACTGACGGCCATGTCACCCCTGCTCTTCACGCATCGCGGTCCAGTGTCGCACGGAGGTCGGCTTGACATCGCCACGCATCTCGATCTATCGTGAATCGATCCGTTGAAACGATTCAACACCATGACCCCTCGACGAGGAGAGGACGCCATGACCCGCGTCGGTTTTCAGCTGCAGGTACGACCAGAGCTGCTGGACGAATACCTCGCACGCCACTCCCCTGTCCGGCCGGACATGCTCGCAGAGATCGCGGCCGCCGGCCGCCGCAACTACTCGCTCTTTCTCGGCGAGGGCGGCGCTCTCTTCGGGTTCTACGAGACCGATGACGACGCTGCGGCGCAGGCCTACCTCGCCGCGTCCCCCGTCGCCGCACGCTGGGAAGCCGAGATGAGCAAGTACTTCCTCGGCCTCGACGGACGCCCCGATCAGGCCGCCACCACACTCACCGAGGTGTTCCACCTCGAAGACCAGCTCGCCGCAGCCGGCGAGCACGCAGCATCCGACAACGACGACGACCAAGAAGGCAGTGCATCGTGAGCATCCTCTCCCCCGACCACCTCGCGACCCTCGAGCAGCAGGGCATCGAACTCCCCAGCTGGGCGTTCGGCAACTCCGGCACCCGATTCAAGGTGTTCGGCACCCCCGGAACCCCTCGTGACCCCTTCGAGAAGATCGCGGATGCCGCACAGGTCAACAAATACACCGCGCTGGCCCCGTCCGTGGCGCTGCACATCCCGTGGGACCTCGTCGAGTCCTTCGACGACCTGCGCAAGCACGCGGAAGACCTCGGCGTCACCCTCGGCACGATCAACTCGAACACCTTCCAGGACGACGACTACAAGTTCGGCGCCCTCACCCACGAAGATGCGGCGATCCGACAGAAGGCCATCGACCACCACCTCGCGTGCATCGACGTGATGGACGCCACCGGCAGCCGCGACCTGAAGATCTGGCTCGCCGAGGGCTCCAACTACCCGGGTCAGGCGGACCTCCGCGGCCGTCAGGACCGCCTGCAGGAGTCCCTGCAGAAGATCTACGCCCGCCTCGGTGACGATCAGCGACTGGTGCTCGAGTACAAGTTCTTCGAGCCGGCGTTCTACCACACCGACGTTCCGGACTGGGGCACCTCGTACGCCCAGGTCAGCGCGCTGGGCGACAAGGCGATGGTCTGCCTCGACACCGGCCACCACGCGCCGGGTACGAACATCGAGTTCATCGTGATGCAGCTGCTGCGCCTCGGAAAGCTCGGCTCGTTCGACTTCAACTCGCGCTTCTATGCCGACGACGACCTGATCGTCGGGGCGGCCGACCCGTTCCAGCTCTTCCGCATCCTGTTCGAGGTCGTCCGCGGTGGCGGTCTGAACAACCCGGACGTGGCGTTCATGCTCGATCAGTGCCACAACGTGGAGGACAAGATCCCCGGTCAGATCCGCTCGGTGCTGAACGTGCAGGAGATGACGGCACGCGCGCTGCTCGTCGACGGCGAAGCACTCACCGCGGCCCAGAAGTCCGGCGACGTGCTGGCGGCCAACGCGGTGTTCATGGACGCGTTCTACACCGACGTGCGTCCGGCCCTCGCCGAGTGGCGCGAGTCGCGCGGCCTCGCCGCCGACCCGATGGCCGCCTACGCGGCATCCGGATACCAGCAGAAGATCGCGGCCGACCGCGTCGGTGGAGTGCAGGCCGGCTGGGGCGCCTGAAACCCCCATCCCACCTGCACTCGACAGAACACACATTCACGGAGAACCATGAGCAGCAACACCAAGACCCGTCGTCCTCTGACGGCATGGAAGGCCACCATCGCCGTGGCCATGTCGAACTACATCGAAGCGGGAGCGATCATCGCGCTCGCCACCAGCCTGACGCTGTGGCAGAACGAGTTCGGGTTCGACAACGCCGCCGTCGGCCTCGTCGCGGCATTGAGCGCCAACGCCTTCGGTGCGGCGATCGGTGCAGCGATCGGCGGTCCGCTCTGTGACCGGCTGGGACGCAAGTTCATCTACACCTACGACCTGATCGTGTTCATGGTCGGCGCTCTGGCGGTGACGTTCGCGCCGAACTTCGCGGTGCTGCTGATCGGTGTCGTCCTCATGGGCATCGCGGTCGGCGCCGGCGTTCCGGCATCCTGGACCTACATCGCCGAAGAGGCACCCAGCGAGCACCGTGCCGCTCACGTCGGAACCGCCCAGCTGGCGTGGTCGATCGGCCCTGCGATCGGCTTCCTCCTCGCCGTCGTGCTCGGCCCGCTCGGCATCGTCGGCGCCCGCATCATCTTCTTCCACCTCTTCGTCATCGCCGCGGTCACCTGGTGGGTGCGACGCGGCCTTCCGGAATCGAAGCGCTGGAAGGACCAGCGGGCCTCCGAGGTGGCGAACGGCGACAAGGTCTCACTGTTCTCCGGCATGCGCGGTCTGCTGTCCGATCGTCGAAACCTCGGCGCTCTGCTGTTCCTCCTGGGCGTATACGGCCTCTGGAACACGGTCGCCGGCCAGGCGGGCATCTTCCAGCCGCGCGTGTACGAAGCAGCCGGCCTGGAGGACCCGACGCAGCAGAACCTGCTGCAGGTTCTCGTCTGGACCCTCACGGCCGCAGCGACCTACTTCGGATTCATGCGCTACGGCGACCGCGTGAGCCGGCGCTGGCTGTACTTCGGCGGCGCGCTGCTCGGTGTCATCGCCTGGGTCGTCCTCATCTTCGCCCCTCCCGGACTCTTCTCACTGCTGTTCTTCGCCGTCGCGTGGGGCCTCTCGGCCGGCGTCGGAGCGCAGGCGTTCTACGGGCTGTGGACGGCGGAGCTGTTCGCGACGAAGTACCGCGCCAGCGCCCAGGGCATGCTGTTCATGCTCGCGCGGGTCATGGTCGGCCTGCTGAGTCTCGTCTTCCCGATCCTGCTCGAGTCGATCGGACTCGGCCAGCTCGGGCTCCTCATCATCGGGCTGCTCGTCGCTGCACTTCTGATCGGCACCATCTGGGCGCCGAACACCGAAGGCAAGACACTCGACGAGATCGAGCACGAGCGTTACGGTTCCCCGATCCCCGCCGAAGACGCCCGCGTCTGACGCTCCCACCGCCTCCCTCATTGCCGCCTCGCACGAAGGACACCTCATGACCAGCTCAACCCCCGCCGCCCTCATCGCCCGATCCAATCGATTGGGCGCCGACCCGAAGAACACCAACTACGCCGGCGGCAACACGTCTGCCAAGGGCACCGAGACCGACCCGGTGACGGGTCAGCCGGTCGAGCTGCTCTGGGTCAAGGGCTCCGGCGGAGATCTGGGCACGCTGAAGGAGTCTGGCCTCGCGGTGCTGCGCCTCGACCGCATGCGCGCCCTCGTCGACGTCTACCCCGGCATCGAACGCGAAGACGAGATGGTCGCCGCGTTCGACTACTGCCTGCACGGCAAGGGCGGTGCGGCTCCGTCGATCGACACCGCGATGCACGGGCTCGTCGATGCCGCACACGTGGATCACCTGCACCCGGACTCGGGCATCGCCATCGCGACGTCGGCCGACGGCGAGGCTCTGACGTCGACGATCTTCGCAGACAAGGTCGTGTGGGTTCCGTGGCGGCGTCCCGGTTTCCAGCTCGGTCTCGACATCGCGGCGATCAAAGAGGCGCATCCGGCTGCGATCGGCTGCATCCTGGGCGGCCATGGGATCACTGCCTGGGGCGACACGTCCGAGGAAGCCGAGAGCAATTCGCTCTGGATCATCGACACCGCCGCGGCCTACATCGCCGAGCACGGCAAGGCCGAGCCGTTCGGCGGTGTCCGCGCGGGCTTCGAGGCGCTTCCTGACGCTGAGCGCCGTACGCGCGCCGCGGCGCTGGCCCCGACCATCCGCGGCATCGCTTCGACCGACAAGCCGATGGTGGGGCACTTCACCGACGCCGTCGAGGTGCTGGACTTCCTGGCGTCCGAGAAGGCTCCGGATCTCGCCGAGTTGGGCACGAGCTGCCCCGACCACTTCCTCCGCACCAAGGTCAAGCCGCTGATCCTCGATCTGCCGGCGACCGCGTCGGTGGAGGAGCAGATCGCCCGGCTGCACGAGCTGCACGACGCCTACCGAGCCGACTACCAGGCGTACTACGACGCACACGCGACCGCCGAGTCGCCGGCCATCCGGGGTGCAGACCCGCTGATCGTCCTGATCCCCGGCGTGGGCATGTTCTCCTACGGCGCGAACAAGCAGACCGCTCGCGTCGCCGGCGAGTTCTACGTCAACGCCATCAACGTGATGCGTGGGGCCGAGGCGCTGTCGACCTACTCCCCGATCTCCGACGCGGAGAAGTTCCGCATCGAGTACTGGGCACTGGAGGAGGCGAAACTTCAGCGGATGCCGAAGCCGAAGTCTCACCAGGGGCGCATCGCGTTCGTCACCGGCGCCGCCTCCGGCATCGGCAAGGCCATCGCCACCCGCCTGGCCGCCGAAGGCGCGTGCGTCGTGATCGCCGACCTCGACCTCGAAAAGGCACAGGCCGCAGCGGCAGAACTCGGGAACTCCGACATCGCGATCGGTGTGGCTGCGAACGTGGCGGACGCTGACGCGGTCCAGGCAGCGCTCGACGAAGCCGTGCTCGCGTTCGGCGGCGTCGACCTCGTCGTCAACAACGCCGGTCTGTCGCTGTCGAAGTCCCTTCTGGAGACGACCGAGAAGGACTGGGACCTCCAGCACGATGTGATGGCGAAGGGCTCGTTCCTCGTCTCGAAGGCCGCAGCCCGTGCGTTGATCGACCAGAAGCTGGGCGGCGACATCATCTACATCTCGTCGAAGAACTCCGTCTTCGCCGGGCCGAACAACATCGCCTACTCGGCGACGAAGGCCGACCAGGCCCACCAGGTGCGCCTGCTGGCTGTCGAGCTCGGCGAGCACGGCATTCGCGTGAACGGCATCAACCCCGACGGCGTCGTGCGCGGTTCCGGCATCTTCGCCTCGGGGTGGGGCGCCAACCGGGCGGCGACGTACGGCGTCGCAGAAGAGGATCTCGGCCAGTTCTACGCGAACCGCACGATCCTCAAGCGCGAGGTCGTCCCGGAGAACGTGGCGGATGCCGTCTACGTCCTCACCGGACCCGAGCTCAGCCGCACGACCGGTCTGCACATCCCGGTCGACTCGGGCGTGGCCGCCGCCTTCCTGCGATGAGTGCGACCGCGGTCGCCGCCGTCGACCTGGGTGCCACCAGCGGGCGGGTGATGATCGGTCGCGTCGGTGACGGCACGCTCGAACTCGAGCTCGTCTCGCGGTTCCCCAACGGTCCCGTGCAGCGTGCGGACGGGTTGCACTGGGACTTCGCGGCGCTGTACCGTCACGTCGTCGACGGCCTCGCCGAAGCACTGAGGCGCGAGCCCTCGATCGAGAGCATCGGCATCGACTCCTGGGCGGTCGACTATGGTCTGCTCCGCGGGGAGGAGCTGCTCGCGGAGCCGTTCCACTATCGCGACGAGCGCACCACTCAGGGCGTCGCGGAGGTGCACGAGATCGTGCCGTTCGCCGAGCTCTACGGGCGCAACGGTCTGCAGTTCCTGCCGTTCAACACGCTGTATCAGTTCCGTGCCGATAGCCGGCTCGACGAGGCCGACACGGCCTTCCTCATCCCGGACCTGCTGGCGTTCCTGCTCACCGGGGAACGTGTCGCCGAGCGCACGAACGCGTCGACCACCGGGCTGCTCGGCGTCGAATCCGGCGAGTGGGATGTCGCCCTCGCCGAGCGCCTCGGGATCCCGGTCTCGCTCCTCCCGCGCCTGGTGGACCCGGGGACGATCATCGGCGACCTGCGGCCCGAGCACGCCGCGACCCTCGGCAAGACGTTGCCGGTGATCGCGGTCGGCTCGCACGACACCGCGTCGGCGATCGTCGCGGTGCCGATGACCTCCCCGTCGGCCGCGTACATCTCCTGCGGCACCTGGGGCCTCGTGGGGGTGGAACTGACGGAGCCGGTGCTGACGGATGCCGCGCGCGACGCCAACTTCACTCACGAGCTCGGCGTCGACGGTCGCTACCGGTTCCTGCACAACGTCACCGGGCTCTGGCTGCTGAGCGAATCCGTGCGCGCGTGGGAGGCGGAGGACGAAGCGAGCGTCGATCTTCCCCAGCTGCTGGCTGCGGCAACCGCGGTCGCCGATGAGGTCCCGCTGTTCGACGCGAACGATCCGTCGCTGAGCGCGCCCGGCGACATGCCCTCTCGCATCGCGGGACTTCTCGCCGCGCAGGGGGCACCGGTGCCGACCACCCGCGCCGCGTTCACCCGCACGATCGTGGAGAGCATCGCCGCCGCCTTCGCAGAGGCGATCGACACGGCATCCACTCTCTCGGGCCGCGAACTCGACGTGATCCATCTCGTCGGCGGCGGTTCCCTCAACCGTCTGCTCTGTCAGGCCACGGCCGACCGCACCGGGCTCCCGGTGCTGGCCGGCCCGGTGGAGGCCACAGCCCTGGGGAACGTCCTCGTGCAAGCCCGCGCCCGGGATGCTGCGCCGGGCAGGCTCGAGGGTCTGCGGGATCTTGTCGCCGCGACCCATGAGCCGGAGCGGTACGACCCGCACGGCTGACGTCGAGAGCCCCCGCCGCTGACAGCGGCGGGGGCACTCAGGGTGATGCGGCGACTCAGAAGTCGAATTCGCCGATGTTGTCCGCGTCGAACACGAACGGGTCACCGAGCAGGACGACCCCATCAGCACCGACGGTGTACTCACCGAGCTCACCGGCTTCGAACGTGTCGCCCTCCTCACCGGTGATCTCGCCCTCGACGAGCGCCTTCGCCGCGAAGGCGCTGAGGTAACCGAGGTCGGCCGGGTTCCACAGTGCGAACGAGGTGACGGTGCCGTCCTCCACGTACTCGCGCATCTGGTTCGGTGTACCGAGCCCGGTCAGTGCGACCTGACCCTTGTAATCCGACGTCGACAGGTAGCGCGCTGCCGCGGCGATTCCGACGGTGGTGGGCGAGATGATGCCCTTCAACTCCGGGTGGCTCTGCAGCAGGGCCGCGGTCTTGTCGAACGAGGTCTGGTCGTCGTCGTCACCGTAGACCGTCTCGACGATCGTGATGTCGGGGTACTCGCTCGCGACGTACTCCTTCATCAGCTCGATCCACGCGTTCTGGTTCGTGGCGTTCGCCGACGCGGAGAGGACCGCGATCTCGCCCGCCCCGCCGATCTGTTCGGCGACCTGGTCGACCTGCACCTTCGCGATGCCTTCGGAGTCCGCCTGGTTGATGAACACGTCGCGGCACTCGGGGTTGGTGTCGGAATCGAAGGTGACGACCTTCACTCCGGCGTCCCGTGCTTCATTGAGCGCGTCACAGATGGCCTTCGGGTCGTTGGCCGAGACCACGAGTGCTCCGACGGCCTGCTGTGTGGCGGTGTTGATGTAGCTCACCTGCGCGTCGGGTGTGGCCTCCGCGGGACCGACTTCGGCGAACGTGCCGCCGAACTCGTCAACGGCGGTCTTGCCGCCCTCGCTCGAGGTGTCGAAGTACGGGTTGCCCAGGTTCTTGGGCAGGAACGTGATCGACAGGTTGTCCGACCCGCCGCCGTCCCCCGAGCCGGAGCCCGCGTCGCCTGATCCGCTGCCGGTGTCGGCGCAGCCGGTCAGCACGAGCGCTGCGGCGACCGCCACGGCGGCGAACCCCGCCACTCTCTTTCGTGCAAACGTCATTGTTCTTCCTTTCGTGGTGATCACCGCAGGCGGACGCCGACGGCGAGAGGCTGCCTCATGGTGCGGGAGAGGCTGCGACGCGGAACGGTGGCCCGGCTTTGGAGCGCAGACGCTGCGCCCACGCGAGGACGCTGGCTGCGACGACCGAGAAGATCAGCAGGCCACCGGTGATGATGTTGATGACGTCGGACGTCACTCCGGCCAGACGCAGCCCGCTTCCGAGCACGCCGATCAGAAGGACGGCCGCGACGACGCCGTGGAGGTGTCCGCGACCGCCGAACACGGAGACCCCGCCGAGCACGACCGCCGCGATGACCTGCAGCTCGAGCCCTGTCGCGTTGTCACCGCGGGCGCTCCCGAAGCGGAGCGTGTAGAAGATGCCGGCGAACGCGGCGACGACGCCGGAAAGCACGAACAGGATGAACTTCGTCCGCTCGACATCGACTCCGGAGAAGCGCGCGGCATCCTTCGAGAGGCCGATCGCGTAGATCCCCCGCCCGAACGGGGTGAAGTGCAGCACCACGGCGAAGACAGCGAGCAGGATCAGGAACGGGATCACGATATAGGGAATCGTCGTCCCGGCGATCTTCGCCTTCGCCAGCGCCGTCCACGTCTCGGGGAAGTCCGTCACGGCGGTCGTGCCGAGAAGGCCCACGGCCAGCCCGCGGAACAGCGCCAGGGTTCCGATGGTCACGGCGAGCGAGGGGAGTCCGACGACCGTCACGAGGAAGCCGTTGAAGGCCCCGCCGACGACGCCCACGGTGAGCGCGGCGAGCGCGGCGACTTCGAAGGGCGCGCCGGCTTCTGTGAGGACACCGGTGACGACGCTGGCGAGACCCACCATCGATCCGACCGACAGATCGATCTCCCCGGTGATCATGACGAGCGTCATCGGCAGAGCGATCAGCAGGATCGGCGCGACGTCCAGCAGCAGGTAGTTGACCGTGATGGGCTGCGCGAAGCCGCGGATCGACACGGTGGCCACGATCACCACCAGCACGAGCAGCGCGATGATCGCGAACTCGCGGTTGACGATGATCCGACGCCATAGCGAGCGGTCGTAGTCGCGGATCACCCGCGTCGATGCTGTCGTGGTCATGATTCGTCCCTCGCCTCGATCAGCTGCCGTTTCTGTCTCACTGCGAGAACCCGGTCGAGCACGATGGCCCCGATGATGAGCACCCCCACCACGGCGCGCTGCCAGAAGTCCGGGATGCCGAGGATCGGCAGCGCCCTGTTGATGGTCATCAGCAGCATCGCGCCGATCGCCGCGCCCCATACCGAGCCCACCCCACCGGTGATCGCGATACCGCCGATGACTGCGGCGCCGACGGCATCCAGCTCCCAGCCGGAACCCACCTGAGAGCTCACCGATCCGTACCTCGTCACGTAGAAGACCCCGGCCAGACCCGCGAGAGCTCCGGAGAGGACGAACGCACTGAGGACGCGCCGTGTGACCTGGAGCCCGTAGAGCTCGGCTGCGGCCGGGTCGGAGCCGATCGCGTAGTACTCGCGACCACCGCGTGTGTTGCGCATGTACCAGGCGGCGAGCGCGAGCACGATGAGCGCGACGATCGAGAGCACCGGGATGGTCAGGATCTGCTGCGTTCCCAACCCCAGGAACTCCTTGGGCAGATCTGACGGATGGATCTGATCGCTGCCCGTCCAGAGCACGTTGATACCTCGATAGGCGTACAGGGTGCCCAGCGTGATGACCATCGCGGGCACCTTGGCGAACGCCACCAGAGCGCCGTTGATCAGGCCCAGCAGAGCGCCGAAGACGACGGACGCGATCACCACGATCCAGATCGGGATGCCGGGGATGTCGATGAACAGTCGTCCGGTGAGGAATGCAGTGAGCCCCATGATGGAGCCGACCGAGAGGTCGACGTTGCGCGTGATGATGACGATGGCCTGACCGACGGCGACGAGCACCAGGATCGACGGTGTCAGCAGCAGGTCACGCCAGCCGTCGGGGCTGAACAGGAAGTTCGGGTTCTTCACCGTGGCAGCGATGACGACGAGCAGGAGCGCGGCGAAGATGCCCAGTTCACGTGCTCGGCCGATCCCGCCCGGCTTCTTGGCGATCGCCGGAGCGATCACGACAGGTGCGATGGTCACTGGGAGTCCCTCTGGTCGCTGAGAACGTCGTCCGGGTGGGACTCTGACGCATGGGTGGCGGCGTACATCACGTTTTCGCTGGTCGCCTGCTCACGTGCGATCTCGGCGGTGATCCGGCCTTCGCGCATGACGAGCACACGATCGGCCATGCCGAGGACCTCGGGCAGCTCGGATGAGATCATCAGGATGCCGAGCCCCTCCCCCGCCAGTTGCGAGAGCAGACGGTGCACCTCGGATTTCGTGCCCACGTCGATCCCTCGAGTCGGCTCGTCGATGATCAGCACGCGCGGTGCAGTGGCCAGCCATTTTGCCAGCACCACCTTCTGCTGGTTGCCTCCGGACAGGGTGGACGCCACGGTGTCGAGTGCGTGGGTCTTCACTTCCAGTCGGGAGGCCCATTCCTTGGCCGCACGATTCTCCATCCCCTGCGTGATCAGGCCCCACTTCGCCAGGTTTCGACGGATCGCCAGAGTGATGTTGCCGCCGACGGCGGCGTCGATGACGAGTCCCTGCTTGCGACGGTCTTCCGGCACCAGTGCGAGGCCGCTCCGCATGGCGGCGGTGGGGTTGCGGCGCGGAACGCCTGCACCGAGCATCCGCACTTCACCCTCCCGATAGTCGTCGACGCCGAAGACGGCGCGCGCGACCTCGCTGCGGCCTGCCCCCACCAGGCCGGCGAGCGCCACGATCTCGCCCGCCCGGACCGTGAACGAGATGTCGTGGAACACACCCGGAGTGGTGAGCCCCTGAACCTCGAGCAGTGCCCCGCCGACTTCCGCCTCCTGCTTCGGGAACAGCTCTGTGACGTCGCGACCGACCATCTGGCGGACGAGGTCGTCGACGGTGGTCTCAGCGACCGGCGTGGTCGCGATATAGGTCCCGTCGCGCATCACGGTGACGGTGTCGCACAACGCGAACACCTCGTCGAAGCGGTGCGAGATGAAGAGGATCGCACGACCCTCGTCGCGGAGGCTCCGTGCCACGGCGAACAGTCGCTCGACCTCGACGCCGCTGAGCGCGGCCGTCGGCTCGTCCATGATCAGCACGCTCGCGTCGAGCGAGATCGCCTTCGCGATCTCGATGATCTGCTGGTCCGCGATCGACAGGCCCTCGGTGATCCGATCGGGATCGAGAGTGACGCCCAGGCGACGGAAGATCTGATCGACCTCCGCGCGCATCGCCTTGCGATCGATCCGGCCGAACGCGCCGGTCGGCTGCCGACCCATGAAGATGTTCTCGGTGACGGAGAGGTCGGGGAAGAGCGTCGGCTCCTGGTAGATCACCGCGATGCCTGCGGCCTTCGACTGAGCCGTGCTGGTGAAGTCGACATCCTCGCCGTGCAGCTGGAAGTCGCCCGAATCGCGGCGGTAGAGCCCGGCCATGATCTTCACCAGAGTCGATTTGCCCGCGCCGTTCTCTCCGATGAGTGCGTGGATCGAGCCGGACCGGAGCGCGAGGCTGCCGGAGCGGAGCGCGACGACCGGGCCGAAGGACTTCACAACTCGGCGAAGCTCCAGAGCCGTGGGGGGAGCGCTGCGGGCGGATGCTTCGTCGACCACTGGCTTTCCTCTCCGTTGAGGGGGATGATGTGCGGAATGAATCAATCTGAATCGATTCATCCGCGTTTCAGGCTAGTGTATGTGACGCCGGGCTCAGGTCAACCCCCGATGCCCGAACGTGATCCGCCCGACGACGAGAGGACAACCGTGCCGGTCAGCATCCGCGATGTCGCCGTTCGTGCGGGCGTATCCGTCGGCACCGTGTCGAATGTGCTGAATCGTCCGGAAGAGGTGTCCCGCGAGTCGGTCGCCCGCGTGAGCCAGGCGATCGAAGAGCTCGGCTATGTGCGCAACGATGCCGCCCGTAAACTCCGGGCCGGGATCAGCAGCACCGTGGGTTTCGTCGTCCTCGACGGGCAGAACCCCTTCTACAACGACGTCGTGCGCGGTGCGGAGGATGAGGCCTCCAGCCACGGCATCGCCATCCTGTACGGCAACACGGATGACGACCCCTCCCGCGAGAAGGTCTATCTCGACCTCTTCCGCGAGCAGCAGGTGCGCGGCCTTCTCATCGCCCCCTACGGCGACGTGATGACCCAGCTGCGGCGATTCCGCGAGAGCGGCATCGCCACCGTGCTCGTCGACCGCTTCAGCGCCGACAGCGGGTTCTCGTCCGTCTCCGTCGACAGCGTCGCCGGTGGGCGGCTCGCGGTGGAGCACCTCATCGAGAGGGGACGTCGGCGCATCGCGTTCGTCGGCGGGCCCTTCGAGATGCGGCAGGTCACCGACCGCCTGGCCGGCGCCCGCGCGGCCGCCGAGAACGCCTCGGTTCATGTCGCCCTCGAGGTCGTGCCGACCTCGGCGATGACGGTCGAGGAAGGAGCGGCGGCGGGCGCACGGCTCCTCACCCGCCCTCGACGCGAATGGCCCGACGCCCTCTTCGCCGCCAACGATCTGCTCGCGCTCGGCCTGCTGCAGTCACTCGTCGCAGGCGGACGCGTACTCGTGCCCGACGAGATCGCCCTGATCGGCTTCGACGACATCTCGTTCGCCGCTGCGGCCGCCGTACCCCTCTCGTCGATCCGGCAACCCAGCAGGATGATCGGCCGTACTGCGCTGCGTATCGTGCTCGAGGAAGCATCCGACCCCGACAGCATCCCGCGTCAGACGGTGTTCCCGCCCGAGTTGATCGTGCGGAGATCGACGACGGGCTAGCGGACGTTGCCGTTGGAGCAGGTCTGCTGTGCGGCGGAGTTGCCCTTGATCGAGTCGGGCAGTGCCACGACGTCGTCGGGTGTCGCTGTGGGTGCCGGAGTCGTCGGGGTCGCGGGGTCTGCCTCGCCAGCCGGAGCCTCGGGCTCCTGCACGACGACGCCGTCATTGCTGGTGTTCTCGTGGGTGATCTGCAGTTGCGAGTTCGCCTCGATCGCGTCCCAGAGGGCGGTGGCGGCCTCGTCGTCCGGTACGACCTTGTTCGCGTCGTCGTAATCCTCGACGGTCGGGTATTGCACGAAGACGATGTCCTCGAACGGCACCGACTTCACCGCGAGGGCGATCTGGACGATCTTCATCGGGTCGGCGAGAGACGTGCTGGCTTCGAGGTTGTTGAGGCCCGTGTTCGCGAGCTTCAGCATGACGGGCACGTTTCCGAGAACCTCACCGCTGATCATCTTGCGCACGAGGCTCGACATGTACTGCTGCTGATTGCCGATGCGCCCCAGGTCGCTGCCGTCGCCGACACCGTGACGTGTACGGAGGAACTGGAGCGCTTCCAGGCCCTGCACCGTGTGCGTCCCGGCCGTCATGTCGAGGCCGGTGTGGTAGTCCTTGATCGGGTTCGCGAGGCACACGTCGACGCCGCCGATCGCATTCGTGATCTCGATGACGCCGCCGAAGGTGACGGATGCCGCGAACTGGACGTCCTGGCCGGTGAGCTCCGAGATCGTCTTCGCGACGCAGTTCAGCCCGCCGTCGGTGTACGCCACGTTCAAGGGCTGCTTGTTCATCGCCGGCTGGACGGTGCCCTCCTCGTCGGTGCACTCGGGAATGGGGATCATCAGGTCGCGCGGGAAGCTGACGACCGTGATCCGGCGGGGCTCCTCCGAGACGTGCACCAACAGGTTCACGTCGTTCAAGGTTCCCTCGGCGTCTCCGCCGCTGCAACGGTCGCCGAAGTACTGCTTGTAGTCGTCTTCGCAGGTGTCGACGCCGGTGAGGACGAGGTTGAACCCACCCTCATACTCGCCGATGTCCGGCGGCACGCTCTCCTGACCGTCGAGTTCGACGGCATTGGCCGACACTGTGCTCGAGAGGTCGTAGAAGATGTAGGCGGCGATGCCGATGCCGCTGACGAGAGCCACGGCGAGACCGATGGCGATGAACTTCAGCAGTTGGCTGACCGGACCCGGGGTGGGGAGCTGACCGTGCCTCGCGATAGTGCGACGGCGTCGGGTGTGCTCGCTCACTCGGGGCCTTTCGGATCGGGCGACGGTGCGGGGTCACCGTGCTCAGTATGCGGAGGGTGTGGGATTCGAACCCACGAGACATCTCTGCCCACTGGTTTTCAAGACCAGCTCCATCGGCCGCTCGGACAACCCTCCCGACAGAAGCATCTGCCGACAACGCGTGAGTCTAGCCGAGTTCTATTCTCGCGCGCTGACCTGGGCGGGTGCTGGAAGCGTGTCCAGCGCCTGCGCGAGGCCGCCGTCGACCACGTCAGCGGTGATCTCCCCCGCTGCATCCTTCACCTCGTCCGGAGCCTGCCCCATCGCCACCGCTCGGCCACCGAGGGTCCGTGCCCAGCCGAACATGCCGATGTCGTTCCGGCCGTCGCCGGCCACGAAGACGCGGCTGCCGTCGACGCCGAGCTCGGTGCGCACCTGCTCCAGGGCCGTGCCCTTGTCGACGCCCTGCGGTGCGATATCGAGCCACGCTGTCCACCCGATGGCGTACGAGACCTCGTTGAGACCGGCATCCGCCACCAGACGATGGAAGTCGTCTTCGTCGTGACCGGGAGAGACGACGACGATGCGCGAGACCGGCTCGGCACCCAGCTCCTCGAAATCGACCTGCCGACCGCCGTCGAGCGTCCAGTCATCGAGCTGCGCGGTGTAGAGACGCTGCGCCGAGGCCAACTCGACCATGTACCGTGCATCCGGGAGCCGCTCCTGCAGAAGCTCCAGCACCGGCCGCGGATCGAACGTCTCGATCTTCCAACGCTCCCAGTCGTCGCCGACACGTCGCATCGTCACGGCGCCGTTCGAGCACACGACGTACTCGGCGGTCAGCCCGAGCTCTTCGACGTAGCGGCGGGTGGCCATCCAACTTCGGCCGGTGGCGATGGTCACCTCATGACCCGCCTCGCGCACACGGCTGACGGCCTCCGGCACACCGGGGCTCATGGTCTCGTCCTGCAAGAGGATCGTGCCGTCGACGTCGAGGCCGACGAGCCAGACGTCGGTCATGCCTCACCCTCCTGCGTCTCCTCGACCCAACCGACCGGTCGGATCACGTCCATCCCCCCGAGATAGGGCCGCAGGATCTCCGGCACCCGCACCGAGCCGTCAGCCTGCTGATGCGTCTCGAGCAGCGCCACGATCCAGCGAGTGGTCGCGAGCGTCCCGTTCAGTGTGGCGACATGCTGCGTCTTGGCCGCACCGTTCGGAGCGCCGGACGCGTCACCCTCCGGCCGGTGCCGCACGTCGAGACGCCGAGCCTGGAACGTGGTGCAGTTCGAGGTCGAGGTGAGTTCGCGGAACGCGTCCTGCGTCGGGACCCAGGCCTCGATGTCGTACTTGCGGGCAGCGCTGGACCCGAGGTCGCCGGCCGCCACGTCGATCACGCGGTAGGCGAGCCCGAGTTCGGTCAGCATCTCCTCCTGCAGCGCGACGAGGCGCAGGTGCTCCGCCTCGGCGTCCTCCGCCGTCGTGTAGACGAACATCTCCAACTTGTTGAACTGGTGCACGCGGATGATGCCGCGGGTGTCCTTGCCGTGCGATCCGGCTTCGCGCCGGTAACAGGTCGACCATCCCGCGTAGCGGAGCGCGCCGCCTGTCAGATCGACGATCTCGTCCTTGTGGTACCCGGCCAGCGCCACCTCGCTCGTGCCGACCAGGTACAGGTCGTCGTCCTTGTCGAGGTGGTAGACCTCGTCGGCGTGCTCCCCGAGGAACCCTGTCCCCTGCATGATCTCCGGTCGCACGAGCGTCGGGGTGATCATGGGGACGAAGTCGTGCTGCAGCGCCTTGTCGAGCGCCATGTTCATCAGGGCGATCTCGAGCCGTGCGCCGATACCGCGGAGGAAGTAGAATCGCGAGCCCGACACCTTCGCGCCGCGCTCCATGTCGATCGCCCCGAGGATCTCGCCGAGTTCCAGATGATCGCGCGGCTCGAACCCGAACGACGGCACCTCGCCCACGCGACGCAGTTCGACGAAGTCAGCCTCTCCCCCGGCCGGGACACCGTCGATGACGACGTTCTCGATGCGGGCGAGCGCCTCGGATGCTGCCTCCGCCGCCTCGTTCGCCGCGTGCTGCGCCTGCTTGACGCGGTCCGCGAGGTCTTTGGCCTGCGCGACGAGAGCCGCCTTCTCCTCCTTGGCCGCCTTGGCCACCTGCTTGCCGAAGGCGTTCTGCTCCGCTCGCAGGTCTTCGAACGCCGAGAGCGCTGCGCGGCGCGAGCGATCTGCCTCGAGTGCCACGTCGACGGTGCTCTGGTCGTTCCCGCGAGCGGCCTGTGAACGGCGGACGATCTCCGGCTGGTCGCGGAGGAGTGCGAGGTCGATCATCCACCAAGTCTAGGACGCCGCGCCGTGGGTCATCTGCGCCCGATCAGCTCTCGCCAGGCGTCCGCGAGACGAGCGACACCCGCCACGAGGTCCGCTTCGCTCTGCTCGGAGAAGGACAGCCGGGCGAACCCCCGGAATCCTTCACCGGCGGCGGCGAACCACTCGCCACGCTGGTAGGTGACCCCTCGGTCCTGTGCCATGTCGAACAGCTCGCCGAAGTCCAGCTCGCCACCGATCCGCGCCCAGGCGAAGAACCCGCCCTGCGGGTCGGCCACCTCGACGTCGTCGCCGAACTCTGCCCGCAGAGCCGTCGTCAGCTGGCGCGCCTTCGCGGCGTACGCCTCGCTCGCCGCGGTGATCGAGGGCTCGAGCCGCTCATCCGTCAGCATCCGCTCCACGACCGCCTGCACGACACCACCGGTCTGCCCGTCGATGCGATTGCGCAACCATGACACACGCTCTGAAAGCGCTGCGGGCAGCACGATCCAGCCGAGTCGGAGGCCGGGCCCCAGAGTCTTGGAGAGCGTGTTCACGCCGAGCACGCGATCCGAGTCGCGGAAAGCGGTGCGCTCCGGCACCACGGTTCCGGGGAAGGCGATGGCCCGATACGGGTCATCGGCGATGATGGCGAACCCGTACTTCTCGGCGAGCGCGACCAGCGCAGCCTCCCGCTCCGCGCTGAGGGTGACACCGGAGGGGTTCTGGAACGTCGGGACGGTGAACAGCGCCTTCGGTCGCAGACCCGCGCGGAGATGGCGCTCCAGGACGTCGGTGTCGATCCCGTCGGCTCCGACCGGTATCGGTGCGACCTCCACGCCGATCAGGTCGAGGACGCGCAGGAAGAGCGGGTACACCGGGTCGTCCACCACGATCAGATCACCGGCATCGAGCGTGCTCAGTACCGCGAGCGCAAGGCCGTGCGCGCCGCCGTTGGTGATCAGCACTCGGTCGGGCGACACGCCTTCCCGCTGCGCGATCACCGCCCGCAAGGAAGGAAGGCCGGCGGCGGGCGTGTACTTCAACAGGGACGCGAAACCCTCACCGACGGTCACCGTCTGGAACGCGTCGCGGTAGACGTCCAGGGGGAGCAGATCGGTGGCGGGGTTCCCCCCACCCAGATCGACGGCGCCTGGCGGCAGCCGGATGAGCGTCGCGTCGCCGAACCCCTGGCGCGCGGGAAGACCCGCCAGCAGGGCACTGGGCGTGAGTGCGGCATCAGTCATGGAAGTCCGATCGGTCAGGGACGGAAAGGGGTCAGCCGGGGGTCTTCGTCGCCGCACAGGTCGCGAGCGATCGACTCCGCCAGCAGCGGCGCGAGCGTGATCCCGCTGTGGCTGAGGGCGATATAAGTATCCTCTGCCATCCAGCCGACGACCGGGAGACCGTCGGCTGCACGAGGGCGCGGCGCAGCGTCGATCCGCACGTTCGCATCGGCGGGGATGCGCCAGCCCAGGGTGCGCTCGATCTCGTCGCGCAACCGCGACCACACGGTGCGCCGCGACGCCACAGCACCGTTGCGGAGGAGCTCGGCCTCGAGGCGCAGGCTCTGTGCGGCGACCCGGCCCGCGCCGTCCGGGCGCACCTGCACACCGTCTCTCGAGTAGACGCGAGCAGGCAGCGGATGCTCGTCTACGTCGATGCGTGCGAGAAAGCCGACCGGTCCGGTGGATGTCTGCAGTCGACGGGCGCTGCGCGGGATGCCGGCCACGAGGCCCGCTGTGCCGGCGCCGGCTGCGACGACGATCGCATCCGCCGGGCCGCACAGCCCGCGGACCTCGTCGAGCGATTCGACGGGAATCGCATCCCGCACCGTGCCGCCCGCGAGACGCAGGTCGTGGACCTGGGCCGCGATGAACGCCTCTGCGTCGACGTAGCCGTCATCGGCATGCACGACGCCATCGATCTCCGAACCGATGCGGTGGAACCACGGAACATCATGCACCGCCGACTGTCGAAGGTGCAGTCGGCGACTGTCCTCGTTGAGCTGGCGATACGCATCCGGCGTCTTCCCGTGCGCATTCACCCAGGCGAAACTCGCCCGCGACGTCGCTGTGCTTCCCGCGCGCTCTGCCGACAGCAGCACCACGTCGACGCCGCGTTCCGCGATCCGCGACGCCGTCGCAGACCCGATCACGCCGGCGCCCACGACGACGACACGACGACGATCACGGACTGCCATGGACGTCATCCGTCGATGAAGTGACGGGCGATGCGATTCCCGACGAACTGCACCAGCTGCACGAGCGCGATCAGCACGATGATGATGAGGATCATCACCGCATAGTCGAAGCGCTGGTAGCCGTAGGTGAGCGCGAGGTTCCCGAGCCCTCCTCCGCCGACTGCGCCGGCGACCGCGGTCGCGTCGATCAGCGCGACGAAGATGAAGGTCAGGGACAGCAGCAGCGGCCCGAACGCCTCTCTGACCACGAAGCCGAACAGAATGTGCAGGGGTGAGGCGCCGAACGCCTTGGCCGCTTCGATGACGCCGGGATCGACGGCCACGAGATTCGACTCGGCGACGCGGGCGATGCCCACGGACGCGGCGATGGTCAGGGGCAGAATCGCCGCTGCGGGGCCGATACTCGTGCCGATCAGAGCTCTCGTGAAAGGAGTGAGAGCGATGAGCAGGATGATGAAGGGGATCGGACGCAGCGTGTTCACGACGATGTTGAGGACCGTGTGGACCACCTTGCTGTGCAGGAGCTGTCCCGGACGCGTGGCGTAGAGGAAGATGCCGAGCATCAGTCCGATCACGGAAGCGAGGAAGAAGGCCACCGAGACCATGAACAGCGTCTCCCCGAGGGCCCGCGCCACCTTGGGGACGACGACGTCGAGATCGAGGGCGTCGATGCTCACCATGTCGTCACCTCGGTGCGCGTCGCGAGTTCAGCGAGGAACCGTTCGACGTCATCGTCCTGTCCGTGCAACGCCAGGCTGAGCTGACCGTACGGGAGGTTCTTCACCCTGGCGACACCACCCTGGATGATCGAGAAGTCGACGCCGTGAGCGCGAGCGAGCGAGGACAGCAGCGGTCCCTCGGCGATCACCCCGTCCATGGCCACCGAGATCAGCCGTCCCTCGAACTCGGCGGCGAGCGCCCTCCGATCCTTCTCGCTCAGCATCGTGCGGGTGTAGGAGCCGACGAGGTTGGCGGTGATCGGATGCTGCGGTCTTGCGAGGATCTGGTGGATGTCGCCCGACTCGACCACGTCGCCGTTGCTCAGGATCGACACGCGGTCGGCCAGTTGACTCATCACGTCCATCTCGTGGGTCACCACGACGATGGTGATGCCGAACTCCTCGTTGACCGATCGCAGCAGATCGACGATCTCGGTGGTCGTCTGCGGATCGAGTGCGCTCGTCGCCTCGTCGGCCAGGAGCACCGACGGCCGGGCCGCGATCGCCCGGGCGATACCGACCCGCTGCTTCTGCCCGCCGGACAGCTGCCGCGGACGCGCGAAAGCTTTTCCGCCGAGCCCCACGAAGTCGAGCAGCTCGCCGACTCGACGAGAGATGTCGGCGTCCTTCCAGCCGGCGAGCTTCAGCGGCGTGGCGATGTTGCCGAACACGGTGCGGGAGTTCCAGAGGTTGAACTGCTGGAACACCATGCCGATGCTGTGTCGCAGCGCACGCAGTTCGGCAGGCGGCAGTGCGTGCACGTCGACGCCGTCGACCAGCACCTGTCCTTCGGTCGGCTTCTCGAGTCCGTTGATCATTCGCAGCAGCGTCGACTTCCCTGCGCCGGAACGACCGATCAGCCCGTAGATCTCGCCGGCCTGCACCGAGATGTCGATGTCCCGGAGCACCCGCACGGGGTCGCCTTTCCCCTGCGCGGGATAGTCCTTCGACACCCCGGTCAGCTGGATGCGCTCTGTCATTCGAACCTCGGTCTGAAAGGGCGGTCGATCTCCGCACCGCCGCGACTACTGCGCGACGAGCTCCGCGAGAGCGGCACGCAGATCATCAACGGGCAGCTCGACGATCGTGGCCTCGCCACGTTTCTCCTCTTTCAGTGCCTCGACCACGCGCTCGTCGCGGTACGTATTCTCCAGAAGCGCCCAGGCGGGGTCGTCCGCACGGTCCGCGGTCGTCGCGACCACGATGACGTAGGGGCTCGACGTCGTGGCGGACGAGTCTTCGAGCACCAGAGCGTCGTCGCTCGTGATCTCGAGCGCAGGGTCGAAGTCATCCGTTGCGATGACGACGGCCGAGATGGTCGGATCCGCGTAGCTCGTCTGCACCGACTCATGGGCGATGCGCACGAGCTCGATGCCGCGTGGGTTCGCCGTGATGTCTTCCTCGGTGGGGAACACGCCGGCGTTCTCATCGACCTCGAGCAGGCCGGCGGTCTGCAGGATGAAGAGCGCGCGGGAGAAGTTCGCCGGATCGTCCGGCACGGCGATCTTCGCGCCCTCGGGGATGCTTTCAGCCGACGTGAAGTCCTGCGAGAACAGTCCCCACGCGGAGATCACGGTGGAGAACACCGGCGTGATGTCGGACCCGTTCTCTTTGTTGAACTGGCTGAGCCAGGCGACATGCTGAAAGGAGTTGCCGTCGACCTCTCCCTCTACGAGAGCGGTGTTGGGGAGGTAGGGGTCATCGAAGTTGACGAACGTCAGGTCGAGGCCGTTCTCCCGCCCGACCTCGATGATCGCATCCTGGAAGTCGCTCTGCGCGGTGTCGGCGATCGTCAGCGGGATCAGATCGTCTCCGCCCGCGCCCGCAGCTTCAGCGTTGCTGTTCTGCACGATGAGGGGGATCGCGATCGCCGCAGCGACGACGATCGCCGCGATGCCACCGCCGATCAGCCACAGCCGCTTCCGCGACTTCTGCTTCGCGAGGTGCGCGTCGATCTCATTCTGGGTGTGGCTCTGCTCTGACATTCGGGCTCCTGCAAGACGAGGCGATGGGCCGTCGGGACTGCGCGGGTACGTCCCGCGTACAGCCGAGGAATCAGCTGCGCCGACGAAGAGCGGGACGACTTCCGACGTTAGCGGCGCGGTGCGCGACCTCACCATCGCACGGTAACGCGCCGACATACGCGGGGCGTCGGCGCCCATCGTCGCCGGTCTCGCACACGGGTGCCGGCGCTAGAGTAGCGCCATGACCACGAGCGCCTCCGGCCGACGTCAGGCGGCGCTCGTCTACAACCCCATCAAGGTGGATGAGACCCGCCTCCGCGCAGTGGTGGAGGAGATGTCGGCCGAGTCCGGGTGGGCGCCGCCGGCCTTCTACGCCACCACCATCGAGGATGCCGGGCAGGATGCGACCGCTCGAGCGCTCGTCAGCGGGGTTTCCGTCGTGCTCGTGGCCGGGGGTGACGGCACGGTGCGCGCGGTGTCCGAGGCGATGGCCAACACCGGGGTTCCGTTGGCCATACTCCCCAGCGGGACCGGGAACCTGCTCGCGCGCAATCTCGGCCTCCCCCTCGGCGACCCTGCCGAGATGATCCGCGCAGCGCTCGGCGACTTCCGGTATCCGATCGACATCGGCTGGGCGCGCATGATCCGTGAAGACGGGGAAGAGTCCGAGCACGCCTTCGTGGTCCTCGCCGGCATCGGACTGGACGCCGATATGATCGCCAACACCCGCTCGGATCTCAAGCGCTCCGTCGGGTGGATCGCCTACGTCGACGGGGCAGCGAGGTCGCTCCCCGGCGCCAAGCCGTTCCGCTCGGTGTACCAGATCGACGAGGGACGCCTGCATTCGACGAAGGTGCACAGCATCCTGTTCGCCAACTGCGGGACCCTTCCCGCCGGCATCGCTCTGATCCCCGACGCATCCGTCACGGACGCCGCTCTCGACGTCGCCGTCATCCAGCCGTCGGGCATGTTCGGATGGTTCGGCGTCTGGCGGAGGATCTGGTGGGACAACTCGGTGCTGCGTCGCTTCCCGGCCGGGCGCCGCGTCTTGGAACGTCGCGGCAGAAGGGATGCCTCGGTGCACTATTTCCGCGGATTGGCCGCCGAGGCAGCCGCCTCAAGACCGATCCCTGTCGAACTCGACGGTGATGAGTTCGGCGAAGCGGTGCGAATCACCTGCCGTGCCGACCCGGGCGCACTTCTGCTCGCCCTGCCGTCGGGCCACCCCGTGTCCACGCTCTGAGAACGGGGACGGAGTCAGCGAACTTCGACCGTGCCGTCGAGGCCGCCGCCGACGAGCGTGAGGGTGAAGGTGCCGTCGTCGTCGACGGCGTCATCTCCGAAATCGATGACGGTGGCGCGGGGGGCGAAGTCCATGGTGCAGATCTTCTCGTCGTCGGTGACGAACGTCGCCGTCCCCTCGTTGCCTGCGCCCTCCAGCGCCTCGACGATCGGCGGGCAGGACGAGGAGCCCCACGTCAGCAGCACCAGGCCGCCGTCGTCGTACCAGCCTGCCGACGGGTGGCCCGTTTCCATGCCGGGTGCGTCGGCCGACGCGCTGTGTACGTCGAGGTCGACATCGTCACTGACATCTCCGTAGCTCACGTTCAGCGTGACCTCGGAGGCGGGGTCAACCCCTTCCGGCAACGCCCCGACACTCGCCCGCGGTGCCCGATCCTTGGTGCAGACGGGCGCGGTGTCGCCGTCTCCTTGCGGATCGACGAGAGTCAGCGTGACCGTCTGCCCTTCCGCTGAGATCGCATCGATCTGCGGGACGCAGGTCGACGAGCCCCATGTGACGACGGCGAACATCCGCCCCCCGTCGAGCAGCGTGCCCTCGATGTCGTCGGTGTCGCCACTGTCGACATCCGGCACCGGACCATCGGTCGGCGCATCCGAGCCCGGCATCGACGTGCACCCGGCGATCAGCACGGACGCGACGAGTGCGGCGAGAGCAGCGGCGATTCGTGTCCGTGTGTCCATGGTGACAGGGTACTCGGCTCGCTCGCGTCGATCACTGCGAATCAGCGCGCAGTCCGGCGGCTCACTGGAGCGCCGAGGTGAGCCGCGCGAGGTTGTCGAGGATGGTGGACCGCAGGGGCTGCTGCATCCATTCCTCCAGGGTCAGTTCGCGGCTGAGCGAACGATATTTGTCTTCGACCTCGCGCATCTCCGACACGAACTCTTCACCGCGCACGAGCATCGACGCCTCGAGGTTGAGACCGAACGAGCGCATGTCCATGTTGCTGGAGCCGATGACAGCGACCTCGTCATCGATCGTCAGAGTCTTGGTGTGCAGGATGTACGGCCTGCGGTACATCCAGATGCGCACGCCGGCCTTGAGCAGCACTTCGTAGTAGCTGCGCTGTGCGTGGTAGACCATCGCCTGATCGCCCTCTTCCGAGACGAACAGCTCCACGTGTACGCCGCGGTCGACCGCGGCGGTGACGGCCAGCAGCAGCGCTTCGTCGGGGACGAAGTAGGGGCTGACGATCATGATCTTCTTCTTGGCCGCATACAGCAGCCCGAGGAAGAGCCTCAGATTGTTCTCGACCCGGAAGCCCGGACCGGACGGAACGACCTGGCAGTCCAGATCTCCTGAGCCGATCTCGGCACGATCGATGTCGATCTCCTCGAGAACCGTGTCGGTCTCGCTGTACCAGTCGCTGAGGAAGATCGCGTTCACACTCAGCACGACGGGTCCGTCGATGCGCACCATCAGGTCGACCCAATGCAGTCCGCGCTTGATGTTCTTGGGCAGGTTGTACGTCGAATCCGTGACGTTCTGCGACCCGAGGAACGCCACCTTGCCGTCGACGACGAGCAGCTTGCGGTGGTTGCGGAGGTCGGGTCGCTGCATTCTGCCTTTGAGCGGCTGCACCGGCAGCATCAGATGCCAGTTCGCACCCATCGCGTCGAGTCTCTTGATCGTCTGCTTGTAGCGGGGCTTGCCGCGGTTCGCCCAATGGTCCAGGAGGACGCGCACTTCGACGCCGCGCTCGGAGACCTCTTCGAGCGCGCGGAAGAAGTTGTCGGTCGCGTCGTCGGACTGCAGGATGTAGAACTCCACGTGCACGTAGTCCTGGGCCTCGCGGATGGCCGCAGCCATCGCATCGAGTGACTCCTGGTAGTCGGAGATGAGGTGCGCCCCGTTGTCGCCCGACAGCGGCAAGGCACCCAGCTTCTGGTTCATCTCCACGATGGGGCCGAACCATTCGGGCGCGTCCGGACGCAGAGTGCCGAAGTGAAGATTCTCACTGGTCTCGGCGATGTAGGAGTTGATCTGATCCTGTTTGCGTCGTCGAGCGCGCGGAAGGCGAGGATTGCCGATCAGCAGGAAGAGGAAGACACCCACGATCGGCATGAAGAAGACCGCGAGCAACCACGCCATCGCGGAGGTCGGGCGGCGGTTGCGCGGGATGATGATGATCGCCGCCGTGCGGATGGCGATGTCGACCGCGATGATGAACGCTGCGATCCACCAACCCCACGTGGCCGCAGTCATCTGTCCCTTCCCACCGCGGTGCCCGTCACCGGCGGCTCGCGCCTGCCCGGCACGTTGGCTTCACAGTAGCGGACGAGTGGGACTCAGCTGCGCGGCGGAAGACCGCGCGCGGCGCGCTCTTCAGCCTCGATGCGCGCGTGAACTCGACGTTCGGTGCGGTCAGAACGAAGGATGCCGCGCAGGACGAAGAAGAACACCACGCTGACGCCAACGGTCGGCAGAAGCGACCATGCCGCAGCGAGCCAGAAGTTCTCCATACCTCCATCGTACGCGAGCGACTCCTCGTCCACACGAGACGACCTGAGCGATAACCGTCCACAGCACGTGGTTTCGGCCCCGAGAGGCGCTGCCATTCGGCCACACTCCTGGGATGACGACACTGCTTCGAGCTTCCGACTCCGCTGAGTTCCTCAGCATCGTTCCCTCCCTCGCGGGCTTCACGCCCCGACAGAGCATCGTGCTGCTCCCGTTCCGCCGCACCCGCACCTACGGCGCCATGCGCCTCGATCTCCCGCCGAACGACGCTCCCCTCGACGAATTCGCCGATGCCGCCGTCGGACTGGTCGCTCGCGTCGAGGGGACGGATGCTGTGGCCGTGGTCGTCTACACCGACGACGAGGCGCACGCGACGCGTGACGGGCTGGTGCTGCCGTTGGCGGTGGCCGTCGACGAACTGCTCGGTTGCGCTGAAGAAGCCGGGCTGCGTGTCGTCGATGCTCTCTGCGTGACCCCTACCGGCTGGGCGAGCTACCTCGCCGACGACCCCCGTCTCGGAGAACTCGGCGAGATCGTCGCCGCCCCCGAGGCGCGCTCCGTCGGCGACGTCTCGGGCGATCAGCTCGCAGGGTCCGACCTCCCACCCGCCGATCTCGCCACGAAGGAACGGGTCGGAAAAGCCTTGCGGGAACTCACCGCGCAGCTTCATCCGGACCAGTGCCACGCACGATCGACCGGCCGTGAGAACACGACGGCGATGGCCGCCCTCGTGATGCTCGAAGACATCCCGGCATTCTTCGAGTCGGTGCTGCAAGAACCCGACGAACTATCTCCGTTCGCCGCCGCCGCGCTCCTGTGGTGCATGGACCGGCCGCTGTTCCGTGATGTCGCGATCGCACAATGGGCCACGGGGCTCTCCGGCGGGATGCGCACCCTCGAAGCTCAACTCGCGTTCTCGGAGAGGGGCGTGATGGTCCCCGATGACCTCGGCGAGGTCTTCCTCGGACGTGGTCCAGCTCCCGACCCGGATCGGCTGCGGACCGCTCTCTCCGTCGTCCGGACGGCGGCGGCGCTCGCGCCGCGCGCGTCTCGCCCGGCGCCGCTCACCGCGGCCGCGTGGCTTTCGTGGGCACTCGGACGCTCATCGCACGCCGGTCACTACCTCGACATGGCACGGGCGATCGACCCCGACTACGGACTCGCCGCCCTCCTCGACACCATGATCGGCAGTGCGATGCTGCCGGAGTGGGCGTTCCGGCGCGTCGCGGCGGAATGACCCTCGAAACGAGCCCCGGAACCCTACTTGACGAGCGGGAAGAGGATCGTCTCGCGGATGCCGAGGCCCGTGATCGCCATGAGCAGCCGGTCGATGCCCATTCCCATCCCTCCGGACGGGGGCATGCCGTGCTCGAGTGCCCGCAGGAACTCCTCGTCGATGGGCATCGCCTCGACATCGCCGCGGGCGGCCAGCTTGGCCTGCTCGACGAAGCGCTCGCGCTGGATGACCGGGTCGACGAGCTCGGAGTATCCGGTCGCCAGCTCGAAGCCACGGATGTAGAGGTCCCACTTCTCGACGACGCCTGCGATCGCTCGGTGCTCGCGCACCAGCGGCGAGGTGTCGACCGGGAAGTCCATCACGAACGTCGGACGCACGAGGTCGCCCTTGACGAAGTGCTCCCAGAGCTCTTCGACGAGCTTGCCGTGCGTCGCCTGCGGGGGCACGTCGGCACCGTTCGCCTCGGCGAACGCGATCAGATCCTCGACGGAATCCTGAGGGGTGATCGTGCGACCGGATGCCGCGGACAACGACTCGTACATCGAGATGCGATCCCATTCGCCGCCCAGGTCGTACTCGGTGCCGTCAGCCCACGTCACCGTCGTCGTCCCGGTCACCGCGACAGCCGCCTGCTGTACGAGCTCCTGAGTGAGCGCGGCCATCTGGTGGTAGTCGCCGTACGCCTGGTATGCCTCGAGCATGGCGAACTCGGGGCTGTGGGTGGAGTCGGCACCCTCGTTCCGGAAGTTGCGGTTGATCTCGTACACACGCTCGATGCCGCCGACGACGGCGCGCTTCAAGTACAGTTCCGGAGCGATGCGGAGGAAGAGTTCCGTGTCGAAGGCGTTCGAATGCGTGACGAACGGACGGGCGGATGCTCCGCCGTGCTGCACCTGCAGCATCGGAGTCTCGACCTCGAGATAGTCGTGGCTGGTGAACGTGGCGCGGAGGCTCGCGTTCACGGCAGCGCGGGCGCGAACGGTGAAGCGGGCCTGATCGCGAACGATGAGGTCGAGGTAGCGGCTGCGTACCCGACCCTCTTCGCTGAGCTCCGAATAGGCGTTGGGGAGCGGAAGGATCGCCTTCGACGCGATCGCCCAGTCATCGGCCATGACCGACAGCTCGCCGCGGCGGCTGGAGATCACCTCGCCGTGCACGAAGACGTGGTCACCCAGGTCGACGTACTCCTTCCAGCCCGCCAGCGACTCCTCGCCGACGTTCGCGAGCGAGATCATCGCCTGAATCCGCGTGCCATCCCCCGCCTGCAGCGTGGCGAAGCAGAGCTTGCCCGTGTTGCGACTGAAGACCACGCGTCCGGCGATGCCGACGACGACGCCGGTCTCGGCTCCAGCCTCGAGCTCGCCGTACTCGGCACGGAGCGCCGGGATCGTGTGCGTGACCGGGACACCGACGGGGAACGCTCCACCCGCGGCATCCGCCCGCTTCTCGATCAGACGCGCACGCTTGGCGAGACGAACGGCCTTCTGCTCGTGGATGTCGTCCTCGGTCGACGGATCGGTCGAGGAAGGTTCGGGCGCGGCGGACGCGTCAGTCATGTGCGGGGCTCCTTGAAGTTCCCCCCAGTTTACCGAGGCCGACCGTCCGGTCCGTGCGCTCTGGGTAGCCTCGAAGCATGACCGCCTCACGGATCATCCGCGCGCTGGCCGCATTCGCCCTAGTTCTCGCCGGCCTCGGCTCACCGGCTGCTGCCACGGCGTCGGACTCGACCGCCACCGTTCAGACGGCCCGGGTCGGCAGCGCGGCCGTGCCGACCGATGTCGACGACTTCTCGTACGCCTCGTGGGAGGCCGAGTACGAGGTGGGGCTCGATGAAGACGGCCGGTCGGAGATGCACGTCACCGAGACACTCGTCGCACGCTTCCCCGACGCCGATCAGAACCGCGGCATCGTCCGCGGGCTGCCCACCTCGTACGAGGGCGCGGGGCTCGACACGCGAGTGCTGTCCGTGACCGACGGGAGCGGCTCGGAGGTGCCGTACGAGACCGACGAGGAAGACGGCCTGCTGCTGGTCCTCACCGGTGACGACGACTACGTGCGAGGGCTGTCCACCTATGTGATCGAGTACGAGATGCGCGATGTCATCCTGTCGACCGACCTCTCGACCGGGTCCGGCTCGCCGGACTCCGAAAGCCCATCCGGCAAGGGTGTCGACGAGTTCTACTGGGATCTCCTCCCGCTCGACAGCACCCAGCCCATCGAGCGTTTCCGTGCCGACGTCGTGTTCGACGACGCGATGGCCTCGCGACTCACCGGCGCTGCGAGCTGCTATTCAGGACAGTCCGGCTCCACCGCTTCGTGCGATCTCCAGGGCCCGGTGCAAGACGGCGACGCAGCGGTGTTCCGCGTGGAGTCCGCACAGCGCGAGGCAGGCGACGGCGTGACCGTGGCCATCGGCTTCGAAGCGGGAACCGCCGCACAGCCACCTGCCCGGATGCCGAACCCTGTGACCGACGTCATCCCGCTGGCCGCGGCGGCCGCCGCCGCCGGACTGTCGATCGGAAGCTGGGTGGCGGTTTCCGCGTTCCGCCGCCGCCGCCGGGTCGCCACCGGAATCATCGTCGCGCAGTACGACGTCCCGGTGTCCCTCCCGCCACTGCTCGCCGCCCCGCTGCTCCCCGGAGTGAAAAGCGTGGTGCCGGCCGAGATCGTGCACCTCGCCGTCCGCAGGGATATCCGCATCGAAGAAGGCGACGCACCGGAGCGCCCGCGGTTGCGACGCCTCACCGTCGACGCATCCACCGAGACGCTCGATACCGACCCCCTCGACGCAGAGGCACTCGACGCGCTGTTCGTCGACGCGGATGACGACAGCGTGACAGACCTTCCCACCGCGAGTGAGGACTTCGCGATGCGCATGGTGGCGCTGGAACAGAGCGGAAAGACCGCAGCGGCGTCTCGAGGCTTCACGACCACGGCGCGCAGTCGGGGCGCCGCGATCCTGCAGTGGACCGCCGTCACCGTCGGGACCATCGGGTTCGCACTTGCGCTCTGGGGCGTGATCAGCGGTCGGCTCTCCGCCATCCCTGCTCTCGTCGTGATGTCGTTCACTCTCTTCATCGTGCTCGTCTCCTGCTTCTACGCGTTCGCGAGGCACACGGTCCTCACCGCGGAAGGAGCGCAAGCCTTCGAGTACCTGAAGGGTGTCGAGGATTTCATCCGCGTGGCCGAGGCCGACCGACTGCAGATGCTGCAGTCATACAGCGGAGCCGAGCGCCGGCAGGACGGTGCCGTCGATGTGATCCACCTCTACGAGCGCCTTCTCCCGTACGCGATGCTCTTCGGCATGGAAGACGAGTGGGGTGAGGTGCTCGAGGGTGCTTACGCGCGTGCGCAGCGCGGCCCCGACTGGATCGGCGACCCGACCTCGCCCTACCTGCGCCTCTACCTGACCAGCTTCGCGGCATCTTCGCACGCGGCCGCCACGTACACCTCACCGACGGCCGACAGCTCGTCGAGCTCGGGCGGATCGTTCGGCGGTGGCTTCTCCGGCGGAGGCGGAGGCGGAGGCTTCTCGGGCGGGCGCTGACGAGCGGCGTCTCCACGAGCGCGGACGCCCTGTCTCCCGGGCAGGCGCGGACACCGAGGCCTCTCCGGCGGGCGCTGATGCAACCGCTGTGGGGCGGCGACGTCGCACTCTCGGTCAGATCAGGTGCGGAGGATCGGATGCTTCGCGCAGTGCCCGCTCGACCGTGGACTGCACGAGCGCGGAGAGGTAACCGCCCGGGTTCTCGATGCCGATCTCGCGCAGCCGCGCGGTGGACTGGCCGATGATGGAGCGCGAGAACTCCGTCGCGGTCTGGATGGCGTCGGCATAGGCCGCCCGATCCTCCTCCGCGATGACGATCGGTTCGCAGCCCATCTCGACCGCCAGCGCCTGCGCGATGGGCAGCACCGCGGGTGGCGCGGTCACGGCCGCGAATCCGGCCTGCAGCTGACGCAGGTCGATCGATGTTCCGGAGAACGTGATCGCGGGGTGCACCGCCAACGGAATCGCGCCTCGCTCCGCGGCCGGCCGCAGCACCTCGATACCGTAACCAGGGTCGGTGTGCAGGACGAGCTGGCCGATCTGCCATCCGCCGACTTCCGCGATGCCCGCGACGAGCGACGCGAGCTGGTCGGTCGGCACGGCGACGATCACGAGCTCGGCTCGCCGCACCACCTCCAGCGCGTCCAGCACCGGAACTTCCGGCAGGACCGCCGACGCGCGTTCGTCGTCAGATCCGCTCGTGATCCCGATCACCGCATGCCCGGCGCCGCCGAGTGCTGCACCGAGAACGGGCCCCACTCTTCCCGCGCCGATGATCCCGACGCCCAGGCGTCCGTCTCGTACCACTGCCTCACTCCACCGGAGAGGCAGGCGGCGCGGGCGGAGCGGGTGGAGCGGGGAACGCCAGCGGAGCACCGGGCGGCGCCACGGGCGGAGCCGGAGCCACGGGTGGTGCCACGGGCGGTGCAGCCGGAGGAGCCGGAGGAGCCGAAGGAGGCGGCGAGCCGACCGGCGGTGCGACAGGCGCGGCGGGTGCCGTCGGCGGTGCAGGCGGCGGCGGAGGTGGGAAAGCAGCGGGGAAAGCGGAACCCGCCGGCACCGCGACCGGCACGGACTCTGCGACATGCTCGCTCCACCGGTGAGTGGTGTGGCGCGAAGCGGCTTCCGCCGCCGCCCGGCTCACTCCGTCGAGCAACGACAGGGCGTCGTCCCGCTCGAACCCGGAGAGATAGCCGGTGATGGGCCCCGGAACCGTGTGCACCTGCGCGCCCGACACTCGCTGCGCCCGGTCGATCGGGCCCTGCGAGAGGGAGACCCCCTGCAGCCGCGCCAGCGGGAACACGGCGAGCTTGCGCCACACGAATCCGCGACGCAGCACCAACCCGAAATCGGCCACCAAGTACCCGGCGCGCTTCCACGACAGCGGGCGACGCCACCACGCACGCCGAGGCATCCGGAGAAAAGGGTCGCCGTCGATGGGGCCGACGATGCCGTGCTCCCACAGGAAGCCGAGCTGCTCGCTCGGCACATCGGGGAGGACGAGCCCGAGCACACGCTCGACGTCGGCGCGCTTGCCGACGGGCAGCACCACGTTGAACTGCTGCGCGCTGCCCGAGGTCTGCTGCGCCGCACTCTTGCCGCTCATCCGGTTGATCTTGATGGTCCACCAGCCGAACGGTCGCCAGAGCAGCGACTGCGAGACCTCCACCGCGAAGATGCGGCCCGGCGGGAGGGTCTCTGTGACCGTGGTCAGCAGCCCATATGTGATGCGCACTCCGTCGGGTGTCGGCGCGATCGAGTACCGCAAGGACTTGGAGATCTGCGCCCAGGTGATACCGACGACGGCGATCACCATGGGGATCCCCATCCCGAGGCCGATGCCGAGCAGCACGACGCCGCCGTCAGGGTCGCCGTCGATGAGGATGCCGATGATCGTGCTGCCGAGCGCCACCGCGAAGATCACAGCGAAGAAGACCAGCCACAGGATTCCGGCGATCAGCTGCGAACCGACCAGGCGGCCGGTCGGGATCTTCACCACGCTCTCGGGAGCGACGTCGTCGAGGTCCACGCCGGCGATCAAACCGGTGACGCCCTCGTTCATCGATCCCCGGAGCTGAGAGCGAACCGACGCCGGTGCACCCGTCGCCGCACCCCCGGACTGCGGGTTGAGCGCCGCTTTGCGCGCGGCCCGTGCCCCTGATGCGAGCCGAAGGATGTCGGTCCGCACCGATTCAGCGCGGGACGTCGCCAGGTATTCCATCTCGACATTCGCGTCGTTGCCCGCGCCGACCACTTCGAGTTTCGCCAGCCCGATGATGCGGGCGGGGAACGGACGGGTCAGGTTGACTCCCTGCACGCGATCGAGTGGCGCGCGGCGGTGCGACCGGAAGACCACGCCTTTGCGGACCTCGACGTGGTCGCCGGTGATGCGGAACTGGTGGAACCGCCAGAAGAACCAGAAGACGAGCACGAGCACGACCACGAGGCCGAGGACCCCGAGCAGCACGAGGAGGATCAGGTTGTTCTCGAACACCCAGTCGACAGGGTCGCCGCCGGAGTAGCCGTTGTAGTTCGCCTCTTCGGGCGTGAAAAGGGTGACGAACCAGTTGATGAGCCGGTCCCGCATGTTCGTGATGACGATTCCCGCCACGATGATGAGGACCAAGCCGCCCTTGAAGAGCGGCGTGAGCGGATGCATCCGATGCCATTCGCCGTCCGCGAGGGTCGTCGATGCGTCCTTGACGCCCGTGGGCACCTGCGCGCTCGGGGCAGCGGGGCTCTGCTCGCTCACAGGCCGGTCCGGCGGGTCTCGGCCACTTCGATCAGCGTGTCACGCAGCGCCTCGGAGGCGCTCTGCGTGAGCCCCGGGATCTGCACACCGGTGGTCGCTGCCGCCGTCACCATCTTCAACTGACTGATGCCGAACGCGCGGTCGAGCGGTCCCTGCGTGATGTCCACGAGCTGCATCCGGCCGTAGGGAACGGCGATCATCCGCTGCCAGAGGATGCCTTTGCGGAAGACGATGTCGTCGGCGCGGAGCATGTACCCGATGGCCTTCGCCTGGCGCGGGAGGATGACGAGCGCCAGCACCGTGACGATCAGGATCACCCCGGCCGGGATCCACACCCATGTCTGATCGAGAACGAGGTGCAGCACGATGGCCACCGCCGCCACGAAGGCGATGAAGATCACGTTCTGGAGGATCTGCGAGACCACGTAGCGAGGCGATATCTGGTGCCAGACGCCGTCGAGCTCGAGTCGTGCCTCATTTCGTGCTGTGCGCAGCTGGGTGTAGGTGCCCTGATCGAGGGCGTGTCGATCAGTGCCCTCCGCCGGGTTCAGGGGCGCGGTCTCGGGGTTCTGAGTCATCAGGATCCTTCGGCAGAGTGCAGAACTGTTCGGCGATGAGTGCGGCGATCACGAGAATGACCGCACTTCCGATCAGGGCCAGCATGGCCACAGTCGACCCTACCTGTGGATCGATGGGCCGCGACAGAAGGAAGAGGAGCAGTCCGGCCCCGAACCCGGCCATGATCGCACCGAGGAGGCTGGAAGCCCGTGCCAGCGTCGCCGCTCGGAGCGCTCGGAACGGGTCGATACGGATGCCGGTGCGCACACTCGCGCGAACCGGCCAGGCCACCCCGACCGACGCCGCCGCGATCAACAGCAGCAGGACCGGCAGCAGCAGCGACGGCGTGAACGTCGCACGTCCACTCGCGGTCAACAGGTGGTTGAGCAGGAACCCGCCTCCGGTGGCGAGCAACGCGAGGACCGCCAGGAGTCCCGCCGAGGTGCGCTTCATTCCCGACCCCGCGCGCGCAGCTCGTCGGCAAGATCGCTGACCCTGCCGCGCCCGGGCAGCTCGGCTTCCGGATCGACGTCCAGCCAGGGATCGAGCACGAACAGACGCTCGGCTGCGCGCGGATGCGGCAGCTGCAGCCGCGGGTCGTCCGAGAACACGTCGCCGTACGCGATGAGATCGAGGTCGAGGGTGCGGTCACCCCACCGTTCGTGGCGTTCCCGCCCGTTCTCGTCCTCGATCGCGTGCAGCAGCCCGAGAAAGATCTCCGGGGCCAGCCGTGTCGCGACCAGGGCGACGGCGTTGACGTAGGCGGGGGCGTCGGGGTCGGGCCCTTCGGGACGGAGGGCGACGGTTTCGAAGAGGCGAGACAACCGCACATCGGTGACCAGCGGGAGGCGGGCGATGCGCTCGGCCGCACCGCGGATCGTGGCATCACGGTCGCCCAGGTTGGCGCCCAGAGCGACCACGGCGACCGTCTCCGGCCTGCCCGGCCGCGGACCCGGGACCTCAGGGGGGATGGTGAGGTTCCGACTCATGTCGTGATGTCCTCGAGCCCTTCGGGTGTCCGAGTGCGGTGCACCGTGACGGCCACATCGGCAAAGGTGAGCGGGATGGGAGCGAACGGCTTGTGCACGGTCACGACGACACCCTGCACACGGCGGTCTTCGAGCGCAACGGTGGCGATCCGCTCGGCGAGCGTCTCGATCAGGTTCACCGGCTCACCGCCGACGACCGCCGCCACCTTCTCGGCAAGCTCCCCGTAGTGCACGGTGTCGTTCACGTCGTCGGATGCTCCGGCCTGCTCGAGGGAGAGATGCAGGCGGAGGTCGATGACGAACTCCTGACCTGTCTCCCGCTCGCGGGCGTAAACCCCGTGGCGGCCGAACACGGTCAGTCCGGTGAGGACGATCTCGTCAAGGAAATCCATGCCCCTAGCGTACGGGGGGCTCTGGTGTGGCGCCTCAGCCTTCCCAAGCGTGGGTGATGGCCAGAGCATCGCGGGTGGCGGCGACGTCGTGAACACGAACCGCCCAGACCCCTGCGCGGGCAGCGAGGGCGCTCGTGACCGCCGTGGCGAGGTCGCGCCGCGACTCGGAGATCTCGCCGCCGGCGCCGGTGGTCCGCAGCGTCTCGGCGAGGAACCGCTTGCGGGACGCGCCGATGAGCACGCGAGGGCCGAGTGCGACGATCTCGTCGAGGCCGCGCAGCAGCTCCCAGTTCTGCGCCCCTGTCTTGGCGAATCCGATGCCGGGATCGACGATGAGTCGCGACGGCGCGATGCCGGATGCTGCGGCTTCACCGATGCGCTCCTGCAGCTCGCCGGCGACCTCGCGCGCGACCCGATGGTACTCGGCGCGCGCGTACATGTCCGCAGAGAAGCCGCGCCAGTGCCCGATGGCGAAGTCCGCGCCCGATTCGGCGACCGCCGACCGCATCTCGGGGTCCGCGAGCCCACCGGAGACGTCGTTGACGATTCTGGCTCCCGCCCGAACGGCTGCAGCGGCGGTGGCAGCGTCGAGCGTGTCGACGCTGACCGGAACGTTCGCGGCGACGAGCTGCTCGATCACCGGAATCACCCGCTGCTGCTCGATCTTGCTGCCGACGCGCTCCGCACCCGGTCGTGTCGACTCGCCCCCCACATCGAGCACGGTTGCGCCGTCCGCACGCAGGCGGAGCCCGTGGGCGACGGCTCGGTCGACGTCGAGATAGCGGTCCCCGTCGCTGAAGGAATCGGGAGTGACGTTGACGATGCCCCAGATGGCCGTCATCGTCGGATCCGCCCCCTCATCGATGGGTTCCTGAGCCGGCTGAGCCGATCAGGGAGATGAGCTCGGTCCTGGCTACGGCATCCGTGTATTCGCCGCGTGCCGCGATCGTCAGCGTGGTGGCCTCGGTCTGCCGACCGCCGCGCATGGTCACGCAGCCGTGGCTGGCGTCGAGGACGACGAGCACGCCGCGGGTGTCGAGGTGCTCCGCGATCGTGTCGGCGATCTGTTCGCCGAGCCGCTCCTGCACCTGTGGCCGCGCCGCGAGGATCTCGACCACACGCACGAGCGCGCCGAGTCCGACGACCTGCTCCCCCGGCAGATAGGCGAGGTGTGCGAGGCCGGCGAACGGCAGAAGATGATGCTCGCAGACGGAGCGGAAACGGATGTCGCGCAGAAGCACGGCTCCCGACGGGAGGGTGTCGGGGGCGGGCCCTCGCGTGACGCTGATCGTGCGCGCCAGGGGCGCGGCCGGGTCTTCACCGACACCCGCGAAGAACTCGGCGTACAACTCTGCCATTCGCGACGGCGTCTGCTTCAGGCCTGGACGATCCGGGTCTTCTCCGATCGCCTCGAGCAGCTCTCTGGTGAGCCGCTCGATTCGCTGACGGTCGACGGTCACGTCACGCCGTCGCCGGACGAGGGTTGCCCGCCCCCGCCGTTCCCTGCTGCGTGCGCGGAGCCGTCGGCTGAGCCTCGACGGATGCGACGAGCGAGACGTCCTTCTTCGGCACCTCGATGGGCGGACGCTCGGACACCGGACGGTCTTCGCTGGACAGCCAGAGCGGGCGCTCGGGAAGCTTCTTGATCTCGGTGAAGATCTCGGCGATCTGGTTGTGATCCAGAGTCTCCTCTTCGAGCAACGTCAGGGCGAGCTTGTCGAGGATGTCGCGGTTCGCGCTGATCACCTCGTACGCCTCGTTGTGAGCCTGCTCGATGAGAGCGCGAACCTCGGCGTCGACCCGCTCCGCCACTCGCTCGGAGTACTCGCGGCCACGGCCCATGTCGCGTCCGGCAAAGGGCTCGCCACCCTCGGTGCCGAGTTTGACCGGGCCGACCTGGGTCGTCATGCCGTACTCGATGACCATCTTGCGGGCGATCGACGTCGCCTTCTCGATGTCGTTGGATGCACCCGTGGTCGGGTCGTGGAAGACGAGCTCCTCCGCGACGCGGCCGCCCATCGCATACGTCAGCTGGTCTTGCAGCTCGTTACGTGTGACGGAGTACTTGTCGTCCAACGGCAGCACCATCGTGTATCCCAGCGCCTTGCCGCGCGGAAGGATCGTGATCTTGGTGACGGGATCGGTGTAGTTCATCGCCGCCGCCGCGAGCGCGTGTCCGCCCTCGTGGTACGCGGTGATGAGCTTCTCCTTGTCGCGCATCACACGGGTACGACGCTGGGGGCCGGCGATCACGCGGTCGATGGCCTCGTCGAGAGCTCGGTTGTCGACAAGTTGCGCGTTGGAGCGAGCGGTGAGGAGCGCCGCCTCGTTGAGGACGTTCGCCAGATCGGCACCCGTGAATCCCGGCGTCTTGCGGGCGACGACCTCGAGGTCGACGTTCTTCGACAGCGGCTTGCCCTTGCTGTGAACTTCGAGGATGCGCTGGCGTCCCCTCAGATCGGGGGCGTCGACACCGATCTGACGGTCGAAGCGGCCGGGGCGCAACAGTGCAGGGTCGAGAATGTCGGGGCGGTTCGTCGCTGCGATCACGATGACGTTGGCGTTCGGATCGAACCCGTCCATCTCGACCAGCATCTGGTTCAAAGTCTGTTCGCGTTCGTCGTTGCCGCCGCCCATGCCGGCTCCGCGGTGACGACCGACGGCGTCGATCTCATCGATGAAGATGATCGCGGGCGCGTTCTCCTTGGCCTGACCGAACAGATCGCGGACGCGGCTGGCGCCGACGCCGACGAACATCTCGACGAAGTCAGAACCGGAGATCGAGTAGAACGGAGCACCGGCTTCACCGGCGACGGCGCGAGCGAGCAGCGTCTTTCCGGTTCCAGGAGGGCCGTACAGCAGGACGCCCTTCGGGATCCGCGCGCCGATCGCCTGGAACTTGGCGGGGTCCTGGAGGAACTCCTTGATCTCGTGGAGCTCTTCGATGGCCTCGTCCGCGCCCGCGACATCCGCGAACGTGACGGTCGGAGTCTCTTTGTTGACGAGCTTGGCCTTGGATTTGCCGAACTGCATGACCTTGCCGCCACCGCCCTGCATGGACGAGAGGAGCCACCAGAAGAGCAACCCGAGGAGTACGAGCGGCAGAAGCAGCGAGATGAAGCCGTCGAACCAGGTCGCGCGCGGCACGGCGTCGTCGAAGCCGTCTTTCGGAGCGGACTCGTTGATCGCGGAGACGACCTCGTCGGCCCGGGCCTCGACGTAGTAGAACTGCACGTTCTCCGCGCCCTCGAAGGGCTTCGAAAGTGTCATGTCGACCCGCTGGTCACCGTCGGTGGTGACCACCTCGGAGACGGTGTCGCCGGAGAGGAGCTTCAAGCCCTCTTGGGTCGTGATCTGCTTCGGCGCACCGAGGTTGGAGATCAGGAGGAAGCCGCCGAAAAGCAGCACGCCGATCAGCGCGACGTAGATCAGCGGATTCCGGGTGAGCTTCTTCACATCCATGATCGGATCAGCGTATCGCGCGCGCCCTAGGCGGCCGCTGTGCGTTCACCCACGGCGTACCGCGTCGTGCCTCGTTGAGTGAGACCGGTCGCGCGTTGAGTGTTCGGGGGCTCAGCTGTACACGTGCGGCGCGAGAACCGCGACGTCGCGGAGGTTGCGGTACCGCTCGTCGTAGTCGAGCCCGTATCCGACGACGAAGTCGGTGGGGATGTCGAACCCGACGTACTTGCAGTCGATGACGACCTTCGCCGCTTCGGGTTTGCGCAGCAGTGCCAGCACCTCGATCGACTCCGCCCCGCGGGATCCGAAGTTCTCCAGCAGCCAGCTGAGGGTCAGGCCTGAGTCGATGATGTCCTCGACGATCAGCACGTGCTTGCCGTTCAGGTCGGTGTCGAGGTCTTTGCGGATCTGCACGACTCCGCTCGACTTCGTGCTCGCGCCGTAACTCGAGACCGCCATCCAGTCCATCGGAGCATGGAACGGCAGCGCCCGGGCGAAGTCGGCCATGACCATGACGGCGCCCTTGAGCACGCCCACCAGGACGAGGTCCTTGCCTTCGTAGTCGCGGGCGACTTCCTTCGCCAGCTCCTCGAGTTTGGCGAGGATCTGCTCCTCGGTCACGAGGATCTCTGCAAGGTCATCCTGAATCTCCGCGGCGCGCATGGATCGATTTTAGGTGACCATTGCGCACTCTCCGACCGCGCGAGCCGAATGCAACCCCTCTCCCGTGATCGCGGCATCCGGATTACTGTGACGGACAGACGGGCAGACGCCCACCCACGGAAGGACTGAGCATGGCTCTTGACGAAATCCTCACGCAGGTTCCCATCGACGACATCGCCGAGAAGTTGGGCGTCTCACGCGACGAGGCCAAGGTCGCTGTCGAACAGGGCGGAGCCGTTCTGCTGAGCGGGCTCTCCGAGAACGCGAAGACCGAGGAGGGATCCGCCGCCATCGAGAAGGCGCTAGGCAAGCACCGCGGAACGACGAGCGCGGCCAAGGTCGACGACATCGATCAGGCCGACGGCGGCAAGATCGTCTCGCACATCCTCGGATCGAAGAAGCAGGAGGTCACCGAGAAGCTCACCCAGTCGAAGGCGACGCCGGCCGTCGACTTCGGCAAGCTTCTGCCGATCCTGGCCCCCATCGTGATGGGCCTCATCGCCAATGCCGGCAAGGACAAGAGCCAGAAGACGGACGCCGCCGGTGAGGGGTCCGGGGGCATCGGCGACCTCATCGGGGGTCTGCTCGGCGGGTCCTCGGGCGGCAGCGCCGGCGGCAGTGGTGCCGGCGGCATCGATCTCGGCGGGATCCTCGGCGGCCTCTTCGGCAAGAAGTAGCGCCGCCTCGCCGGAGTCCGAACAACGACGGTGGCACTCGAGTTCTGCCGCCTCGCATCGTCTGCGAGGCGGCAGAACTTGCGACGGGCCGCGGAAGTTCGCGCGGAGCGCACCGGTGAGTTCAGTCCCGCGCGGTGAATCAGTCCCGCGCGGTGAAGACGATGCGCCCGCCCTGCCGGATCGCTGAGCAGCCCGGCAGATCGATGGGCCCCTGGCCGGCCCAGTCGGTCACCAACCGGGCGACCTCGACGGTCTGGAGGCGGGTGAGACTCACACCGAACTCGCTGTCGACCACCAGGCGGATGATCCGGTTGCGAAGGGCTGCGGGGTTCGCGGCCAGCGCGGCGACGCTCACCGATATCCCTGCCTCGGCGTGCTCGACGATGTCCTCGATCGTCTCGTGGATCATCTCGTCGAAGGCCTCGGCATCCTCCCGCAGCTGTTCGGCCGTTCGAGCGAGTGCCTCGGCGATGCCGGGGCCGAGTTCGGATTCGAGCACCGGAAGCACCCGCTCGCGCACGCGAACGCGGGCGAAACGCTCCTCGAGATTTTGGGGGTCGTCCCACGGTGTCAGAGCGGATGCCGCGCAGAATGCCCTCGTCGTGGTTCGACGAACCGTCAGCAGGGGTCGCACCCACCGAACCCCATCTGCGCTCTCCCGGACCGGCGCCATTCCCTGCAGGCTCGCCGCGCCCGAACCCCGGGCGAGGCCCAGCAGCACGCCTTCGGCCTGATCGTCGAGCGTGTGTCCGAGGAGCACGGCGGAGGCGCGGGTATCGGATGCGGCCTCTTCGAGCGCTCGATAGCGCGCCGTGCGTGCAGCGGCTTCCGGCCCACCATCGCCGGCGATGTCGACTCCCACGACACGAGAGTCGAGGCCGAGTTCCTCCGCGGTTCGTGCCGCGCGTGCGGCCACGTCCGCGGACCCCGGCTGGAGACCGTGGTCGACGGTCACCGCCGTGACACGGAGCCCGCGCTTCGGAGCCTCGAAGGCGGTCGCGGCGGCGAGTGCGAGCGAGTCAGCGCCGCCGGAGAGGGCGACGAGCACGGTCGATTCTTCGGGGAGGTCAGCGAGCGCGGTGCGCACGGCGAGGCGGATCTCGGCGATGGCGGGTGAGAGCGAGGGCACAGCTCCACGGTAAGACACCACTGCGCTGCGGAGTGCGCGGGTAGGCTAGTCCGCGGCATCCACCCGTCTTTCTGAGGAGCACACGCATGGGCGCACACGACGCCGTCATCGAGATTCCGCGCGGCAGCCGCGTGAAGTACGAGGTCGACCACGAGACCGGACGAGTGCACCTCGACCGGGTGCTCTACACGACCTTCGGCTACCCGGCCGACTACGGCTACTTCGACAACACCCTCGGCGAGGACGGCGACCCGCTCGACGTGCTCGTGCTGCTCGACCACGCCATCTACCCGGGCGTCGTCGTCGAGGTCCGCCCGGTCGCGGTGCTGAAGATGAGCGACGAGGCCGGCGGTGACGACAAGCTTGTCGCCGTCCTGTCCAAGGACCCGCGCTGGGCCCACATCCAGGACATCGGCGACCTCGCCGAGTACACGAAGAAGGAGATCGAGCACTTCTTCGAGCACTACAAGGACCTCGAGCCCAACAAGTGGGTCAAGGTCGACGCGTGGGGCGACGCCGCCGAGGCGCAGCGCATCCTCGACGAGTCGATCGTGCGTTACGGCGAGCAGGGTCACTGACCTCAGCCGCCAGACGAAGAGAAGACCCTCGGTACCGCTCTGCGGCCGGGGGTCTTCTCTGTACGGGGCGGATGCTCAGACGGAGACGCCCTTGTCCGCCATGAAGTTGATCGGGTTGGTGTACGCACCGTTGATGTACACCTCGAAGTGGAGATGGCAGCCGAAGGACCCTCCGGTGTTGCCGGCATAGGCGATGACCTGACCGGCCTGGACCCACTGACCGTGGCGCACGGCGAAGCCGCCCGGCTTGATGTGGGCGTAGCCGGTGGAGATCCCTCCACCATGCTGGATGCGCACGTAGTTGCCGTAGCCGCCGTTGTAGAAGGCCGCGTCGACGGTGCCGGAATGAGCGGCGAAGATCGCTGCGCCGCACCCGTTGGCGAGGTCGACGCCGTAGTGCCAGCTGGACGAGCAGCCGCTGGAATTGCACTGCTGCGACCGGGGGCCATAGCCGGAGCTGCGGTATCCGCCGTGGGGCCGGACCCAGCCGTTACCGCCGCCGCCGCCGCCGCCACCGCCACCGCCGCCGCCGCCTCCTCCGCCGCCACCACCGCTGTTACCGGAGGCGTGCCTTGCGGCTTCTTCGGCTTCGCGCTTCTTGCGTGCTGCTTCTTCCGCCGCCTTCTTCCGTGCGGCCTCCTCGACACCCTTCTGGTACGCCGCGACAGTCTTTGACGTCGTGTCCTTCAGAGCCGCGAGCTGCGCCTCCATGGTGGCGAGGTTGGCGGACTGCTCGTCGAGGGCGGCCTGAGCGGCATCGGCGGCCTGCTGCGCGACGACCATCTTCTCTTCGGCGATCTGCTGCAGACGGTCGCGCTCGTCACGCGCGACCACAGCCTGATCACTCAGCGACTGGGCGGAGTTGCGCGCGGCGACGGCGTCGTCGTAGACCGACTGGTTGTACTCGAACAGCTTGTCCATCGTGCCGAGACGCGACAGCAGTTCGTCGGCATTGTTCGCGGAGCCGGCGAAGAAGAGCTCCAGAGACGTGTTGTCACCGCCGTTGCGATAGAGCTGAGCTGCGACTTGCCCTGCCTTCTTGGCGGACTCGTCGGCTGCCGTGGCTTGCGCGTCGGCCTGCGCCTGCAGCGTCTCAGCCTCGGCGATCGCCGCGAAGTACGCCTGCTGCGCCTCGTAGAAATCGTCGGAGGCGACCTTCGCCGCCGCCTGCGTCTCAGAGACCTTCTGCGTGAGGGACTGGATCAGACCTTCGATCCGGTTGACCTCCGCGGCCTTGGCTGCCTGGTTCTGCTTTGCCTTCTGCACGTCGTCCCAGCTGGGGTACGACGCGGCATACGCGGCGGACACCCCCGTCGAGATGCCGAAAGCACTGAACGCGGCAACGCTGAGCACGCCGAGGCCGAGGGCCCCGCGACGGCTGATGCCTTGCTTCGTGAAGGTCGCGCGCTCCGTTGGGGTGGGCGCGCAACCACAATCTGCGGATGCTGCTGCTGCCGCATCGCGCATGGTCCTGTCGTTCACTCGGCCCCTTCCGCCGCTTTCACACATGTCACACTAACAACAACTGTCACATCCACAACAGGGCGGAAGGTGGATGCCGGACATGTCTGACGTGCCCATCGTCCTCCCCTTCGGCCACATTCGGAGGCGCCGCGCCCTCGATTCGCGATTTCCGGCGAACATCGCTTATGCTTGAGCGTCGGCAAGGAAGTCCCCCGGGACTGACATCCGGCCCCATCGTTTAGCGGCCTAGGACGCCGCCCTTTCACGGCGGTAGCACGGGTTCGAATCCCGTTGGGGTCACTCAATCCGATACAATTGAAAACAAGTAAGGCCCTGTAGCGCAGTTGGTTAGCGTGCCGCCCTGTCACGGCGGAGGTCGCGGGTTCAAGTCCCGTCAGGGTCGCTCCGTGCGACGGGCCCTTTTTTCGAAGAGGGCCTTTCGTCTAGGACGCGACAGGTTCGCCAGTCGCGCGGCTCTGTAGCTCAGTTGGTAGAGCGTTCGACTGAAAATCGAGAGGTCACGGGATCGACGCCCGTCGGAGCCACAGGGTGATCGTTACAGTCACCTTAGAAACCCCCACCTAGCTTCTAACATGGTGGGGGTTTTGCTTTTCCCCGGTCAGGGCCAGGTTCCCCGTCGCTACGGGCAGGTACTCGCAAGCCCGGCGACCAGCAGTTCGTTCACGGCCGGGAACACCGGATCCGACGCCGGATCGAACGATCCCCCGGTGTACGCCACCGTCACGACGCGTTGACCGTCGGCGCTGGCAAGCGTGAGCGAGTTGTAGCCGAAGCCGTTGCCTCGCTGCCCGTAGACGAGCTCCGCCGGTTGCGCGCCGCACGCGTCACCTGCAGCGAGCACGCCCATCCCATACCCTTCCGCGCCGAGGGAACGCATCTGCTCGAGCGTCTCGTCCTCCAGCAGCTCGCCGCCTTGGAGCGCGGCATTGAAAGCGCTCACGTCGCCGACCGTGGAGACGAGAGAAGCACCGAAGGACCAGAACGACGGCTCGTACTCCGTCATGTCGACGACGTCCTCCTCGACGGTCATGTATCCGCGGAGAGCATCCTCGGGCATCGACGCGTCCTCGGGATAGACCGTGTCGTCCATACCCGTGGGTTCCAACACGCGCGCCGCCATCAGATCGGACACGGGCTCGCCCGAGACGTCCTCCGCCATGAGGCCGAGGACCGTGTAACCGGCATTCGTGTAGTGGAACGCGCTTCCCGGCGCTGCCGACCACGGCTGCTGCTGCGCGATCGCCACGAGCTCCTCCGGCTCGTAGGTGGTCTCGTTGCCGTCGATCGCCGCCTTTGCGTCCGGCGCGATCGCGGGAATGTAGTCGGGTAGTCCGCTCGTGTGGCGGAGCAGCTGCTCGACCGTCACGTCGCCTGGCGCTGATGAGAGGAGTCCAGGCAGCACCTCCTCCACGGTCGTGTCGAGCGACACCTTTCCCTCCTCGACGAGTTGCAGTACGACCACGGCGAGGACGGTCTTCGAGATGCTGGCGATGCGCACGGGGTCGTCCGCTTCGGCGGCACGGTCACCCTCGACGTCTGCCGAGCCCTCCGCCGCTTGCACCGCGTCGCCGCCGTCGCGCACGTCCACCGTCACCGCGACCGCCCCGGCTTCGATCACTCCCTCGAGGGCCGCCGCGATCTCCGGCGCGACCTCCGCAGCCGCACTGCTGGTCGGCTCGGGCTGCTGGTCGGTCGCTGCGACGCAGCCGGTGAGCAGGGCAACGGTGGACGCCGCCGCAATGACTGCCGTCATGCGGGTGCGCGTCCTGGTGCGAGCTTTCATGGCGTCCTCTCGAATTCGGCGGATGATCGTCACGATCGACGCTATCGAGAGCCCCCGTCCTCAACATCCCACGCCGGACGGACCTGCGCTCCCCCGTGAGGTGGAGCCGGTAGCGCCCGCTAGCATCGCGAGAGTCTCCACCTCCCGAGGTCCAGCGTCAAGGGCCTCACCGTCGCGCCATCACCGCCGTTAGGTTCGTCGCAACGACCGAAGGAGAACAGCATGAGTGATCCGCAGAACACGAACGGAACCCCGGGCGAAGACGAAGAGGCCGACACGGCATCCGGTGGCTCTCCCGAACAGGCCGACGCCGCCACGACCGAGCACACCACCGACGACGACGGCACCCCTGTCGAGAACCCGTCCGGAGGCTGACCGGCGGCAGCCGACCCGTCGATCCCCGGCCGCTCGCGACGACGCTGTCGGGGATCTCCGTGTACGCGGCCGCCGGATGGCGGTGAGAGGATGCTGAGGAGCGAACGCCTCCCTTCTCGTTGGAGCATCCATGCCCGATCACCCGCCGCACATCCCCGAAGCCCCGGTGCCCGTCGACGGCTCGGCCACGCGTCGAGTCGAGCTCACGCTCCACAAGCCCTGGTTCGCGCTCTACGCCGGCGTGCGACCCACGCTCGTCATCGAAGGCCGTGGGCAGCCGACGCAGTGGGGACTCGGCACGTGGCAGGTCCCCTCGGACCGGGCAGTGACCCTCGGTGTCTTCCTCTTCAATCGACTGTGGCGGTTCGGACAGGCGGAGTTCACGCTCTCTCCCGAGAGTGTTCCCGCCATCGAATACCGAGCGCCCGCGCTGCCGTTCATTCGTGGCCGCATGCTCACCGCCCGTGAATCGAAGGGTGCGTCGCGCCCCTGAGCGGGCATTTCCCGGCCGGGGTCACAGCGCCTCGAGGGCACCTCGCGCGTCGCGCACTGCACTCGTCGCAGCATCCGTCCGCTCCTCCGCCTCGGCGCGCTGGGACTCGACGTCGGGAAGATCCTTGGCGAGACGCTGCGCCTCAGCGCGCACCTTGGCCAGCTGCGCTTCGAGGTCGGCCTCGTCGTCGGCCAGTTCCTTCGCCCTCGCCTGAAGAGCGCTGAGAGCTTTATCCTGCTTCGCCAGTTCGCGCTCTGAGGTAGCGAGGTCCTTCTCGGCCTCGACCACACGACGCTCAGCCTCTCGGCGTTCTCGCCGCGCCTTCAGTTCATCCGTCGGGCGTGCGGGCGCCGGCGCCAGAGTGGGAACGTCGCCGACCACCGCATCGCGCACATCCTCCGACGTGGATGTGGGCTCCAGCGGTCGCACCAGGCGACCGGAGGAGACGGCCGCTGCCGCGCCGGGATCGAAGAATGCGGCGGAGATGCTCTGCTCCACAGCTTCGATGGTCGCCGGTGTGATCCGTTCCCCACGCGGTGCCGCCAACTCGGCTGCCGTCTCGGCCAGGTGCCGTGTCAGCACGCGCCGTTCCCTACCGAGCTTGGCCAGCGCCGCGGCATCCAGGTCCTCCTGCGCCTCCCGAAGCTCCGCCGCGAGTTGGAGAGCCTGCTGCAACTGCTCCCGGCGCTCCTGCGCGAACACGTTCACCACCCAGGCGGCGACGGATGGCTTGCGGAGCCCCCGGACTCGGGCGGCGAGAGCGGTGTCAGTCAGCGCTTTCGCTCGCGCGTTGCGCGACGACACGAATTCGTCCGGTGCACCGGCATACAGGTCGGCCGCGATCTCTTCGAACGTCGGGTCGGCCATGCGCCCACGATACGCGAGCGGCTCCGTCGCAGCGTGGCGCCGTTACTCGATCGCGAGGTAGTCGCTCCACCCGGAACTGACGAGGCGCTTCCCGCCGAACGCGCCATCCCCCGTGCCGGGGTAGAGGAAGAGGTCTCCGTTCGCCCTGCGAGCGAGCAGGTCGGCCCGGCCGTCCCCGTCGTAGTCGACACCACCGGACACCGAGGTGAACTCCTGCCACCCGGAGCCGACCTCGCGACGCTTACCGAAAGCATCACCGTTTCCGGGATAGAAGTAGAGCGCGCCGGTATCCGCCACGGCGATGATGTCTCCGCGACCGTCGTTGTCGAAATCGCCGCCCACGAGGTAGTGGAACCCCTGCCATCCCACGCCGACCGTGCGATGCGAGCTGCCGAACCCGCCACTGCCGTTGCCGCGGTAGATGGTGAGCGTACCCGTCGAGCTCACGGCGAGGACGTCCTGTCTGCCATCCCCGCTGTAGTCGGCGCCGGATGCCACATGGAGCATGCTGTACCACCCCGAACCGGCTTTGACGGCGGGGCGGAAGGTGCCCCCGCCCGTGCCTGCGTAGAACTCGAGGGCGCCACCTTGCACGGCCACGAGGATGTCGCCTTTTCGGTCGCCGTTGAAATCGGTATGCGTGATGTGCTTGCGGGTATTGCCCCAGCCCGAGAAGGCGGTCTTCGGTGCCCGGAAGGCACCGCTGCCGGTGCCGGTGCGAAGCCTGAGGTCGCCGTTGCCGGCGACGACCAGGAGGTCGGCCTTGGTGTCCGCGTCGAAGTCCGCCGATGCGAACTGAGAAGCCGGAGCGCTGCCGAGACCCGGGAAGAAGTGCGGGATGAACCCGCCGCGGGTGACGTTGGAGAGGCACGTGAAGCCCTGGTTCACCGGCGTGTAGATGGCACCGTTGCGCCGCACCTCGAAGTGCAGGTGGTAGGCCGAGGTGGCGCCCGTCTTGCCCACCACACCGATCTGCTGTCCGCGGACGACACGTGTGCCGACGGCGAACTTCCCGGGGGCAGCCATGTGCCCGTACCGCGTGTGGTACCCGCCGGGGTGCGTGACATCGGTGTAGTAGCCGTAGCCGCCGTTCGATGTGCGCGCCGTGATCACGCCGTCATAGGCGGCCAGAATCGGCGCACCACCCGCTCCGGTGATATCGATGCCGTCGTGCTTGCGATAGTTCCCCCGGCACCCGTCGCTGATCTTCGACTGGATGTTGCCCGACGCCGGATAAATCATCTGTCCGTCGGTCGCCGCGACTGCGGGAGAGCCGGGAGAGAAGGACGGAGCAAGCACGCCGACGACCAGCACCAGCACTGTGGCGATCCCGATCCGGGCGAGACTCCACCGGGACGTTCGCTTCATCTCGCGTTCTCTCTTGCTCGGTCGACCCGGGGACGCAGTGTCCTCCGCCGTCACCGTACCAGGGCGCCCAGGCTGCACCCGTGCTGCCGCTCGGGTGCGTCGCGGATCGATTGTCCCCAGATTGTCCCCGCTTCACGGGTGCACGCGCGTCAGAGCAGGTCGAATGTCCCGCCGTAGGGTGCGTCGTCGTCGCCGGTGTCGCGGTGGTCGAACTGAACCGTGTCGACCGAGATCACGACTTGCGTGGCGGCGGTGACGAGGATGCTCATGGAACGATTGCCGACGACGATGAAGGAGACGAAGCGTCCGCCGGCTTCCGCGGCTGCTTCGATCGCGCTCTTGATGCCTTCGATCTCCTGCCCCTGGGCGAGGAAGAACTCCGTGCCGTTCACGGTGATCTGCGTACGCACCATCGTCTGTATCTCGTTCATTCCCGTCACCTCTCCTGTCGAAGCCGTCCGAAGACTCTAGGACGAAGCAGAAAAGACCACCGAGGGGGTTGCGCACCAGGTGGTTCGGTGTCCACCTCCGAAGTGGGGATGTGCGCTCGCGCGGTGTACGGTTCAGTCATGGGAAGACTCAGGTACGACGGCATTTCGGATCCGATCCTCGTCGAGGATGCCACGCTGGCGCACCTGAAAATCGTGATCGCGACCAAGCTCCGACGCCAGGAGAGCTTCATGATGACCTGGCGTCCGGTCGCCGAGGGTGTCGACAAACGCGCGACCGTCTGGATCCACCCTGCGATCCCGCTGCAGTTCGGCTTCGACAGCGCCGAACCGCCCACCGTCGATCCGCACCTGATCGCCGAGATGATGAAGTCCTTGAACGCCACCGGCGAGCTCGTGCTGGACCACCTGATGGTCGCGAGCTGACCACGCATCGCACAGCAAGACACAACTAGGCTAGGTGCGCGCGCGTACTCGGCTCGATCTCTTCAGACCGCGGCCTTGGCGGCGCCCGCACACGACCTCCCCTTCGGTCACTCGTTCCCGTTCGGCGGGATGGAGCAGCCGCTCCGCGACGTGGCCTCGCCAGAAAGGCTTGAACCTCATGAGCGAACCCTCCGAGAACACCGATCGCGACGAGCGCTCGCCCGACTTCTTCGATCAGCTGATCGAGACGTCGCCGCAGCGCGATCCTCAGTCACCTTTCACCGTGGGCTTCCGCGGCTACGACAAGGGCGAGGTGGATGCCGCGCTGAACACGCTGCGCAAGCAGGTGCAGCAGCTGAACGACGACCTGGCTGAAGCCAAGGCTCGTCAGACCGACACGCTGGAAGCGATCCGCGAAGAGGAGCGCGCCGCGCGCGAAGCACTCGAGGGTGAACTCGCCGCAGCGAACGCCAAGGTCTCCGATGCCGAGCAGCAGGTCGCGACCCTCACCTCGGAGCTGGTCGACGCCCCGCAGCCCGATGGTGGGGAAGCACCCTCCCGCCAGCAGTTCGAAGCAATCCTCCGGGTCGCCGAGGAACAGGCGAACGTGCTCATCCAGAACGCCGCCGTGCAGGCCGATCGACTGATGAGCTCGGCCCGCGATGAGGTCACCGCGCGTCGCGCTGAGGCGGAGGAAGACGCGGAGCGCATCACGGCGCAGGCGCAGCGCGACGCCGACCAGGTCCGCTTGAAGATGGACACCGAGTACACCGCCCACGAAGCCCGCATCGAGCGCGAGTCCGCACACGCCACCGAGAAGGTGAACCAGGCCGCGCAGGAAGCGAATGCGATCCGCACGGAGGCCGAGAAGGGCGCGGCGGCGCTGCGCTCCCTCGTCACCCGTGAGACCACCCAGCTGCGCGCGGATGCCGAGCGGGAGGTGCGCGAGATGAACGCTCGCGTGCTGGAGTTCGAGGAGACCCTCACCCGCCGGCAGGACGACGCTCAGCAGGAGTTCCTGTTGCTGCACAACCAGGCGGTGGCGCACGCCGAGCGCATCACGACCGATGCGAACGAGCAGGTCGCCGCTTCGCTGGAGCACGCCCAGCGAATCTCCGCGAAGGCGGACGACTACGAGCGTCTGATGCGCTCGCAGGCGCAGACCATCGAGGCCGACGCCCAGGTCCGCGCTCGCGAGACCCTGGACCGCGCGCGCGTCAAGTCCCAGAAGATCGTCGACACCGTCATCGGTCATACGTCCGCCGTGCTGCGCGACGCTGAGGACCGCACTCGCCAGTTGCGCTGGCAGCAGCAGCAGCTCAACAGCTTCATGTCCGAAGTCCGCGAGCTGATCCGCCCCGACGGCGTGTACTCCGAGGAGAGCCTGTCGACGGACGGCTCCGCGGGCATCGCCCGCCGGGACGAAAGCGGCGAGTCCACCGCCGGTGCGAACGTCGAGTCCGAGTTCCTCGGCGACGAGGTCCTTGACGATGAACTCGACGATGACCGCCCGCTCGAGAAGATCGTGATCGACGTGGTGGAGTCGGACGAGTCCACCAGGAACTGAGTTCGAGAAAAGGGCCCGCCCCGAGTCGCCGAAGCGCTCGGGGCGGGCCCCTTCTGTCTGTGTGCTACGCGCGACCGAACTGCGCGGTCGCCGGGCAGTCGAACGGGTCGGCGCCGGCGGACAGACCGACACGGTTGAGGTACTCGATCACGATCTTGTACGACGTGAGGAGACCGGTCTCCGTGTACGGGACGTCGTTCGACACGCAGTAGTCGCGGACGATCTCTCGCGCCTTCGCCAGATGCGGACGCGGCATGCTCGGGAAGAGGTGGTGCTCCACCTGGTAGTTCAGACCCCCCATGAGCCAGGTCACCCAGGCGCCGCCGCGGATGTTGCGCGACGTGCGGACCTGCTTGGTGAAGAAGTCGAGCCGGGCGCTGGGATCGATGATCGGCATGCCCTTGTGGTTCGGGGCGAACGCGGCCCCCATGTAGACGCCGAAGACGGCGAACTGCACGCCCATGAACGCGAACGCCATTCCCAGCGGGAGCATCATGAACACGGGCACGAGGATCAGCACGAAACGCGCTGCGATGATGCTGAGCTCGATCCAGCGACCCTTGACGTTCTTCGCCGTCATGAGGTACTTCAGGCCGAGGAAGTGGAGGTTCAGTCCCTCGAGGGTGAGCAGGGGGAAGAACAACCAGCCCTGCTTGCGGGTGATCAGCTTGATCAGGCCCTTCGCCTTCGCGGCGTCCTCTTCGAGGAACGAGATCGTGTCGACCTCGATGTCGGGGTCCTTGCCGACCTGGTTCGGGTTGCCGTGGTGCTTGGTGTGCTTGGAGTCCCACCACGAGTAGCTCATGCCGATGCTGGCGATCACGATGCGGGCGAGCTTGAAGTTCGCCGGTCCCGTGGTCAGGATCTGACGATGCGCCGCCTCGTGTCCGAGGAACGCGATCTGGGTCAGGACGATCCCGAGGCCTGCGGCGATGAGCAGCTGGAACCAGCTGTCGCCGAGCAGCATGAACCCCGTGATCAGACCACCGAGAGCGATGGCGATGCCGGCGGCGACTGCCGCATAGAACCATTGTGCTCGTCGGAGCAGTCCTGTTTCCTTGACCACCTGGGAAACCTGCTTGTAGGCCTTTGCCATGGGAGGGAACTCGGCGTTGCCCGAATACGTCTGACGTACCGGTCCCAGCGTTGCTGCGGTCGTTTCGACCTGCGTAATGGAGATGATCTTCTCCTGTCGATCGGAGCCCTTGAGCTATGGAAGCCGAGGGCAGATCGCCCAACGCTTAACTGAGGCTAACCCGCCCCTCATGCAGCGTGGGGAATACAAGGGGGGCCCTTGACTCGCCGGTACGCAGTGTGTATCGGGGTCAGGCCTCAGGCGCGAGCTCGACGCGGCCGTCTGCGCAGAGTGCGCGGTACGCGGAACGGCAGGCTCAGCGCGCGGCGTTCCGGTGCGTGGGCGCTCTCCAGTGCGAGGCGCGCTTCCTCGAGGCTGTCGTAGGTACCGAGGTCTGCGCCGTGATTGTCGCGCACGGCGTGCGCCGCGCCGTCGATCTCGACGAAGCCGGCGAATTCGCCGTCGCGCGTCGCGACGTGCACATCGGAGTCGGCCTGTTTCCAGGTCAAGGGGTCGGAAGGGGGGAAAGTCGTCTTGTTCATGGTGGTGCTCATTGCTGTGTGGCGGGCACGCGTCGGCGCCCCGCAAGATGTGAGATCAGGGGGAGCCCACGCGCATCGATGTGCGTGGTCCGGAATGGCCCTGATCAGTGGCGACGTGGCGGCCGAGAGGGGCACTGGACACACGCTGCTTCACCAGGATAGCAGGTCACCGCGATGGCACGGGTGGGCGGAGCACCAGGATCACCACGATCGCCACCAGGATGAGGGCGGCCAATGCCACGGGGATCGGCAGCACCGCGACGAGGAGGAGGAGAAGGACGCCGATGGGGATGGCCGTGTTCACGACGCGGTCTGCACTGTCGCGGATCGCGATCCACCAGACGCCGACGAGGAAGACGGCGATCGGGATCGCGACCGTGAACGACGCAGCCGGCTCCGGCAGGTGGCTCTCTCCGGTGAGCAGGTCGAGCTGCACCTCGATGCCGGCGGAGAAGGCCGCAGCCGCAGCGAAGACGAAGTAGTGGGCGTACCCGTAGCGCAGCGAACGACGGAACGTGGTGATGGCCCGGTGATGGGGCGGCCAGAAGTAGATCCACCAAAGCGACGCGGTGATGACCAGGGTGAGTACCGAGATCGCGATCAGCGGCCCGAGCGACTCCACCTCCTCGAGAGCGTCCACGATCGCATTCGCGGAGGCGAGCAGGCTCTCCCCGAGGACGATGAGAGTGAAGAGACCGTAGCGCTCGGTCACATGATGCGGATGCCACGGCGTCTGCCGGCGGTACTCCGCGAAGACGGGGACACCGATCTCGATCAGTGCGAAGGCGACGAAGGCGATCGGCTGCAGCGGCCCGGAGGGGATGAGAAGGAACAGGATCCACAGCACTTGCACAGCGGCGATCCCGATCGCGTACCGCCGGGTCGCGCCGCGAAGCGGTCCGGCGGTGCGTGAAGCCCGCAACCATTGCGCCACCATCGCGACGCGCATGACCACGTAGCCGACGACGGGCAGGGTGAAGTCGCCCTCCTCGAAAGCCTTCGGGATACCGGCGGCGAGGACCAGCACCCCAGCCATCTGCACGAATGTCGTGACACGGTACAGCCAGTCGTCGGTGTCGAACGATGTCGCGAACCAGGTGAAGTTCATCCACGCCCACCAGATCGCGAAGAACACCATCGCGAAGGAGGAGATCCCGTGCACCAAGTCGCCGTGGCTGAGCGCGTGATGAAGCTGCGCGGAGGCGATGCTCACGGCGACCACGAACACGAGGTCGAAGAAGAGCTCGAGCATGCTCGCCGAGCGGTGCGGCTGTTCTGGGTCGCGCGGCAGCATCCGATGCAGTCGGAAGCGTGGGGCGGCGGAGTTCGCGGTCACCGCGTCAGGATAGCGGCCGCGGGAACGAGGATCTTGGCCCTATTCATCCATTCGTCCGAAAAACCTTCCTTTGACGAGCGCCATCCGCTACAGTGACAAAGTCTGCTGCGCCTGCTGCCAGCTACGCCGTGTGGGACGGCGAAACGCACTCCGTGATGTGGGAATCACTGAGCAACCCAGCAGGACCCGAGGGGTCGGGACGCAGACAAACGCCGTGAACGTGGGGTTCATGGTTTGGGGAATCTGGGGAAACAAATGTCGCACTGGGGTATTTTGCGTACATTCATGGCTCAAGGGGCCTCGGCATGACTTCCGTCGAGGATGCTCTGAGCATCGCTCGTCCGGGGTCGGTCTTCATGCCGATCGCTGCTCCACGAGCCGCCAAGCCGGCAGCGCACACGGTGGTCACACCGCGCGCTTCCGCAACGCTGGAAAGACGCCGTCAGTGGGAGCGTCGCTATCGGATGCGACTGCGGATCACGGATGCGGCCGTCATCCTGTTCGCGGTCGGTCTGACAGCGACGTTCCAACTGGTCGTCGGCGTCGCTGGGTCTGAGATCCTCCGCGGCGGCGTCCCCCTCGTCGCGCTGTGGTATCTCATGCTCAGCGCACTGCACACGCGGGACGCCGCGTTGTTCCGCGCGAGCGCCACCGAGTACCGCGGCGTGGTTCACGCCAGCGGGCTCGCCTTCGGGATCATCGCCATCGTGGCGGTGCTGCTCGCGTGGAAGTCGATGCAACTGACCCTGCTGCTGGGGCTGCCGGTCGGTGTGTTGACTCTTCTGGTGACCCGGTGGCTGTGGCGCCGCTGGCTCCAGGCGCAGCGAGCGTACGGGAGGTTCGCCTCCCGTACGCTCGTCGTCGGGAATCGCGACGACGTCGAGTACGTCGTTCGCACACTCCACCCGATCGGCGCATCCGGCTACCAGGTCGTCGGTGCGACCCTCCTCGACGGCAACGCGCGGGAGATCGACATCCAGAACGCGCAGTTCCCGGTGCTGGGCAACGTGAACACCGTCGCCACCGTCGCCGCGCAGCTCGGCGCCGACACGATCATCGTGGCAAGCCGCCCCGAGGGCGAGCCGGAGTTCGTCAAGAAGCTCAGCTGGCAGCTCGAAGGTACCGCTGCCGAGCTCGTGCTCTCGAGCCGTCTCACCGACGTCGCCGGCCCACGGATCTCCTTCGCCCCCGTGGAGGGGCTGCCCCTCATCCAGGTGCAGATCCCCCGCTATGAGGGAGGCCAACATGTGCTCAAGCGCGCGCTCGACATCGCCGTCGCAGCGATCGCGTTGATTCCGATCGCTCTGCTGGCTCCTGTGCTCGCAGTCCTCGTCAAGCTCGACTCCCCTGGTCCGGTCTTCTTCTTCCAGGAGCGCGTCGGCCGCGATGGCCGCCGTTTCAAGATGGTCAAGTTCCGTTCGATGAAAACGGATGCCGAGCAGCAGCTCGCGGCGCTCAAGGAGCAGAATCAAGGCGCCGGACTCCTGTTCAAGATGAAGGACGACCCGCGGGTGACCCGAGTCGGCAGGATCCTCCGCAAACTGTCCCTCGACGAGTTGCCGCAGTTCTGGAACGTCCTCGTCGGGGACATGAGCGTGGTCGGGCCGCGTCCGCCGCTCCCCAGCGAAGTCACCGCCTACGACGGCACCGTGTTCCGGCGCCTCTACATCAAGCCCGGCATCACCGGCCTGTGGCAGGTCTCCGGTCGCAGCGACCTCTCGTGGGACGAGAGCGTGCGCCTCGACCTGCGTTACGTCGAGAACTGGTCCGTCATGAACGACCTTCAGATCATGTGGCGTACTGCCAAGGCCATGGTCCAGCCGAGCGGAGCCTACTGATGGACACGAACGAACAGACTCAGACCCGATCGCGTCGGCGTTGGATCGCGATCATCGCGGCATCGGCGATCGCGCTCGGGGGTGTCGGCATCGGCATCGCCCTGGTCGCATCGAACGCTCCCGCCCCCGTCGCGGCGCCGACGGAGAAGCCGGTTGACGACGGCGACGCCGACAAGAACGCCTCGGAGGACCCGCTGTCCACCGTCTCCACAGTCGTCGAGGCGCCGCTGAGCGATGACGAAGAGGCCGAAGTCGAACGCGCCGCGTCTGCGGTGGAAGCCGTGGTCGCCGCACTGGACGAGGTCGGCAAGCGCGGCGACGGCTCTGCCGTCGGCGTGGAGGCGGTCGCGACAGGCTGGGTTCTCGGCGAAGTCCAGTCTCATGCCCGCGAACAGTTCGACCTCGGCTACACGCAGACCGGGGACGCCGTCGTGACGAGCGTGACCCCGACGGCCGTCCATCTCGCGACGGAGCCGGCCACCATCACGCTGAAAGTCTGCGTCGACGTGTCAGGAATCGACATCATCGATGCCGCGGGCAACTCGCTCAAGGACTCGCTCTACAACCCGGGCCGACCCGTCGCCCACGTCTACGGTGCTGTCTTCGAAGACGATGCCTGGAAGATCTCGTCTCACGACATCCCGGACGCCCAGGACTGCGCTGCAGCCTGACCCGTCGGATCTGAACCCGAAAAAGGAATCTGATGAACAGCACGACCACACCGCGTGGCACGAAACTCGCTCGCATGACAGCGGGTGCGATCGTGGCCGCTGCCGCACTGGTGGGCTCCCTGCTCATGCCGATCGCAGCGACCTCCGCGGTCACCCCGCTTCCCGACGGCCTCACGCAGGAGACGGCGGCCGCATCGTGCTGGGAGGTCAAGCAGAACCACCCTCAGTCCGCGGATGGCATCTACTGGCTCGTCACACCCTCCCTCGTCGCGCCGGAACAGTTCTACTGCGACCAGACCACCGCCGGTGGCGGCTGGGTCCTGATCGGCCGCGGCCGTGAGGGGTGGAAGGAAGGGTACAACGGCCTCCGCACCCCCGCGCAGGTCCGCAACACCCCGTCGGGGACCGACGCGTTCCAACCCGCGCAGCTTCCCGCGAAGACCGTGGACGCTCTTCTCAACGGCGGGCGGGTCGACGCGCTCACCGACGGCATCCGGCTCCGCCGCGCCACCGACACCGCAGGCACCGCCTGGCAGGAAGCGCGCTTCACTCTCACCCAGCGTGACCGCTGGGCATGGACTTTCGGCGCCGAACACCGCGTCAAGAACTACTCGTTCGACGGTGCTGCGGGCAGCGGCGGCAATACGAACAACTTCGGCAGCAACAATCTGCAGCGGCGCGTCGTGTTCAGCGAGCAGGCTTCACACAACTACATCAACGGCTGGGCGTACGGTGCGAGCACCCCAGGGAGCACGGCGACGACGTCGTATCTGTGGAGCCCTTCCGGGCAGGGCTATGCTCGACCGTTCACGCAGGTCTTCCTTCGGCCGCAGCTCAAGGTGGCCGACCTCGACTTCGGCACGATTCCCGCATCCGGAACTGCCGCGTCGACGCTCGCCGCGATTCCCGAGAGCAACGCCATGAACACGGTCTGGGGCGTCTCCGGCTTCGCCAACGGCAGCAGCGGCGAACTCAACACCGAGGTCGCCGAGTTCGGCGAGGTCGGCGGGAAGGTGTTCGTCGGCGGCAACTTCCGCTATGTTCAGCGGACCGAGGCCGGTGCCGACCAGGTCGGGCAGCCCTACCTCGCAGCCTTCGACGTCAACACGGGCGAATGGGCATCGACGTTCCGTCCGCAGCTCAACGGCCAGGTCAAAGCCATTGTCGGCCTGGCCGACGGACGCGTCGCGATCGGCGGCCAGTTCTCCACCGTCAACGGCACTCCGCAGGCCGGCATCGCGTTCCTGGACGCGACGACCGGTCAGCTCTCGGGCTGGCAGGTCACCGCAGAGCACCGGGCCACGGGCAGTGTCCCCTACGTCCGCGACCTCGACGTCCAGGGCAACTTCCTCTATGTCGCCGGTGCGTTCACACACCTCACGGCAGTGGGCTCGACCACAAGCGCCAGCTCGTGGAACGGCGGTCGCATCAACCTCACGACGGGACGCCCCGACACCGGTTGGAACGCCTTCCTCAACGGGACGTCGGTTGCAGTCGACGCCTCCGACGCCGGCGACCGCGCCTACTTCTCGGGCTACTTCAAGATGAAGCAGACCACCTCCACTCCCAGCGCGGCAGCGATCCAGACCGCCACCGGCGCACCGCTGGTCGACCCGCTGTGGGTGCCGAAGTTCAGCAAGGCGTCGATCGACGCCTCCGGCAACTACTCGGGCAACATCTGGCAGCTCGGCGTCACCGAGGCCGGCGGCAAGGTGTGGCTCGGCGGATCGGAACACTCCCTCATCGCGTACGACCGCAACACGTTCGAACGTGTCGGCGGCTCGATCACCAAGGCCGGCGGCGACTTCCAGACCGTCGAACACAACGCTTCGCTCGTCGTCGGCGGATGCCACTGCGGCCACTGGGTCTATCAGGACGCGTACACCTGGGACAACGTCGGGACGGGCTGGACCCAGGCCGACAAGATCAACCTCATGGGTGCGTGGAACGCGCAGACCGGCAAGTACGTCGCCGAGTGGTCTCCGGTCGTGCAGGCGCGTGCCGGTTACGGCGCGTGGGGTACTTTCTTCGACAGCACGGGTGTGCTCTGGACGGGCGGCGACTTCAGTCGCTCCGTTCGTTCAGGCGAAGTCCCCCAGTGGTCAGGCGGGTTCATCCGCTTCGCTCCGCGTGACGCGATCGCGCCGACCACACCCGGTGCGATCACCGCGACGCCGGGCAATGGCGGCACCGAGGCGTCACTGACCTGGGGTGCGTCCACCGACGCCGGTGGGGTGACCTACGAGGTCATCCGAGGAAACCGCGTGATCGCATCCACCACGTCCGCGACCTACACGGTCCCGATCACCGAAGATCCGACGAGCTACTTCGTCCGCGCACGAGACGCAGCAGGGAACCGCTCGGCGAGCACGGCGGCTTTCATCGCCGAGCCCGCACCGGAATCCGCGCTCACGTTCATCGAGAACGGCGCGTCATGGTCGTGGCGTTACTCTTCCGACGCTCTTCCTGCTGCGTGGAGCAGCACGGCGTTCGACGATTCCGCATGGAGCGTCGGAAAGGGCCTGTTCGGCCGCGGCGTGGCTTCTGCCACGACGAACATCGATCCGAACAACCTGACGACGAAGCCGATCAGTGCGCAGTTCCGCAATGAGTTCCAGGTGCAGAACGCGCTCACGGTGGTGAACGGCAAGGTCTCCGTCATCGCGAACGACGGCGTGGCTCTCTACCTCAACGGCGTCGAGCTCGGACGAGTGCGGATGCCGGCGGGAACCGTCGGGCTGAGCACCTACGCGAACGGCGTCGTGTCCCACACCTCGGCCGCGGCGAACCGGGTGACGTTCGACGTCCCGCAGGGCGTCCTCGTCGACGGCACGAACGTGCTCGCGGCTTCGGTGCACGCCAACTACCGTTCGACCCCGGACCTGAGCTTCGATCTCGCCTTCACGGCAGAGCGCGGCCAGGCCCCGGCTGCACCGAACGCGGTGACGGATCTGACCGGCACGAGCACGATCGATTCGGTCACGCTCAACTGGACGGCGCCGACCGGCGGCACCGCCCCGCAGTCGTACGTCATCCGCCGCGGCGGCCAGCAGGTCGGCACGACGGATGCCGCCACGACGGCGTTCACCGAGACAGGGCTCACCGCATCGACGGCATACGACTACAGTGTGGTCGCCGTCGGCATCGGCGGCCTCACGTCCGCTCCGGCCACGGCGCAGGTGAGCACGACGACTCCGCCCGCGGAGAACGAGGTACCCGTGACGATCGAGAACGGCTCGACCTGGTCGTGGCGCTACTCGGCCGACGCGCTGCCCGTGAACTGGAACGCCGTGACGTTCGACGCCTCCGCATGGAGCACCGGCCAGGGTCTGCTCGCTCGGGGCGTCGCTGCTGCCGCGACGAACGTCGATCCGGCCAACCTCTCGCCGAAGCCGCTCAGCGCGCAATTCCGCCACACCTTCACCGTCGTAGACGCGGCTGATGTCGAGGACGGCACGGTCACCCTCATCGCTGATGACGGTGTGGTCGTGTACCTCAACGGCGTCGAGCTGGGCCGGGCGAACCTCGGAACCGGAGCGCTCACCCAGAACTCCTACGCCACTGCGGCCCCGCGGGCCACCACCGCGGGAGCGAACCGCGTGACCTTCACCGTTCCGGCGAACCTGTTGGTCGAAGGCGACAACGTCATCTCCGCGTCGGTCCACGCGAACTATCGCACGACGCCCGACCTGAGCTTCGATCTCGCGTTGAGTATGCTTCGCGGATGAGCAGGCTGTCCTACGCCGAGGCACGTCGGGCGCTCGCCTCCGCCCAGAAAGCGGGGGCGGGCGTTCCGGCGTACCTGCGCTGGGTGAATCGCCCGCTCGGCGGGAGAACCGCGGTCATCGCGGCAACGTGGGGCGCGAGCCCGAACGGGGTGACCGCCGTGAGCGCCCTCGTCGGCGCCGTCGGTATCGGCGTGCTCGCCGGTTTCCCCGAATGGTGGGCGGGACCGGTAGGCGCCGCTCTGTTGCTGATCGGGTACCTCCTCGACTCTGCCGACGGTCAGCTCGCGCGCATCCAGGGTCGCGGGGGACCGGCGGGCGAGTGGCTGGACCACGTCGTCGACGGTGTGCGCGCCCCTCTGGTGCATGTCGCCGTCGCGGTGCACCTCCTGCGCACGGATGCCGCACTGTGGCTGGTGCTCATCGCGGGGTTGTTCTCCGTCCTGGTCTCGGGATGGTTCCTGTCGCAGCTTCTCGCCGAGAAGCTGCTGCCCAAACCGAATCGACCTGCTCGCGACTCCGGTCGTGGCATCCTGGAGTCGTTCGTCAAGCAGCCTCAGGATCCCTCGACGACCTACGTGGTCGTGGCGTTCATCGGTCTGCCGGTAGTTTTCGCCGTGCTGTACGCCGGGCTGTTCGCCTGGCATACCGCGATCTTCGCCGTCTCGCTTCGCCGCAAGCACGCTCAGCTCGTCTCTCTCTGAATCGGGAATCGTCTCGTATGGCTTCGTTCATCGCCTCTCCGAGTCGGTCGCTCATCGCAGCGACCGGCCAGGACGCGAGCCTCGAGGTGGAGACACGTGTCCTTCCTGCCTGGCCGGTTCTCACGGTGCTCTGGGGTTACCCGCTGTTCTGGCTGGTCGGCATGCTCCCCTTCGCGTCGGTGATCATGGCGATCCCCATGCTCGCGCTTCTGATCATGCGGAGACGGATTCTGATCGTTCCCGGGATCCTTCCCTGGATCGGATTCGTTCTATGGATGATCCCGTCCGCGCTCATGATCGATGAGCTCGGACGGGGGGTCGGGCTGGGAGTGCGTTTCAGTCAGTTCCTCGCGCTGGCGATCATCATGGTCTACATCGTCAACGCGCGCACCTCGCTCTCACCGAAGCGCGTATTCAACGGGCTCACCTTCATCTGGGTGTTCGTCATCGTCGGCGGCTACCTGGGCATGTTCTTTCCCGAGGCGCAGCTCACGATGACCATCGGCCGCCTCCTCCCCGACGCGATCTCGAGCAACGACTACGTGTCCGAGCTCGTGTTCCCGACGCTGGCCGAGATTCAGACACCCTGGGGAGCCGAGGAACCCTTCGTGCGCCCGTCGGCGCCGTTCTCCTACACGAACGGCTGGGGGGCCGCGATGGCGGTGCTGACACCGATCGCCATCGGAACCGCGATCGGTCACCGGACGGCGCGCGCGATGTGGGCGCTCGTGATCGCCCTGGTCGCTGCGATCCCGCCGGCCAT